>NZ_JBFBBS010000005.1:0-26648 GCF_040682835.1 Streptomyces sp. NPDC051104 | reverse complement strand
CGGCGACGCCGACGAGCCGTCGTCCGCCTCGCACCATCCCGGTCACGCCGACGAGCCGTCGTCCGCCCCGCACCATCCCGGCGACGCCGACGAACCGCGCCCGCCCCGCACCTCCTCGACGGCCGCGGCCGACCTACGATCCGGCGCATACCCCGGCAGGTGCCGCACCTGTCGCACCGCCAGGTTCCGTTCGACGGCGGCGGGTACCGCACGCGGCATGGGATCTTTGAGTTCGCCGGGTCTGCTCCTGCTGTTCGCGGCCAGTGCCGCGGTCATCTGGTACGCGGGCGTCAAGCTGTCCGACACCACCGACGTGCTTGCCGAACGGCTGCACCTGGGCAGTGCGCTCGGCGGTCTGATCCTTCTGGCCATCGCCACGAACCTGCCCGAGACCGCCATCACCGTCAGTGCCGCCATGGCCGGTCAACTCGACGTCGCCGTCGGCAACATCCTCGGCGGCATCGCCGTCCAGACCGTCGTCCTGGCCGTCCTGGACGCCACCGGGGTCCGTCCGTGCGCACCGCTGACCCGCCTGGCCGCCAGTCTCCAACTGGTCCTGGAGGGCGCCCTGGTGGTGGCCGTGCCAGCCGTGGTCGTCATGGGCACTCAGCTCCCCCCGGAGCTGCACGCCGCGGGCCTGGCCCCCGCGTCCGTGGCGATCGCCGCGCTGTGGGTGATCGGCCTGGTGCTGCTGAACCGGGCCGGACGCGGCCTGCCGTGGCGCGAGGGCGGCGACGCCCCCGACAGCCAGCCCGAACCGCGTGGCCACTCCAGGGCCAAGAAGGAGAAGGCGGCCGGCGACCGCGGCGTGAGCACCGCACGTGCCACGCTCGTGTTCTCCGTCTCGGCCCTGGCGACCCTGGTGGCCGGTGTGGTCATCGAACGCAGCGGCGAGGAGTTCTTCGCTCTTCGCGCGGCAGGGACTGAGCGGCGCGCGGTTCGGCGCCACCGTGCTGGCCGTGGCCACCGCCCTGCCTGAGATCAGCACCGGTCTGACCTCCACAAAGCTCGGCGACTACCAGCTCGCCGTCAGCGACATTTTCGGCGGGAACACCTTCCTGCCCGTGCTGTTCCTGCTCGCGAGCCTCATCTCGGGCAAGCCCGCACTGCCGGCGGCGCACCACGCGGACGTCCATCTCACAGCGCTCGGCATCATCCTCACCGTCGTCTACATGGCGGGCCTCGTCTTCCGGCCCCCGCCGCCAGTACGCCCGGATGGGCGTCGACAGCGCCACGGCGGTGATCGTCTACCTCGCCGGTATAGCCGGACTGGCGACCAACTCCGGCTGAGCGCGGATTCCGCGCGCCATCGCCAATGTTATCAACGCCGACTACCCGGCTCTGATCAAGGATTTACCATCGCCTGATTGTTTCTGGGCGAACCGTCCGGATAGCGTCCCGGCAGCGGCCTCCCTCACTCACCACACCGTGGGCCGGGGAAGGCTTCTGTGAGCATTTCTGGTCCGTCAACTCCCCTGTGCGGGCGTGCGGAACCGGCGAGAGCGGGGACATGGAAGAAGGCGGCGACGCGTTCGACGGAGCACCGTCGAAAGCGAGTGCACGTGAATGCGTCAGGCGCTCCTCTTCTTCCGGGGAATTAGTTTTCTCTCCGTTTTCCGTGGTGTCACCGACGAGTAATCAGGGACGCCCGGTCCGCGGTCGACGCAGACCGTACTGACGCGGTTCTCCCGTCCCCGCGCGCACGCCACTCGGCGGTGACCGGCAGCGGCGGCAGCGCGCCGCACATCCGCCGGCACCTGCCGAAACGGCGGTCACGGTCGGACCAGCCCAGACCAGTCGCTCTCCATCGGCACCACACAGAAGGGCACTTCCTTGCGCTCAAGCGCCGAACACGCGACACCGGAGCAGCCGGACAGCAGACGCAGACGCCGGGCGGGCTCCGCCGCGGCCACTCTGCTGTCCGCCGCCGCACTCCTGACCGGCGGACCGCTCACGGCGACCGCGTCCGCGGCCTCGGCCACCGCGGCGGCCCACGTCAAGCACCTGTGCGCCCAGGCCACCAAGCCGGGTCAGATGGCGTGCCTCGCCGAGGCCAGGACCGACATCGTCCAGCACATGACGCTGAGCGCGAACGCCACACCGTCCGGCTACGGCCCCTCGGACCTGCAGAGCGCCTACAACCTGCCTTCCTCCACGGCCGGTTCGGGCCGGACCGTGGCGATCGTCGACGCCATGGACGACCCCACCGCCGAGTCGGACCTCGCCACCTACCGGTCCCAGTACGGCCTTCCCCCCTGCACCACCGCGAACGGTTGCTTCCGCAAGGTCAACCAGACCGGCGGCACCACCTACCCGAGTGCGGACGCCGAATGGGCCGGCGAGATATCCCTCGACCTCGACATGGTCAGCGCCGTCTGCCCGCAGTGCCACATCCTGCTCGTCGAGGCCAACTCCTCCAGCGTGTCCGACCTCGGCACGGCCGAGAACAAGGCCGTCGCCCTCGGCGCGAAGTACGTCTCCAACTCCTTCGGCGGCACCGAGGACCCGAGCGAGACCACCGCGGACGTCCAGTACTTCAACCACCCCGGCGTCGCCATCACGGTCAGCGCCGGGGACGGCGGCTACGGCGCCGAGTACCCGGCCGGCTCCCCGTACGTCACGGCGGTCGGCGGTACCTCGCTCGTGCGCGCGGGCACCTCCCGGGGCTGGAGCGAGTCGGTGTGGTCCACCGGCAGCACCAACGGCACGGGATCCGGATGCTCCGCGGTCGAGCCCAAGCCGTCCTGGCAGTCGGACACCGGCTGCTCCCGTCGCAGCGTCGCGGACGTCTCGGCGGTCGCCGACCCGGCCACCGGTGTCGCCGTCTACGACACCTACGGGGCCTCCGGCTGGGACGTCTACGGCGGCACCAGCGTATCCTCGCCGATCGTCGCGGCCACCTACGCCCTCGCGGGCACCCCGACCGCGAACAGCTACCCCTCCTCGTACCTCTACGGGCACACCGCGGCGCTGAACGACGTCACCACGGGGTCCAACGGCACCTGCTCACCCACCTATCTGTGCACCGCGGGCGCCGGCTACGACGGCCCGACGGGCCTCGGCACCCCCAACGGCACCGCCGCCTTCGCAGGCGGACCGAACTCCGTCAACGCGCTGCAGCCCGGACAGAAGCTGACCTCCGGCCAGCGGCTGAGCAGCGCGAACGTGACGCTCTCCATGGGCAGCGACGGCAACCTGGTCGCCTACCTCAAGACGGGCGCGGCGGGCAACGGCCCGGCGATCTGGTCCAGCCACACCTCGGGCCACTCGGGGGCGTACGCCTCCATGCAGAGCGACGGCAACCTGGTCGTCTACGCCGCCGGCGGCGGCGCCCTGTGGTCCACCCACACCAACGGTCACACCGGCGCCTACCTCCTGCTGCAGGACGACGGCAACCTCGTGGTGTACGGCGCCGGCGGCGGCCCCAGCACCGGAGGGTCGCTCTGGGCGGACGGCACCAACGTGCGCTCGACGACGATCAAGTCGGGCCAGAAGCTCAACGGCGGCTGGTGGACGCAGACCCGGTACACCCGCCTGGTGGTGCAGGCGGACGGCAATGTCGTGATGTACCGCACGCGCGACGGCAAGGCCATCTGGTCCACCGGCACCTACGGTCACGCGGGCGCCTACGTGTACATGCAGAGCGACGGCAACCTGGTCGTCTACAAGAGCGGCGGCGGCCCCAGCACCGGCGGCGCCCTGTGGTCCACCCACACCTACGGCCACTCCGGCGCCTACGCCCTCATGCAGAGCGACGGCAACTTCGTCGTCTACAAGAGCGGCGGCGGCCCCAGCACCGGCGGCGCCCTGTGGGCCAGCAACACCTACAAGTCGGTTCCCTGACCTTCCCCACCACCGGTTGCCCCGCCCGACGAACGGGCGGGGCAGCCGCGTCCACCCTGCGGGACACGCCGTAGGGGAAGACCCCGACTGGCGCGGAACACGACGAAGGCCCCGACCGGCGAACCGGTCGGGGCCTTCGTCATGCCCTGGCGGGCGAGTGCGGAGGATACGAGATTCGAACTCGTGAGGGGTTGCCCCCAACACGCTTTCCAACTGTTCGTCCGGGTGTTCGGCAACACCCGTCAGCGTCCTGACCTGGGCCGAGAGGGCCCGATGGAAGTACCCCGGACACCTCTGAACAGAGGTGAATGCAACCCAAACTGCAACCTTCGGACCGGCTTCCCGGCGGGTGTGCCATGCTGCCCCACCACCCGTCGGGAGCCTCTTCGTCCTGAATAACGGGCGGTATGGTCGGTGAGGTCATCCACGCAGGTCAGAGGTGGCGCAAAGGTCGTTGGGCGGTCACTGTCGGCCGGTCCGGTTGCTGTACTTCGCTGCTGTACTTCCGGGGGCGCGATCGGCTACCGGCTTGGATGGCCTATACGCGGGTCGCATTGTTGGCATGGGCCGGTGTTGGGTGGTCTCCCGGGGGCTTGGGAAGCGGGTCGGCTCCCAGAAGGAGCGCCACGCCTACTTCAGGATCTCGCCGACGGGTACCCACGCGATCGTTGCATTTGGTGCGCGTGGGGGCAGTGGTTCAACAGAGCTGGGACCTGCGCATCACAAGTGCTGGTGCGGGCGTGGTGCATGGGTTCTGGCGGTGCTTCAGTGTCCGGAACCACCTGGTCAGAGCAGGTATCGGGTGCTCACGTACCGCTCACGCATGCGAGCTGCTGAGCAGCAGCATTCGGTTACAAGAGGACGCCCAGCCAGCGATTCCGGCAGTTCGGCAAAGGCGTCCTCCCGCAGGTCCCGGATGCCTCGACGAGCCGCCGATGTCGGCCAAGGTGGGCCGAAAAACGCCGTTGATCAGCCTCGACATGACATGTTTGAATCAACCGTCGGCGAACGTTTGTTCGCGCACTAAAACGGGGTCGCGGGAGAATGCAGCCCCCTTTACCGACACACAGGAGGGGACTTATGGAAACCATCGAGTTCGATGAGTTCACGCTCGAGGAGATATCCGTCGAGGACGTTCCGGACACCACCGGACTTCCGGTGATGGGGGCCTCCGACGCAGCGTCCTGCTGCGCCGCGAGCTGTTCCTGCTGCAGCAGCTCCAGCTGACTGAGCAGGGCGGCAGAGTAGAACGATGGCCGGGGAGTCGCCTCAGTGGCTCCCCGGCACCATTCACTCTTCACTGAGGACGGGGGAACGTGCAAAGTTTTTCGGTTGTCAATCTGTGTGCGACCCGGGTAAATCCTCTCCCATGCACAGCGATCGCTCATCCCTCTTCCTCCGAAGCCTGGGATCGGGTCGTGACCCTGTGCGGTGAGGCGCTGTCGGCCGCCGATGCCGCGGTCCGCGTTCTGGGCAACGAGATCCGGACTGCCGAAGAGCCCACGGGTCTCGTCCGGTTGCGACGCCGTATTCGTGACAAGCCGACCACACCGCTCAGTGAAGGAAGCGGTAACCCACGCCCGTACGTGGCCCGGTGGAATTCCGCAGTCATGAACTACCTCCGCACTCTCCAGCTCTTCACCGGCGAAGCGAGAACCGGTATCCGGCATGAGCGCCAGGCACTGGCCGTGCTCTGCGCGGACGGGCATTTCGCTTCCTCCGTCGATATCGTCAGCGGGGATCTCGGACGGGCCGTGAGGCGTTATGCCGAACACGGCGGTGAGGTCGACCGAGCCGACCGCAAGTCGGAGGCTCGTATCGCGGCCTATGCCTTGCGCGCGATGACGCGGACCAGCCCCCGAGCCCGGTTCACCGCCGTCTCTCTGGGTCTCATGGATGCGGCTGACGCCACTCAGGAGGCCGTACGCGGCTGGGAGGCCGAAGCGCCGGCTGTCGTGGCCCGTGCTGTGGAGGTGCAGCGCGGAGCGCTGCTGGTCGCCACTCAGCCGGACACCGATGCCCCCGACCATGTGCGCCTGGCGCCGCTGCTTCCGACTGACGAGGCCCGTCTCGCCTTCCTCGCGGTGAACCGGGACGGGGGCCGACCCCGCCGAGTCGCCGTACGGCAGGGCCCGGAGGTTGCCTGCCTTATGGAGGTGTGCCGTTACGGAGCGCACCCGTGGACGCAGGTGCGCATGCGCCTCGCGGAGCGCCTCGACTGTGCGCCGTCGCGCGCCGAACAGGTGATGGGCGCCGCACTGCGGTCCGGCCTGCTCGTGCCCGCCCTGGCGGTGGACGAGCAGCAGCCCGGGTTTCTGACGGCCTGCGCGGCGGCGATCGCACCCGACGACCCACGGCGGGCGTTGGTAGCCGACCTCGCCGTGATGGCCGACCGGCTGGCCTGTGACGACGCCACGACGCGGCCCGAAGCGATGGAACAGCTCCGGTCGGCCATGGCCCGACTGCCCCATGCGGCAGCGGTGGGCATGCAGGTGTACGAGGACACTCTGGCGAGCTCGCCGCCGCCGCCTCGGCCCCGTACGGCCCTGGCGGCCATGGCCGAACTCTTGCCAGCTCTCAGCGTGTTCGACCTGAAGACGGATCTGCGGCTGGCGTTGCAGGCAGTGACCCGCCGAGCCGGGGGCAGGGTGCCGCTCCTCGAGCAGGCGGAACGCCTCGCCGCCGAGGCCGCCCGGCTGGTGACGGCAGCTTCCGGTGGACAGCCGGAGATCGACGACGCGGAGATCCGCAAGGCGTTCGAGGAACTCTGGGACGTCCGGCGCGCCGTCCTCACCGACCTCGCGGACTGTTTCGGCCGGGTGGGCAACGCCACCGAGGCCCGCCTGGACGAGGACACCGTGCGGCGCTGGAACCGGTCCGTGCCCGCCTGGGCGCGGTGCGACACCGCCTCGTACGGCGTGATGATGCAGCACGGCGACGGGCTCTGGGTGTGCAACAACATCTACGGCGGGCTGGGCGCGACATACGCCCGCTTCCTCCACCTCGACGCATCGGCGGGCCGCGCCACCGCACACCTGCGGGCCCGGCTGCGGAACCACTTCGGTGCCGGGGTGGCGGAGGACCGGCACGCGCACGGATTCAACACCGGTGTGCATCCTCGTTTGCTGGATGAGGTCATGGGGCCGCAGGACTGGGCGGACGCCACGCTGGTCGACGAGAAGGGGCCGGGCCGGCTGCGGCTGGAGACACGGCGTGCGCTCCGGCCGGTGGTGGTCACCTCAACACGGTGGGACTTGCTGGCCGCCCCCAGCCGGATCGCGCTGTGGCTGCAGGGCGGCGGGCTGATCAGCTGCGCCTTCGACCAGTTCCACCGGGCGGCGCGGCGGTCCGACGCGTCAGGCGGTGTGCTCGCCGTGCCTCGGCTGCGCTACCGAGACGTCGTGCTGCAGCGCCGCCGCTGGTACCTACCCGACCTCACGCCGCTGACCGATGCGGCCCGCGGCGCCGAACCGGACCTGCGCCGGCTGGCGGAGACGATGGCACGGCACGGGATGCCGAGGCAGCTATTCTGCAAGGACCTCCCGCCCTGGCACGACGAGGAGAATCCGGTCCCGGATCTCACGGTGCGCCCGGCGGCACTGACCAAGCCACAGTACGTGGACACCGCCAGTGCCCTGACTCTGCGCTCGCTCGCCAAGACGGCCCGGGAGTTCACCCG
Organism: Streptomyces sp. NPDC051104; assembly: GCF_040682835.1. Classification (NCBI taxonomy): domain Bacteria; kingdom Bacillati; phylum Actinomycetota; class Actinomycetes; order Kitasatosporales; family Streptomycetaceae; genus Streptomyces; species Streptomyces sp. NPDC051104. Next base: position 19,126 of record NZ_JBFBBS010000005.1, on the reverse strand, counting down.
CCCGTTCGTCGAGGAGTGCCAGCCGGTCCCGGTCGAGGGCCGGCACGTACGGGAGATCACTTACGAGTTCGACGCGTCGGCCGCGCCGGGACAGGAAAGGGCGGCGCGGTGCTGACGGTGCTCCGTACGTACGACTACCGCGAGGACGGCCTCCGGCTGATGACGGACGGGATCGTCCCCGTGCTGACGGCCATTCAGTCCGAGGCCACCGTGTGCTTCCCAGCCCGTCACTGGGACGGGGGGCCCCACGTGGACCTGAACCTCGGGTACGAGCCGCTCCCGGCGGTCCGTCTGGCGGAGCTTCGGACCATGCTCTCGGCCGCCGCAGACGAGTCGGCCACCTGGTCCCCGGAGCACTATCAGCAGCGGACCCGGCGGCTTGCCGCCCTGGAGGGCCGTACGACCTGGCAGCCCGCGCCGCATCCGCACGGCGCGACCGAGGTCGAGACGCTACCGGACCAGCCGACCGCGACGACCGTGCTGCGCCACCGGCTCCTCACCGGCATGGCGCTCCTGCTCGCCGCGCTGCCGAGCGGCGATGCGGCCGCCGCGCGGGCGCAGGCGCCCGGCCTGGCCCTGCGCTGGATGGCTGCGGCCGCCTCCGTCTACCCCGGCGGCATCCGGTTCGGCTCGCTGTCCTTCCGTTCGCACGCGGAGGCGTTCCTCGCGTCTCGCCCGGACGGTGCCGAACAGCGGGCGCGCTTCGCGGCAGCGTACGAGCGTTTCCGCCCCCAGCTCGAACGACTGGCCGAGCTGGCCCTGGCGGAACCAGACCGGCTGCCCGGACACGCGCAGTGCCGCGCCGTCTATCGGGAACTCGGTGCGCCGGAGATGCGCACCGAGATCGACGCCCTCCTGACCGGCACCGCGCACCGCACCCAGCCCGCACCGGCCGCCCTGAGCGCGTTCCACCAGCAACTGGCGGAACGGGGCTTCGGCCGACATGAGCCGGAGGGCTACCGGCCCTTCCGGGTCCTGGTCAACTGGCTTTACGAGGCCCTCCAGTGGCTCGGCGTCACACCGCTCAACCGTTACCTCTACTGTCACTGCCTGGCCACGGTGATCGACGACCGGCTCGGCGAGAGGTGGCAGGACCGAATCGCTGTGAGGCCCGTCTGACATGCGCCTGAAACTTCGTCCCAGCACCGTGTACGGCGGCACCGCCGACGGTGTCTTCGTACAGACCCCGCGCGACTCATTCACCCTGCGGCTGCCACCCGCGCTCGTCGAGGCGGTGTGCGCGTGGATCAGGACCCTGGAGGAGCCCCACACCGTCGACGACCTCGTACGGCAGACCGGAAACCCCAAGGCAGGCCCCGTCATCGAGCGCGTCGTACAGCAGCTGCGGGCGCGCGGCGCGATCGTGCCCGTCGACTACGCAGTGCCGGGCGATGTGCCCGAGGCAGCGGTGGCGTACGTGGAAAGCCACTGCGAGGACCCGGGCACGGCCCTGGACCGGCTCGCCAGCGCCAAGGTCACGGTGAGCGGACCTGAGGGGTCGGCGTCAGCGGTCCGGGACGCCCTGGCGGACCGCGGGGTGCCGGCGGTGCTGCGGACTGGTGGCCCCCAGGACGCTGCGGCCCTCCTAGCGGTAAGGAATGACGACGGGACGCTCGACGTGCGGCTCGCAGTGGCTGGAAGCCGGGTGTGGGTCGCCTCCTCCGGGCTCGCGGGCGCGGCGCACGACGCACTGCGGGACCGTCTGCTCCGGCCGGGCACGCCGAGCGAGGCCGCCCTCCGGCTGGCCGCGGGACTCTCCGCCGACCAGATCTTCCGTGAGCTGACCGGTCTGGACTCGGAAGCCGCGCGCACGGTGCACGTGGTCGACTCAGCCCCGTTGGGCTGGCGCACCGTCGTCGTGGAACCGAGACACTCGGCCCCGGCTGACGGCCGCACGCTCCTCCTCGACGACTCATCCGCAGCGGACGACCTCATCGGGCTGTACCGCCGGGACACCCCCGGCGACTGGCCGCAACTGCCCGTCTGCCTCGCCCGGATCGCCCCCGGCCCGGGTTCTCCCGGCTGGCCCCACGGGATCGGCTGGGGCAGGACGTACGGCGAGGCCGAGAACGAGGCGCTACGAGCATTCCTGCGCAGCGACGACGCCCTCGGCGGAGCCGGTGCGACGCCCTCGGCTGCCCTCCTGGACGCGGCCTTGCGGGTCGTCGCCGAGGAGCTGACGAAGACCTCGGCGGACCGCTGGCTGCCCGGCGTGCCACATCGGGCGGACATACCGGCAACCGGGGCCGCACCGGCTCACATGGAATCCGGCCCGGCGTCCTGGCGCCACCGACTCCACGAACCAGCACCGGGCCTGTACCTCGCCGAAGTGACGGACGGGACACGGCAGACCGCCGCCTGGGGACTGTCCCCCGCACAGGCCCGCGATCTCTCGGTCGGCTGCGCCGAAGCCCGACGGCTGCTGGACACCTCCGGTGTGCGGGACACGTCCGCGTGCCAGCTCGACACGCGGGTGAGCGAGGAACTGGCTGCCGCCCAGGCGGACGTCACGGAGTTCGCCGCAGCACTGCTCGGCCGGAGAGTCGCCTGGCGACCGACGCCGCCCGACGTGCTCGTCGGCGCCGCTCCCCTCGCGGCGGGACATCTCGACCCGGCCGCGTCGGGAGCCGGGAAGTGACCCCGGTGATGTCCGCACCGGACCTCCTTCCGGCGGACGTGTGCACGCTCGTCGGTGTCCTGGAAACCCGCTACGACGCGCAGGTTACCCTGCTCGCCGGGCACGACCGGTCGGCAGAGGCCGCTCGGTTGGCCGAGGCCGCCGCGACGGGCACGCAGCTGCTGTCCGTACGGCTGTGGGCGTCCGAGGTCGAGATCGGGCCGCTGTGGACTGCCGACTCCGGCACGGGCTGTCCCGTCTGCCAGGTGACTGCGCATCTGCGCACCCGGGGCATCACCGCGCCCCCGCCGGTCGTGCGGGGCGGCCGCAATCCCGTACCGGCCCACCTCGCCGACCTGCGACTGGGGCTGGAGCTGGTGGCGGAAACCGGTCTGGAGCCGGGCGAGGTCGTGCTGGTCTCCCGGCGTGGCAGCAGCCGGCACCGCGTGCCGAGGGGGACCGGATGCCCGGCGTGCGGGACGTTCGCCACCACCGATGCCGGTCCTCGGGACGCCGCCCCGCTACTCGACGTCGACCTGAGGCAGGCCGAGGGTCCAGATCTCACCCTGCCGACCCTGCGCCAGGCCCTGTTCGACACCCGCTACGGGCCGGTGGTGGGCATCCAGCCGGTGCCGGACAGCCCGGCGTCCCTGGTGGCCGCCGTGCACGCCCGCCACCACGCGGCGAAGGACACCGCCGGGTACGGCCGGGGGCGGACGATGGCGGCCGCGGCGCGGCTCGCCCTGCTGGAACGCCTGGAGCGGGCCGGTTCGGAAGCCCTCGTGCGCGCCGCCGAGCCCCTGCGTGCCTCCTTCCGCGAGCTGCCCGGGCGCGCGCTCGACCCGCGCCGCCTGGGCCATCTCACCGTCGAGCAGTACGCGCATCCCGCCTGCCGGGTGGACCCCTTCGACGAGGAAGCCCCCCTGCGGTGGATCCCGGCCCGAGTCTGGGGGTCTGCCGAGAGGTCCTGGGTACCGCTGGAGGCTGGTTCGTACCACGTGCCGCCGGAGCCGATGCCGGGCAAGCGGTGGGGGCGGGTGTTGTACGAGTCCTCCAACGGGTGCGCGCTCGGCGCGAGCCTCGACGAGGCAGCGTTGCACGCCCTGCTGGAGGTGGCTGAACGAGACGCCTTCCTGCTCACCTGGTGGGCTGCCCGACCCGTCCCCCGTATCGACTGGTCTTCGGTAGCCGACGACACCTCACAGGCCCTGCGGGCCGCGATGCGGCGGGTCGGATACGAGGTCCACTTGTGCGTCATCACGCAGGACGTGCCGATCCCCGCTGTCTGGGCACTGGCCCTCAACCCCGCGTCGGGGGACAAGTACAGTCTGACCACGGCCGCGGCACACCCCGACCCGCTGACCGCGATCCGTGCCGCCGTCACCGAGCTGGCGCCACTCGTGCTCGGCAACCTGGTCGTGCCCGACCGCTCGGCGGCGCTGCGGCTGCGCGAGGACCCCTGGAACGTCACCGACCTGGACCACCACATCCAGTGGTATTCGGTGCCCGAGTCCCGGGTGGCGTTCGAGCCGTTCCTGTCCACCACCCCCGTACCCCTGGCCGACGCCTTCCCGGACCAGCCCGCCAGGCGGACGCAGACCCTCGAAGCGGCCTGCGCGGACATGCGGGATCGGTTCCGGGCGGCCGGTCTGGACGAGATCCTCGTCGTCGACCAGACGGGACTCGAACACCGGCGGACCGGGCTGCACGCGGTGCGGGTCGTCGTACCCGGGGCGACGCCCCTGTGCTTCGGCTTCGCCAACCAGCGGGTCTTCGGCCTGCCCCGGCTGGAGCCCCTGCTGGGGGCGCCGGGGGCACCGTTGCCCGACCGGATCAGTGTTCATCCTTTTCCCTAGGAGGGGGTCGTCCCACCGTGGTTCCCGCATTCACCGCGTCCTCGCCCGACCGCCTCGGGCCGCGCCCCGCCGATGAACGTGCCTCCGCCCTGCGGGCGATCCTCTCCGCCATGCCGTCCGGTGACACCCGGAATGATCCTGAGGCTCCGCCGCACCGGCAGCGCGTGCGGGCCGCAGTGACGGAGCTGCGCACCGCGTGGCCGTTCCAGGCGGTCCCGGCCCGCTGGAACGCGCTCGACGAGGTCCCCTGGCCGGACTCCGGCCCCGGACACAGCGTCTCCCTCCGCAGTGTCACCGCGACCGCCTGCGCTCCGATTCGCTTCGAACTGGACAATCCCTACACCGAGCACCGCCCCTACCCCTCCGCCCGCTGCAAGTTCCCGGTCCGAGTCGTCACGCAGGACGCGACGGGTGACTGGCTTCACGCCCCCGAGCTGGAGGGCTTCCTCGGGGTGCCCTCAGAAGGCACCAGGCACCCGGAGGGCCTTGAAACCTTCTCGGCCCTCGCCGCGCTGCCCGCTTTCTACGGCCCCCTCCGACCCGTGCTGGCGGGTCTTGAGACGGGCCACGTGCTGGCCTCCCTGGCGCTCCTGGGCCGCGCCCTCGGCCGTCCCTTGGAGGTGAGCGGCGCCGCGGAGCACCCGCCGCCCTGGGCCGACCACATCCCCGGCCCTGTGCTGCCCGGCTACCGGATGGCCGACGCGGCGGCAGCTGACCGTGAGCCGGAAGCCGGCTACGCCCCCGACCAGCCGAGTTGGAGCCGCGTGGTGTGGGACCGCAACAGCGGCCGCGTACCGAAGGGCATCTCCGGCTTCACCGGCGGCCACCGCACACTGCCCATCGGCGCCTGGCGCACCGCCCTGTCCGCGTTGTCTGCCACCACCCGGGGACTGGGGCCGCTCGCCGAAGTCCGGCAACTGCTCGGCGTGCACTGCCTGGTGAGGCGGGTGGAAGGCATCGAGGACGGCATCTACGAAATCTCCTTCGACGGCACGGCCCGACGGATGGGGGATGTTTCCGCAGCGCGTGGCTGTCTGCTCGTCGATGCGGCGCCCGCGCCCCGCCTAGCCTTCGAACTCGACGCCTGCAACCTAGTGTGGGTGTTCTCCGCGAACACCGCGACCGCCTGCCGGGCGTCGTCGGAACCGGCCGAGCGGATCGCCGCGGGGCTGCTCGCGGCGGCCGGGTGGACAGCTCAGCACCTGTCGTACGCGATGGCCGCCCTCGGCCTGTTCGCGCGGCCGCTGCGCAGCTTCCACGGCGGCCCGACGGCCTTGGCACTCGGCCTGGGCGCTAGCCATGTCCCGGTGTACCAACTCGCCTGCGGCCTAGGTCGGTACACCGAGCCGGGAATCGACGTACGCGGTCGCGGACCGAACGAGAAGGAGAACCGCCGGTGACCGTTCCCCGCCCCAACATGGCCGGCTGGCTGTCGTGGCACGTGCATGGGCCAGCCGACGGCACCCGCACCGACCATCTCACCCCCCTGGTCGCGGACAACCTCGCGGAGCTCATCCACACCCAGCGGGAAGCGGGCGCCCTGCGCGGCTGGTTCTTCATCCGATATTGGGAGGGCGGTCCGCACTTGAGAGTCCGGCTTCTGCCGGGCGACGGCGTCCCGGCCGCCCGTCTGGACGAGGCGGTGCGCAAGGCATTCGCGGCACTGCCCATGGAGGGACATCGGCCGGCCGAATACCTGCTGGGCATCAGCGCCCTGGCGGCGGCGAGCGCAGCCGGCGACCCGTCCGTCGACGCACGGATGGCCAGGACTGTGCGGGAGCCCGGCGTGTACGCGGCCGTGTACGAGCCCGAGACCTCCCGCTACGGAAGCGGCGCCGCCCTTGAGGCGACCGAAGACACCTTCATGCTGTCGAGCGAACTCGCCCTCATGGCCGCACGTTCTCGGCTACCGGGCCTGCAGCTACAGCTTTTGGGCCTCGAAATCGTGCTCAAGGCTGCTGCGCTGCTGCGCGGGTCGGGTGGTGGCGAGGACTCGGTGCCCGGTCAGCTCCGGAGACACGCCGACTACTGGCGGGCCTGGTCCGCCTCGGCCGGCAAGGACGTCTTCCCGGCCGGGCCACTGAGTGAAGAGGCGGCCCGCTGGGCCGTGACCCTGCGGGACAAGGCACAGGTCACCGCCCAGCGGCTCGTCAACCGGGCTTCCCTGGTGACCCGTTGGAGCGACGCGCTCGGTAACCTGGTGTCCGGCCCGATCCCCGCGTCCAGCCTCGTGATCTCTCACACCCACATGGCGCTGAATCGGCTCGGGATTTTCGTGCATGAGGAGTTCCTCCTCGTGGAAGTGGCGCGCCGCCTGTGGGCGGCGCAGGAGGAAGACGGCGAGGCATGACGCGAACGGCACCCATGTTGAGCGCACGGGAGATCACCGTCGGCTACGACGACGAAACCGTGCTTGAAGGGGTGGACCTGGCACTGGACGCTGGTCGCTGCCTGGCGGTCGTCGGTGCCAACGGCTGCGGCAAGTCCACCCTGTTGCGCGTCCTCGTCGGCCGGCAGGAACCGGACCGTGGCGAGGTGGAGTTCCTCGGGGCACCGCCACGGGAGACGACAGCCGGGTTTCGGCGGGAGGTGGCCGTCCTGCTGGACGGGGCGGAGTGCTTCCCCGACCTGACCGTGCTGGAGCACGTGCGCATGGTCGCGGTCGCGCACGGGCTGGGCCGGCGGGCCGACGGGGCCTGCGAGGCGGTGCTGGACGCGATTGGCCTGGGCCGTCGCGTGCACGCCTTCCCCGACGCCCTGTCAGCCGGGCAGCGGCAGATGCTGCTGCTGGCCGCCGCACTGGTACGCCCAGCGCGGCTGATCGTCGCGGACGAGCCGGAGCAGCGTCTCGACTCACGCTCCCGTGGACGGCTCGCCTCCGCGCTGCGGACCGCCAAGGAGGACGGCACCGCCGTCCTGCTCGCCTGCCACGACCCGGAACTGGTAGACGCCCTAGCCGACGACATGCTCGTGCTGGATGCCGGGAAGGCAGCGGCGTACGGGGCCGCCGACGAGGTACGGAACCACCGGGCGGTGCCATGGGGGTGAAGTCCTCTCAGATGGATACGAGGCCGGTGCCACTCGAACTGTCGAATGAGCAGTCCGTCCTGGACGACACCACGGCGGATGCCCTCGCCTTCGTACGGAGGACACGACGGGACCGCACGGGCGGCCGGCGACTGCTGGGGGCCCGCGTCGACGACCTGTGGTCGGCCCTATGGACGCTCGCCGCACTGCTTCTGATCCTGGCCGGCGTGCTGCAAGCGGCACCCGGCCTGGGCCGGGCGATCGCCTGGGCCGGCCGCATGGACGTCGCCGCCGAGCAGATCGGTGTCGGCATGGCCGTCACCGCGCTCGGCATGACCGTGGCGGGCTGGCTCGGACCGGTGGTGCTGAGCCCCGCCGAGGTCACCTGGCTGCTGCCACTGCCTGGCGACCGCGGCCGCCTGTTGCGTCCCCGGCTGGTGTCGGCCTTGGCGGCCGCCACCGGTGCGGGCCTGACGACCGGTGCCCTGGCGACGGCGCTGGCGCGGCTGCACACGGGCAACGCGGATGGTGACACGCTCCTCGCAGGGCTCGTGGCCCATGTTTCGCTGGCCTGGCTGGTGGTGTGCGCCGGGGTCCTCGCGGAGTGCCGCCCCGGATGTGCCAGAGTGCTGCGGCGCTGCTCCGGCGGGCTGGCGGCGGCAGGAGTGACGCTCACGCTGCTCGCGGTCTCCGTCGACCTGCCCCGGCCACTGATCGCGATCGCGGCCCTCAGCGGTCCGTGGGGCTGGGCGGGCTGGGCGATCGCGGGGCACACGGCCGGCTCCGCCATGGCGGCCTGCATCACTGTGGCCGTGGCCGCGCTGATCGCGGTCTGGTGGGCGGTGCGCTCCGCCGGGGCCATCTCCACCGGAGAGTTGACCGTCCGGGGCCGGCACAGTCGCCAGGCGGCGCAAGGCGCGTTCCTGCTGGATCTGCGGGGGTTGACGCTCGTCGCCCACGCAGTCTCCCAAGCCGGGCGTCGCCGGGCCCGGCTGCGGCTCCCCACGCCGCCCTTCGCGTGGGCGATACCACTGTGGCGGGACACCGTCGTGCTGTTGCGTCACCCCGGCCGCCTCGCTGTGGCGGGCGCGCTGCTGGTTGCCGGGATTCTCCAGTTCCAGGGCGTCCTGCACTGGCGGCACTCGGCTGATCATCCCGCCGTGAGCCCACTGACCGCGACAGCCCTCGGGTTCTTCCTGACTGTCCCCCTCCACCTGGCCGCCGTCGCACTTGCGGAACCGGCGTACCAGGACACCGACCACACCAGGCGCGCGCTGCTCCTGCCCTTCTCCCCCGCGTCCCTGGCGGTCGCCCACTTCGCTGTACCGACCCTTGCGCTCAGCCTCGGCGGAGGCGGCGCGGCCGCCGTTGCCCTGGCGGCTGGAGGCTCCCCCTCCCTGCACACCGCGCTAGTGGCCTATCTGCCGGTGTTGTCGGCGGCCGCGCCGGCTGTCATCGGAGCCGCCCTAGTCGGCGCCTACCGCGGTGCGCCCCGTTACGACCTGCTGGCACTGTCCGCCGACTGGTACGGGGCACTGCCGTTTCTGTTCTGGCGTACGGCCCCGATGCTGGCGGCCGTCTTTGTCGTGGCCCCTTGGCTCTGGCACGCGCTGGTCGTCTTCCCGGAGGCGTTCCACCTGTCGGCCGCCGTTGCCCTGGTGGTGCGGTCCGCGCTCGTGTGTGCCTGGTCGCTGTGGCGCGTCACACGTCAGGCCCAGTACCTTAACGAATAACTGTGTTCCGAACCGATGGCGACAGCGCCCGCACCTGTTTCAGGTGCCGTCTACGGTGCAGCGGACCATGGTTCGGCCTGCGAGTTCACGGGCGGTACGGCCTACGTCGCGGACACCGACGAGCTGGCCGAACTCGCGTGAGTGGCCCTCGCCGATATCCCCAGCTATGTGCGGTACGGGCTCTTCGGGCCGGTGCAGCAGCACCTCGACGCCACCCTGCGATAACTCGTCGGCCGGACGGCCATCTGTGGGGCCCTGCGGCCTGCCCAGGTCCCCACTTGGCAGCCGCTCGGCTACCGCCGGGGGCGGTTGTCCCGTCCTGGAGTGGTGGAAGGAGTGGTCGGCTGCGGGGTAGGAGTGGCGCCACCGGCAGCCCATGTCCCTGTGGTCGAGCGCCGTCGGGCGGCTTCGGCTCGGCGGTTGGGTGCGGGGTTGCGGCTGGTGTGCTGGATGCGGGTGATCAGGACACGGGCGGGTTGGCGGGCGGTGTTCAGTTCGCGCTGGGCGGCGGCTTCCTTAAGGAGCTGGTGGTGATTGTGGCCGCGTGCTTCGGCGTCGGCGAGGACAGTGGCAAGCGCGGGCCAGCTGGTGTCGGCAAGGATGCGGGCGGCGTGCTCGGGGACGGCGGCGCGGACGTCGCTGGCCAGGGTGCGCCGGCCCTCTTCTTTCGGCTGGCGGTGCGCCAGTTCTGTGAGCGTGGGGGCCAAGGCGTGATTAGCGGCGCTCTGGAGATGCTGGACGGCCTGGCGGGCGGCGTCGGCCTGGTGGGCGTGACTCTTTGCCTCGTGCCAACGTCCGGCGAGGATGGCCGCCCAGACCATGGCTGCGACGAGGGCAGCGAGGGCGCTGCCGTCCGGGCCGGTGGCGGTGTTGACGATGTCGCGGGCAGCGATGCGTACGGTGTCGGCGGCGCGGTCTTCGGCGCGGACCTGTGAGCGCTGGGCTCGGGCGAACGCCCTGGAGGCGGCCTGGAGTTCGACGCGCACGTCCGCTGGGGCCTTCTGCGCGGTGGCTTCCATCAGTTCGCCAAGGGCGGCGATGTGAGCCTGGGCTCGCGCGTCTCCGCCTTCGTCACCAGTGCCGGTGTCGGCGAGCTCGCTATGGAGGGTGTCGAGGGCGTCGGTGGCCTGGTGCCAGGGGGTTGTGGACCGGTTGCGGCGGGCGGTGGGGTGTTCCTCCGGCTGGCTGGTTTCCAGGCGCGTCTTCAGCTTGGGCAGGGAGAGGTCGGGGGCGACCTTCCCGCCTGGCTTATAGATCTGCTCGCCGTCCTTGTTGAGGTCGCCGGGGCGGCCGACGGCATAACCGAGGAGATCGCCGGATGGCCCGCGCTTGGGCTTGACCAAGATGTCGTCGGCTTCGAGGTAGGCGAGCAGTTCCTCGGCGTCGGTGACATGCGGGATGGCGGCGCGGATGCGGTCTTCGAGCCACTGCTGGCTGGTCTGCTCCCAGCCGAGGCGTTCGGCCTTGTGCATCTCGGCCTGGGTGGGGCGTCGGGTGCCGGTGCGGTCGCCCTTCTTGAGCTGGCGCAGCCCGTAGTCCTTCTCGATCTCGCGGCACTCGTCGCCGACGCGTATGCCGCTGTCGTGGAGTTTGGGGCGGCGGCCGTCTTCGCGCACGGTGGTGGCGAGGATGTGGATGTGGTCGTCCGCGTGGCGTACGGCGATCCAGCGGCAGGACAGGTCGTCGTCTTCGGGCGCGATGCCGGCGGCGGCCACGATGCGCCGGGCGATCTCGCCCCACTCGGCGTCGGAGAGGTGGCGGTCCTCAGGCGCGGCGCGGACAGGGCAGTGCCAGACGTGGTCGGTGACCGGCTTGCCGAACTCGCTGTTGCGCAGCCGGACGGGCTCATCCAGGTAGTGGCCGAGTTCGGTCAGGGTGGCCATCTCGTTGCGGCCGGGGTCGGGCATGGCGAGCATCGCGAAGGCGGCGACGATGTGTGGATCGAGGTGTTCGTCGTGGGTTCCGCGGCCATAGAGGTAGGCGAGCAGCCCGCGGGTGTTGGACCCGGCCGGTTTGATGGCGGCGATCATTTCGGTCAGACCTCCGTCGGGTCGGCGGGCTCGCGCAGGGCCTCGGCGATCAGGGAGAGCAGGTGGTGCAGCTCGTCGAGGCGCTCACGTGCGTCGGGCGGGGTACGGTCACTGTTGAGGGCGCGGGCGATCTGGTTGACATTGACGCCGATCCGGTTGAGCTGGCGCAGGACCTGGGCGCGGAAGTGGTGCGTGCGGCGGCGGTCCTCGGACAGCGGAAGGTTGGCGGTGAACCGGCCGGTGACGAAGGCGAGGACGACGTCGGCGGCGAAGCCGGAATCGCCCTTGTAGCCATGCTCGGCGGCAGCCTCTTGGAGCCCTGCGTGCTCGTCACCGGTGAAGCGCAGCGGGCCGACGCGGACGGTGCGCTTGCTGCCGGTGAAGCGGCGGATCGTGGGCTGTGCGCTCTTCACTGCGGGCTCGCCGACGGCAGTCTCGGCGGCACGAGCAGGGCGAAGGGTCTCGCGCTGGATGGCGTGGAGCGTGTCCGGGTCGGGGCCTCCCTCGGCCCCGACCTCCCGGCCTGGCGCCCCCTGGCGCCGGGGCTTCTCCGCCACCCCCGGGGCGGAGATCCCCGAAGACCGGCCTTGAGTCGGACTCGGGGTACTACTGGCTCCGCCAGGGGCCGTCCGTCCGAACGCACGCCTAAGACGCCCCAGCAGCGTAGGTGACTTCGCCAGCGACGGAAGTACGTCAGGGTTGTGATCGGTGTGATGGGAGTCGTGTGTCACGAACGGGTTCTCCGGGAGGGGCAGGAGGCTGAGCCAGGTGGTCGTCAGCCGTCGAGGGAGGCGCTGAGTTCGGCCTTGACCGCGCGGACGATGGCGCCGGCGTGGTCGCTGGCGACGCTGTATCCGTCGCCGCGTACGGCCCCTTCCAGGAGGTCGCGGGACAGACGGCCGTGCTCGTCATGGAGACGGTGGGCGTAGTCGCGAAGGATCTCGTCGGAGGCGCGGGCTTTGCGGCCCGATCGCTTCGGCTTCGGCGTAGCGCTCTTGCCTGGTTCGGCGCCTGAGCCATTGCTTGGCAGGTGTTCCCTGAGGGAACGCGCCGTCTGTTTCCCGAGGGAAGGCGCTGTCTGTGCCCTCGGGGAACAGCCCGCGCGGGCTGCCTGTTCCGGTCCGGAGCGGGCGGTGGGATTCGGGCGGGCGGACTGCGGGCGGGGCCGGTCTTCTGCCCGTTCGTCGCCTTCTGCCCGCCCGTCGGAGTCCGCCCGGGAGTGGTCGGGCTGGGCCGCGGGCGGGCTGACGGGCTGCCTGGCGGGCGTGGTCCAGCGCTCGGGCAGGTCGATGGTGGCCAGGGCGGCGGCTTGGCGGCGGGTGGCGAGCTGGCGCAGCAGCTGCTCGTTGCGGCGCGGGTCGGCGTCGACGCCGGAGCGGGCGAGCGCCTTAGACAGTCGACGCACGGTGCGCCGACCCGCCCGCCCGGTGCGCTGCTCGGGCTTCATCTCAGACAAGCGGGTGGCCAGGGCGACAGCCCGGTGCGTGGCGCGGTCGTGGATGATCTGGGCGGCTCCCTGGTCCTGCTCGATGATTCCCAGGCGTGCGAGCAGCCGCTCGCGGGCCTGCCGTGTGAGGACGGCGGCGAGTCCGCGGGATGCGGCGTCGGGGGTGTGCTGGCGCAGTTCGATGCCCATGGCCAGGTGCCACAGCACGGCGGCCATCACCGGGCCGGTGAAGGCGCGCACGGTGCCGCCGACCGGGCCGGACTCGGCGTAGGCGGGGATGGTCTGCATGGCGGTGATCACCCAGACCAGGACTCCGGGCAGGCCGGCCGCCTGCCTCGGTCCGTGCAGGTTCTGGCGGGCCATCAGCGCCATCGAGAACAGGGCGAACTCGGCAGCGGCGAACATCGCGGCGCGCTCGGAGATGTTGCGCATGTCGAGGTAGTGGGCGGCGAAGCGCCAGCTCGTGTCCGCGCTGTAGGCGGTGCACACCAGCGCTGCCACGGTCGCTGCGAGGACTGCGGGCGAAAGGCGCCGCTTCCGGTCGTGGGTGCGGCGTTGGCCACGTCGGGCCCACAGGCCCGCAAGGAGTGCGCCGGCGGTGACGGCCAAGACGGCCACGGGCAGGAGCGGACCATCGGTGAACGGGAGCGAAGCGGTGGCGAGCGGGTCGGTTATCGCGGGCGGCATGTACTGGGGTACTCCGAGGGTTTGGGGAGGAGGCGATCACGGCGTTCACGGAGGGGGGCGTACACGCGGGCCCCCTTCCAAAGGGGGCCCCGCGCGTGATCGCTTGGGTGCGTGTACGGCGTGGACGCTCGTGTGATCGCTCTACCTGCGGTTTTGTGGTGAGCGTGTGCGCTGTGAGCGGGTTACGGCGGTGCGCGGGCGGAGGGGCCGCGTGTACGGTCGCGTGAACGCTCCGCAGGGGGCCGGTGAAGGGTTCAGCCGACGGCGGTGAGGTGGCGGGCGGAGGCGTAGTAGCGGGCCTGCTGGCCGCCTCCGGCCCCTCCGGCGATGCCGTCGGCCTTGGTGGCCAGGCCGCTGTCGACGAGGCGGCCGAGGTGGCGTCGAGCCTTCTCGATGTCGGCACGTTCGGGGTCACCCCCGCCGATGAGGATGGTCGTCAGGTCGCGTGCGGTCAGCCCGTTGGGGGCGTTGCGCAGCAGGACGGCGGGGTCCTTGGTGGGGTCGACGGTGGTGGTGCCGCGCACGTGGTCGTGGGTGACGTCCAGGGGGCCGACTTCACCGGTGGGGGTCTTGAGGTGGTGCAGGGTGACCGCGGGGTCGCCTGCCCGGCCGGTGACGAACAGGACGCTGCCCGCGCCGGCGGTGATCCAGGTGGAGCCGTAGACCTGGTCCAGGCTGGGGCGCTGGCCGCGCGGCGCGTCGGCGGTGGCCTTGCGCTGGTGGTGCAGCTCCATGATCTCCACGCCGTTGCGAATGGCGCGCATGCGCGCGTTGTGGAAGGCGACCGCCAGGCTGTCGTCGACCATCGTGCTGACCGCGTCCTTGAGGCTGTCGATCACGATGGTGTCGGCCTGGTGGGCGGCGGCGAGGTCGGCGAGGAGGTCAGGCTCCTTGTCGAGAGTGGCGGGCAGCGGGCCTTCCCAGACCACGAGCCGCTCGCGCAGGATCTTCTCGTCGGTGGGGAAGACTCGGCGGGCCATGGCCTTGGCGATCTGCTTCGGGCGGTCCATGGCCAGGTAGAGCACGCGCCTGCTGGGGGCGACGGGCATCTCCAGGGCGGTCTCGTGCAGGCCGATGCGGGCGAAGATCACCTGGTGGGCCAGGGTGGTCTTGCCGACGCCCGGAGCGCCGACGATCATCAGGCTCTCGCCGGGGGCCCAGACGGTCTTCTCGCGAGTGCCCCACAGGGGCTCGGCGTCCGCGCCGCTCTCTTTGACGAACGACCACCCGTCGGTGGCGAAGCGGGACAGCCGCCCCTGTCCCGACGCGAGTGCGCGCTCGCGTTCGGCGCGTACCTCGGCTTCGACCTCGCTGCGTATCGCCTCCGGATCCGCACCGGGTTCCTGGGCCCGCTGGAGGGTACGCACGGCGGAGGTCACCAGGCGGCGCAGGTCGGCCTTCTCGCGGACGATCTCCGCGTGGTGCGCCGCGCTGCCGGTGCCGTAGGGCGCGTTGGCGAGCTGGAACACGTAGGTGGGACCACCGACCCGCTGCAGGTCACCTTGCTGCTGGAGCAGCTCGGTGAGGACGATGGGGTCGGTCGGCCTGTCCTCGCGGTGCTGGGCGAGGAGCGCGCGCCAGATGGTCTCGTGCGCGGGCCGGTAGAAGGCGTCGTCGCCCAGGATGGGCCGGACGGCGTCGATGAGGTCGGCTTTGTGCATGCAGGCGCCGAGGACCGCGCACTCGGCGTCCACGTTGAACGGAGGTTCCGTCGGCGTGGAGTCCTCGCCGAAGCGGGATGGCATCTGGGGCGGCAGGGTCGTACCCTGAGGCATAGAGCTCCTCACCCGGCAGGCCATTACGGGGCGGCAACCCCGGCCGGTGCCGGTTTCGATCGTTCAGGGATGGATGGTTGTGCGGTGGAGCCTCTACTTCGGCCCCGGTGTTCGTAGCACCGGGGCCGCTTGCGTGTGCGGAGTCGTCCACCGCTGTACGGCGGACTACGACCATAGCCGAGATTTTCGTCAACGCAACGCCTTGCATTTCACTCCGCAATGATGTTTAGTTGTGGACGCTGGCCCCAGTGGACCCGGTTGTCGCGTGAAGGGAGGTGCGCATGAGTGGTGAGGAAGGTGCGGAGCGCGCCGGCCCTGGTCGTCCGGTACCGGAGGAACACGTCGCCGCACGCATCAAGCTGGAGCGCGAGGTCCGCGGTTGGAGCACGGTGAAGCTCGCCGAGGAGATGGCTGCCGCCGGCCATCCGGTCAACCAGGCGGCGATCTGGCGCATCGAGAGCGGCAAACCCCGTCGCAGGGTCAACCTCGACGAGGCGCTCGGCTTCTGCAAGGTCTTCGACATCACCATGCAGGACCTGACCGGACCGCCAGGAGAGCTGGCCACGCCCCGCATCCGCCAGCTCGCCCATGAGTACGTCCAGATGACGCGGGAGTATCGCCAACTGCGAGCGGCGATCGACCGGAACCAGATGCACCTGCACGAGATCCAGATGGAACTCGACGCCTACGGGGACAAGGGGCCCGAGCAGAGAGGACAGGTCGACGAACTCCTCCGGCTCGAAGAACGAGCCCTGCAGAGGAGCATGCACCCGTCCCGGGCACACCTGCGAAACCAGGAGGAGCAGCCACCCGCCGGCGAGTAGCCGGCTGTTGCCCCTCTTACGGCGCTACGAACGCCGAGAAACCTCACGCGTGGCGACCTCCGTCGCCGACGACCACCACCATCCATCCATCCCTGAACGACGCCACTGGCCAGGCCGACGGGAGTTGCCGCTCCCGCGAGGCCGTGATGCCGGCGGGAGGAGTACCCCTTGTCGCAGTCCACCCTGCCCGTTTCCCAGATAGCCCAGCTCCTGGACGTCCCCGAGGACGCCCTGCGCACCCTGATGGCCGAGCGGCGATCCGCTGTCGACACGACCCTGGTCGCCCTCACCGTCGCCGAGGCCGCCCGTCGGATCGGCATCGGCCGCACCAAGCTGTACGAGTACGTCTCCTCCGGCGAGATCGCCTCCGTCAAGATCGGCAGCTTGCGCCGCATCCCAGCAGAGGCGGTGAACGACTTCCTGGCCCGCCGTCTGTCGGCGACCGACTTCGGGGCCGCCGCGTGACTCGAGCCTCCGCACCGAAGTCCCGCCAGCCCAACGGCGCCTCCTCGATCTTCCAGGGCAAGGACGGCCGATGGCACGGCTACGTCACGGTCGGCACGAAGGATGACGGCAATCCCGATCGGCGCCATGTCAGCCGCAAGACCCGCCCCGAGGTCACCAAGCTCGTACGCGATCTGGAAAGGCAGCGCGACAAGGGCACGGTTCGCAAGGCCGGCCAGAGCTGGACGCTGGGCAGCTGGCTGACGCACTGGGTCGAGAACATCGCCTCCGCGCACGTCTCGGAGAACACCATCGACGGCTACCGCGTCGCGGTGAACCACCACCTCATCCCCGGCCTGGGTGCCCACCGCCTGGAGAAGCTCGAACCCGAGCACCTGGAGCGCTTCTACAAGAAGATGCAGGACTCCGGCA
This sequence comes from Streptomyces sp. NPDC051104, assembly GCF_040682835.1. Lineage (NCBI taxonomy): Bacteria > Bacillati > Actinomycetota > Actinomycetes > Kitasatosporales > Streptomycetaceae > Streptomyces > Streptomyces sp. NPDC051104. The sequence goes on along the minus strand of NZ_JBFBBS010000005.1, from coordinate 2,254 downwards.
GTGCAGCCGGCACCGCCCACCAGGTCCACCGCACCGTGCGCACTGCCCTCAACGAAGCGGTCCGCCGCGCCCACCTCACCGCCAACCCGGCCACGATCGCTAAGGCCCCGCGCCTGGAAGAGGAGGAGGTCGAGCCGTACACGGTCGAGGAGGTCCAGCGCCTGCTCGCCGAGGCTGCCAAGCACCGCAACACCGCCCGCTGGGTGATCGCCCTGGCCTTGGGCCTGCGGCAAGGCGAGGTCCTCGGCATGCAGTGGGACGACGTCGACTTCGAGCTCGGCGTCATCCGCGTACGGCGCGGTCGGCTGCGGCCCCGCTACAAGCACGGCTGCGGAGACCGCTGCGGACGCAAGCCCGGCTTCTGCCCCCAGAAGATCAACACCCGTCGCGAGACGAAGAACGCCAAGTCCCGCGCCGGCCAGCGCCCCATCGGCGCCCCTGACGAACTCCTCCAGCTCCTGCGCCAACACAAGGAGGATCAGGCCCGTGAGCGCGCCCGGGCCCGCGACCTGTGGACGGAGAAGGGGTACGTCTTCACCTCGCCCACCGGCGAGCCCCTGAACCCGAACACCGACTACCACAAGTGGAAGGAGCTCCTGAAGGCTGCGGGCGTCCGGGACGCCCGCCTCCACGACGCCCGCCACACCGCGGCGACCGTCCTGCTCATCCTCGGCGTCCCCGACGCGGTCGTCGACGCCATCATGGGCTGGGAGCCCGGCAAGTCCGCCCGGATGCGCCGCCGCTACCAGCACCTGACCAGCCGCGTCCTCAAGGACACCGCCGCCAAGGTCGGCGGCCTGCTGTGGGGCACGGACCAAGCGGAGGGTGCCGCGCCGGAGGCCGGCCAGAGCCCCATCCCCGCAGAGCTGGTGGTCCACGTCGCCCGCCTCGGCGAGCGGCGCGTTCCCTTCCTTCACCGCGAGCACGCCGACGAGGTCGTCGCACGGTGGAGCGAGGACTGGCCCGACCACACCGCCGACGTTGAGGAATGGGACCGCTGGCGCTGGGAACACCAGGGCCCCGGCGGCGCGAGCGCCATCCGCGACCGCGTGCCGAACTGGGCCGTGGTCTTCCACGCCCGAGCCGTCTTCCTTCCCGGTGGGGAACGCGCGGCGACCGGTCTCCCCGAGCAGTGGTCGGTGCCGGCCTGGGACTTCGAGACCGACCGCTACACCGACCGCGTCTCGGCCTGGCGCACGGCCCGACGCCCCGGCGCAGGCCAGGAGGTCGAGGCCCAGGTGCGAGGAACGGACAAGACGGCCGTGGAGACGGCCTTCACCGAGGCTTGTGCACAGGCTGTGGACCGCGCCCGGAATCCGGGGAAGTACGGCGACACCGACGACTGGTGATGACGGACGCCTCCGTCGGGACGCCAGGCGGTGACGGAGGGCGCCAGCGGGAACTCCGCTGGCGCCCTCCGCTGCGTGTAGACCGACTCCGTGTCGCTACAGCTGGTTCTTCCAGTTGCGGATGGCCTGGTCGAGCTTGGCGCGAAGCCGGTCAGCGGCCGTCGTTCCGGGAAGCAGCTGGGGGTACGCCTCACTGTCCCTCCTGGCGATCAAAACGCCGAGAGTGGTGGAGCTCTGCGACGGGAAGACCAGTGAGCACTTCTTCCCGCCCAGCTCCTGCGCCAGTCCCAAGAATCCGCGGCCGATCCCGAGGCCGGGTGAGGTGCCGTAGTGCTTTGCCTCGATCGCGGCGACGAGCCCCTTGCCCCGGGGGTGGACCATGGCCCGGCGGCTCCGCTCGGCCTCCTGGTGGTCCAGCACGGCGATGTCGCACTCGTGCGCGCCACCTTCGATGTGGCGGCCGCGACGTACACGCCCAGGTGGATCTCCAGCTTCTTCTGCGTGTCCGGGAAGCTCACCACCGCTCGGGTGAAATCGCCGGACCACAGGTTGCCGGGGGACCGGCGGAAACGCAGCGCGGTGGCCGGGTTCGTGCCGTCCTGCGTGAGGAGCGTGGTTCCGCCCGCAGTCCTTGCGGCATCGAGGCACACGACGACCAGGGATGCCTCATACAGGTCCGACTCATCGGCCTGACCGCTCCTGCCTCAGATGGTCGGCGAGATCAGGCAGCCTCTCTGCGAGATGCGCCATGAGGTGTGCGAACTGATCACTTCCGTCGATAGGCACGTTGTCCCTCGCTTGGTGTTCTAGTACTTCAGCTGTAGATCGTGATCTTCATGTCTGTGATGCGGCTTGTCGTCGGTAGTGGCTGGTGCGTGATCGCTGCTGATGGCGGCGGCGCCAGT
>NZ_JBFBBS010000004.1:0-332483 GCF_040682835.1 Streptomyces sp. NPDC051104 | reverse complement strand
TGGCCCTGCTCGCCCACGCCTTCCTCGCCGTCACCGCCGCCCTCGAACGCCGAGGCCAGGCCCTGACGGACGACGGCACCAGTCCCGACGGACTGACTCCACTCACCTGCAACGAGATCCAGCGCCTGTTCAACGCCGTGATCCCACAGCCCGCCCGCGACCTCGCGCACCGACTGCGCTGGTCCCTCTGGCGCCGACGCCACCAGGCCCGAGCCTGCCGCAGCCACTACCGCAGACAAGCCTCCCAGTAACCATGGAGATCACATCTCCGGCTGGAGTATTAGTTCCATGAAGATTGCTCCAGCCTATTGGCCTCGTGATTCATGAGTCCATTTACTGAATGGATTCGTTTACTTCTATTGGACGGAGATTCTAAGCGGCAAGCATGCTGAGCCAGCCGCTTCGGTGCGGCACCAAGTTCCGAGAAAGGCTTCGCCACCAATGCAGACTCGCCGTATCGGATCTGTCCGGGTCAGCGCCGTCGGGCTGGGCGGAATGCCGATGTCGATCGAGCGCAGGCCCGACCAGGCCCGCTCGATCTCCACCATCCATGCCGCCCTGGACGCCGGGGTGACCCTCATCGACACCGCTGACGCCTACCACATCGGCGCCGATGAGGTGGGGCACAACGAAACCCTCATCGCCAAAGCCCTCTCCTCCCACTGCGCCGGCTCCCAGGTGCTGGTCGCCACCAAGGGCGGCCACCTGCGGCCGGGGGACGGTTCCTGGACGGTCAATGGTTCGCCCGAGCACATCAAGCGCGCCTGCGAGCAGTCGCTGACCCGGCTGGGTGTGGAGGCGATCGGCCTCTACCAGTTCCACCGCCCCGATCCACAGATACCCTACGCCGACTCCATCGGGGCCCTCGTGGACCTGCTCGACGAGGGGAAGATCCAGATGGCCGGGATCTCCAACGCCAACCCCGATCAGATCCGGCTCGCCCACGAGATTCTCGGTGGCCGCCTGGTCAGTGTGCAGAACCAGTACTCTCCCGCTTTCCGCTCCAGCCGGCCGGAACTGGACCTCTGCACGGAACTGGGCATCGCCTTCCTGCCCTGGAGCCCGCTCGGCGGTATCTCCAACGCCCGCCGTCTGGGCTTTGCGCACCTGCCCTTCACCGCCGTGGGGCAGTCCCGCGGCGTCAGCCCCCAGCGTGTCTGCCTGGCCTGGATGCTGGCGACGTCACCGGTGGTCATTCCGATTCCCGGCTCCAGCCGCGTCAGGACGGCCATCGACTCCGCCGCAGCCGCCGACCTGGTCCTCACTCCCCAGGAGATGGCCCTGCTCGACGCCGTCTGAGACCTCTCCGGCTCGGACCCGTCCGAGTCCGGACCGAGACCCTGCGTTCAAGGACTGTATTCGGACCAGGCGGGTCCGGTTGCACAGCGCACTCGCACCGCGCGAGCGCTGTCTCCCACCCGGACAAAGCCTCGTACAAACCCTGAGAAGCCGCCCCCGAGAAGCCGCCCGCGTACGGGACGGCCATGCCCGAATCGCGGTCCATCGGCCCGCGACGTCCATGGCGCGGCACTGATCACCCCGGGCGGACCACGCACCGCGACTGTCTCAAGCCGACGGACGTTCCACCGCCCCCGCGGAAGCGCAACCTTACGGCCGTGCGCATAGCGCGCGGTTCCCACCGCTCTCCTCCCGCGCCCGTGTGCCCTCCTCGGCACGCGGGCTGATTCCCCACACTCTGTAGGAGCCGCAATGCCCACCGCTCCCTCGATCGCCGTGCTGCACACCAGCCTGGTGTTCGTCAACGTCGAGCCGGTCATCAACGACTACCTCGCGGAACTCGCGCCGGACGCCAAGGTCCTGCACTTCGTCGACAGCGACGTGCTCGCGACCGTGATGCGCGAGGGTGAGATCTCACCTGCCAGCACGCAGCGCATGGTGCACCTGGCCCAGGCCGCGGAGTCCGCGGGAGCCGACGTCATCTTCTCCGCCTGCTCCTCGCTCGGTCCGGCCATCGATGTGGCCCGACGGCTGGTCTCCGTCCCGATCGTCAAGATCGACGACGCGATGACCGCGGCGGCGATCGAGACCGCGGACGCGATCGGCGTCCTGGCGACGGTCCCCACGACGCTCCCGCCGACACGTGCCCTCGTCGAGGAGAAGGCGCGGGCGGCCGGTCGCGACATCACCGTCCAGGAGCGGCTCTGCGAGGGCGCCTTCTCGGTGCTGATGTCCGGTGACCGCGACCGCCACGACGCGATGGTGCTGGACGGGGCACGGGCGCTGGCCGCGGAGGTCGAAGCGATCGTGCTGGCCCAGGCGTCCATGGCACGACTGGCCCCCGCGATCGCCGAAGCCGTCGGCAAGCCCGTGCTCTCCAGCCCGCGCAGCGGAGCGGAGAACGCGGTGCGCGTGCTGCACGAGCAGACGGCTTGAAACTGTCCATGCCACAGGGAGGGCAGGAAACATGAGTGTGTCATTGAGCACCGCGCGATCCGCAGCCGTCCCCGTGCCGCTCAACGCCCTGCGAGAGGGCTACCGGGCGCGGAACGTCGGCAAGGCGTTCTCCGGCGTCACGGTGCTGGCGGATGTGTCACTCGACTTCCGTCCGGGCGAAGTGCACACCCTCATGGGCGAGAACGGCGCGGGCAAGTCGACGCTGCTGAAGATCCTCTCCGGCATCTACCGTGCCGACAGCGGGCAGTTCAGCATGGACGGTGAGTCCGTGACGCTGGGCAGTCCTCGCGCCGCGCTGGACCAGGGCGTCTACCTGGTGCCGCAGGAGCCGTCGCTGCTCCCGCACCTGTCGGTGGCGGAGAACCTCTACCTGGGCAACAGCCCCAAGCGCGGCCCCGGGAGGCTGCGGTGGCTCGACTGGGGAAAGATGTACCGCTCGGCCGAGGATGTCCTGCCGCTGGTCGGCCTGTCGGTGGACGCATCCAGTCCGGTCAGCCGACTGACCATCGCCCAGCAGCAGTTGCTGGAGTGCGCGCGGGCCCTGGTGCGCAATTCCCGGGTCATCTTCTTCGACGAGCCGACGTCCCCGCTGACCAGTCATGAGGTCGAGACCCTCTTCGGAGTCATCGACGAACTGCGCGCACAGGGCTATGTGCTCGGGTTCATCAGCCATCGCATGGACGAGGTGCTGGAGATCAGCGACCGCATTTCCGTGCTGCGCGACGGGCACTTCATCGACAGCGTGGCACGTGCCGACGCGGTGGCCGCCGACCTGGTGAACAAGATGGTCGGCCGCAGCCTGGTGCTGGGCAAGCGGAAGGCCACCTGCCACACCACGGAGGAGACCGTGGTCGAGGTCAGTGGCCTGAACGGTCCGTCCTTCAGCGATGTGTCGTTCCACGTCAACCGTGGTGAGGTGGTCGGCTTCGCCGGGCTGGTGGGCAGCGGACGCACCGAGATCGCCGAGGCGATGGTCAACCTGCGGCCGCACACGGCCGGTTCGGTGAAGGTCGGCGGCACCGACCTCGCCTCGAAGTCGCTGCGCGAGGTCATCGACGCGGGCCTCGTCTATCTGCCGGAGGACCGTGCCAGGAACGGCGCCTTCCTCGACATGACGGTCACCGAGAACCTCTCGGCGGGCATGCTCAACCGGCTCCGCGCGGCCCTTGGCCTGCTCGATCTGAGGCGTGAGCAGCGGGAGGCCGCCGCGATGACCTCCCGGCTCAAGGTTCGTGCCGCCTCCCTCGACCTGCCCATCCGGTCGCTGTCCGGCGGTAACCAGCAGCGGTGCCTGTTCGGCAAGTGGCTTCTCACGTCCCCGAAGGCGGCGGTGTTCGACGAACCGACCCGCGGGGTCGATGCCGGGGCCAAGGAGGACCTCTACCAGGTCATCGACGAACTGGCCGCGGACGGACTCGCGGTCGTCGTCATCTCGTCGGAACTGGAAGAACTGGTCCGCCTCTGCGACCGCGTACTCGCCGTCTACGAAGGCCGGATCGTCGGTGAACTCTCCGGCGACGAGATCTCGATGGAGAACGTCGGCCGGCTCATCCTCGGGTCCCACGAGCCCACCCCCTGACCCGCCCGGGGCCATGCCAGGCCCTGCAGAACCGTCGCGCCAGGAGCGCTCATGCAAGCAACAACCCAACTTCTGTCCAGAGAGCGACCACTGTCCGCCCGATCACTGAGCACCGTCCTTCGTCAACGCGCGGTTCAGCTCACCCTCGCACTGCTCGCCATCAGCGCGCTGGTCGGGTCGTTCCACCCCAAGTTCCTGTCCCAGGGCAACATCGAGTTCATCCTGCTCGACGCCGTCGTCCTGGGTTTGATCTCCCTGGGACAGACCTTCGTCATCATCAGCCGCGGCATCGACCTCTCGGTGGCCCCGATCATGGGCTTCACGGCGGTGGTCACCGGACTGATGTCCACCCGCGATGGTCTGCCGCTGTGGGCCGCGGTGCTGCTGTCCCTGGGCATCGGCCTGGTGCTGGGAGCCGTCAACGGGCTGCTGATCAGCTTCGTACGGATGCCCCCGATCATCGTCACCCTGGGAACCCTCGGCCTGTACGGAGGCTTCCAGTTCCTGTACACCAACGGTGACCAGGTCACGAGCGTGCCCGCAAGCTACGACCACTTCGGCAACGACGCACTGCTGCCCGGCCTGCCGAAACCGGTCGCTCTGCTGGCGCTCATCACGCTGGTGTGCTGGGCCGTGCTGAAGTACACCGGCTTCGGGCGCAACGTCTTCGCCGTGGGCAACAACGAACGGGCCGCGAGGGCGGCAGGCATCCCGGTCCGCTTCACGGTGTTCAGCACCTATGTGATCAGCGGCCTGCTCGCCGGCTTCGCCGGGCTGGTCTACATCGCGCACACCGCGGCGGCCACCGCCACCACCGGCACCGCCGAGAACGTCCAGCTCAACGCCATCGCCGCGGTCCTGATCGGCGGGTCCGCCATCAGCGGCGGCCGGGGCGGGGTGTTCGGCAGCGTGCTGGGTGCCATCTTCCTCTCCCTCGTGCTCACGGCACTCGTCTTCTCCGGCGTTCCGGCGATCTGGAACACCGCGGGCGCGGGCGTTCTGATCCTCATCGCGGTCCTGCTCGACGCCCGCATCACCCACCGCTCCAAGTCCGTGGAAGGAGCGAGATCATGAGCCAGACCTCACTTCCCCTCAAGCCCGCCACCAACAGAGCAGAGAACCGGAAGCGGCCGGCGCTTCCCCTCCGGGCCGTGCGCAGGTTCGGCGGCTGGGAATCCGGACTCCTCGCGCTGTTGGTTCTGGAGTTGGTCTACTTCTCCGTCACCTCACCGGACTTCCTGGTCGGCGGCACCGGACTGCTCTCGCTGTCCATGCAGTTCGTCGCCATCGGGATCGTCGCCCTCGGTCTCGCGCCGGTGGTGCTCAGCGGCGGCATCGACCTGTCGGTCGGCGCCACCGCCGGCCTCACCGGTGTGATGATGGGCACCCTGTGGCAGCAGGGGCTGAACATCTGGCTCGCCGCCCTGGCCGGCATGGTGGTGGCCCTGCTGATCGGTCTGGTGAACGGCCTGCTGGTGGTGCGGGGTCATCTGGAGCCGCTGATCGGCACGCTGGCCGTCGGCTTCATCGTCACCAGCGTCGCGACCGTCCTGGCCGGGAACAACCCGCCCTACGGCTTCCCCGCTTCCTTCACCGTCCTCGGCACCGGACTGCTGGGCCCGGTCCCGCTCCAACTCATCCTCTTCGCCGTGCTCGCGGTGCTGATGATGCTGGTGATGAACCGGACCGAGTTCGGCCGCTCGATCAGCATGATCGGCCACAACCCCGACGCGGCCCGCTACTCGGGCATCGGGGTGGGCTCAGCGCTCATGCGCGCGTACGCCGCCTCCGCGCTGTTCGCCGGTGTCGCGGGTCTCACCCTCGGCTCCTTCTACAGCGCGGTCCGGCCGAACCTCGGGGACAGCCTGCTGCTGCCCGGTATCACGATCGTGGTGCTCGGCGGGGTGGACATCTTCGGCGGCCGCGGCAAGGTGCTCGGCGTGATCCTGGCGGTGTTCACCCTGGGATACCTCACCCAGGGCCTGCTGGTCTCGGGCTACTCGAACCTGGTCTCGGCGATGATCGAGAGCCTGGTGATGCTGGCCGCCATCGCGGTGAAGCTGACCGTCTCCGGTACCGAGGGCGGGCTGGCGGAGCGGCTGCGGCAGCGCTTGCAAGGGCTGTCCGGACCCCCCACCTGAGTTCCCCACGCGCGGTACGCCCCGACGGACCACGCCGCGCTCAAGTCCCCGCCCGGCCGGCTGCGCCGTGCGCAGCCCGGCAGCCGGGCGGCTTCCACCCGCGCGAGGCGGCTTTCCCACCCGCACAGCGTCGTACGAACAAGGAAAGGCACCACCCCCATGTCACGCACTGCCCCGAGAACCAGAAAGCTGGCCGCGGTCGCCGCCGCCTGCACCCTCACCGCCCTGGTCGCCGGCTGTGGCGCCGTCCAGACGGGCGCGGCCGCCGGCGCCGGCTCCGGCAGCAAGGCGGGCAAGACCATCAAGGTCGCCATGGTCCCCAAGCTGGTCGGTCTGGCCGTCTTCAAGGCCAACCAGCAGGGTGCCCAGGTCGCTGCCAAGAACCTGAACATCGACTTCACGTACACGGGTCCGGTGGACGCCTCGGCGCAGGGCCAGGTACAGGTCTTCAACAGCCTCACCGCCCAGCGCTACGACGTGATCACCACCACGGCGAACAATCCCTCGGTGCTGGCGCCGTCCTTGATCCAGGCCAGGAAGCAGGGCATCAAGGTCGTCTCCTACGACTCCGACGTACTGCCGCAGGCCCGCGACTTCTTCATCCAGAACACCTCGTACCCGGCGTTCGGCAAGGCCCTGGTCGAGTGCGTCGCGCCGCACACCGGGCGGAACGCCGAGATCACCGTCCTGTCCTCCGACCCGGACGCCACGATCCAGGGCGAGTGGCTGAAGGCGACCAACGCGTACCTCAAGGCCAACTACCCCGGCCTCAAGGTGGTCACCACCCAGTACGGCCACTCGAGCCCGTCCGAGTCGCTGACCGCAGCCCAGAACATCCTCCAGGCGTACCCGAACGTCAAGGCGATCATCGCCCCGGACGGAGCCGCCGAGGCGGGCGCCGCGGAGGCCGTGAAGAAGCTCGGCAAGACCGGCAAGGTCGTCGTCACCGGCTCCAGCGACCCGGCGTCGATCCGGCAGTACGTCAAGTCGGGCATCATCCCCTGCTCGCCGCTGTGGGACGAGACCAAGGAGGGCCAGCTGGTCATGCAGGTCTCCCGGCTCGCCGCCGACGGCAAGATCGGGCCCAACTCCACCTTCGCGGCAGGCGGCCTGGGCACCTTCACCGCCAAGAACGGCGTGATCGTCTTCTCCAAGCCGCTGATCTTCACCAAGGACAACATCGACAACTACCAGTGGTGACGGACCGGACGCCGCCGGACGGAACAACCCCCATGAACGACGTCCGCCGGGCCGGGCTCAGACCGGGCCCGGCGGACGGGTACGGAAAGAAAAAGAAAGAGAGAAACACCATGCGAGTCCTCGTAACCGGCGCTCTGGGAAAGGTCGGACGCGCCGCCACCGACGCACTGGTCGAGGCCGGGCACCAGGTGACGGCATCCGACATGGCCAAGCCGGACTTCGACCGTGCGGCTCCCGGCACCCCCGACTACCAGCAGGCGGACCTGACCGACGCTGGTGACGCGTTCGCGGTGGTCCGCGGCCACGACGCGGTGGTCCATGTCGCCGCCATCCCCGAGCCCACCCACAACCCCCCGCACGTGGTTTTCCGGAACAACCTGATGGCCACGTTCAACGTCCTCGAGGCGGCCGTACGGTTCGGCGTCAAGCGCTTCGTCAACATCTCCTCGGAGACGGTGCCGGGATTCTTCTTCCCGGAGCGGCCGTTCCTGCCGGAGTACGTCCCCGTCGACGAGAACCATCCGGTCCGGCCGCAGGATCCGTACGCGCTCTCCAAGCTCTTCTCGGAGCAGTTGATGGACGCGGCGGTCCGGCGCTCGGACATCCAGGCCATCTCCATCCGGCCGAGCTGGGTGCAGCACAAGGGCAACTACGAGCGCAACCTGGGCCCCCAGGTGCGTGACGCGTCGGTGCTCAGCCCGAACCTGTGGAGCTACATCGACGCCTACGACCTCGCGGACGCGATCGTCCTCGCGGCCGAGTCCGACCTGCCCGGCCATGAGGTCTTCTACATCGCCTCGCCCGACAACGTCGGCGGCCGTGACTTCGCGGAGATGGTCCAGAAGTACTACGGCGACAAGATCGAGATCCGGGACCTGGCACGCGTCGACGCCTCGGGTATCTCCTGCGCCAAGGCACACCGCCTGCTCGGGTGGCAGCCGAAGCGTTCGTGGCGTGACTACCTCGACGACAACGGCCAGGCCCGCGCCGGGGACTGACCTGCGAGCGGTCTGCTGTCGCGCCCCTTGTACCGCGTCGTCCCGCGGGTCCCGGGCATCCGGGACCCGCGGACGGCTGTCGAGGTTCGCACTTCGTCCCCGGCGGAGTTGTCTGAGGAATCTGTGGTGGAACACGCCTGCATCGCCTTCGTTGAACGGCGTCACGACCGTGAAGGCCCTTGAGCGCGGCTTCGAGCTGCTCGAGGCCGTCAGCGTCGACGAGCGGCTGCGCCTGCGCGATCTGGCCGACAGGGCGGGACTGCCCGTCACCACCACGCACCGACTGCTGCAGTCGTTGGCGGACCTCGGGTACGTGCGGCTCAATGGCTCGCAGGAGTGGGGCCTGGGTCCGCGCGCCGCCTGGCTGGGCCAGCAAGCCACCCGCCAGCTCACCTCCTGGGCACGCCCGTTCCTTCACACCCTCATCGATGAAACGGGAGAGTCGGCCGGCCTCGCCAAGCTCGACGGCTTCCACGTCGTGCACACCGCGGTGGTTCCCGCGCCCCATGCGATGCGCACGGACCCCGTCCCAGGAGACAGATCGCTCCCGCACTGCACCGCAACCGGCAAGGTGCTCCTCGCTCAGCTTCCGCATTCCGAAGTGCGGACGATCCTGCGCAGGACCGGACTACCCCGACTCCCCGCGCGGACCCTCACGATACCGCGGCGCGTCCGAGCCGGCCGTCTTCCAAGGGCTCATCCCCACCGGCTGGTACCCCGGAAGCATCGAGTACGTCCCGGTGCCGGGCAAGCTGGTCATCGCCAGTCAGAAGGGCGTCGGCTCGCTGGGTGCCCCGACGACCCAGCTCCACGGGCTGGGCACGATGCCCGGCACCGGCCACTCGGTCTACTCCAGCATCGGCACGGTCAGCGTGGTGGCGAAGCCCACTTGCGGTCTCGGGGGAGTGGTCGCATGCCGGTGCGGATGCCGCTGAGCCACTCGTGCGGACACTCCAGCACCTTCTGTCCGGGACGCATGCGCCGGGAGTTGCCCGCCGGTGGGCCGGTCATCGCAGGGCTCCCCGCACGTGTCAGGGGGCAGCGTCGAGGTCCACGGCGAGGTCTTGCGCCTTGGTCCAGAACCTGTCGTCCGCGTCCTGGAGCCGAGAGGCGGCGTGCTTCAGGTGGCGGCGCGCGGCGGTGCGTGCCGTCTCGGCGTCACCTGCCTCGATGGCGGCGAAGATGGCGTGGTGCTCCTGCCGGACGGCTTCGATGAAATCGCCCCGCCGTGCCTCGTTCGCGCGGGTGACGCGGATGCCGCTGCGCAGTACCTCGCCCAGGTACCGGACCGTCGAGACCATCACGGCGTTCCCGGTCGACTCGGCGATGGACGTGTGGAAGGCGAGATCCTCGTCCACGCCGTCACCCCCGGCCGCCACGGCCGCGTCGATCGCGTCGAGGGCCTGACGTATCCGGGCGAGGTCGTCCGGTGCGGCACGGGCGGCTGCGAGATACGCCGCCTCGCCCTCGATCGGGCGACGTACCTCCACGATCTGCAGCACCTTGGACCTGGTCTGGGAGGCATCGGCTTCCAGGTCGAGCGGTCGGGTGCGCCGGGGCAGGACGAACACGCCGAGACCTTGGCGCGCTTCGACCAGGCCCGCGTTGCGAAGCCTGGAGACGGCCTCGCGCACCACCGTGCGGCTGACGCCCAGCTGCTTGACCAGCTGAACCTCGGTCGGCAGCTTGTCGCCCACGGCCAGCCGTCCGGACTCGATCTCCTCCGACAGCACCGCGGCGACCTGGTCCGCGAGCCGCACGGGACCGTTCACCTTGGAAAACATGGTCTTCAGTCTATCGGCGCGGCCCTGTCCGCCCCGGCTGCGAGCGGGGCGACGTCGACCAGCACCGCGTCGGCGTGGTCCTCGACGTAGTCCCGTACGACCGACTCGAAGCTCGGGTCGGGTTCCAGCCCGAGGGCGGCGGCGCGTGCGTTGTCGAAGACAGCGGGCCAGGAGCCCACGATGGCCTCGATGTCATGATCGGGTTCGATCGTCACCAGGTCGGCGACGGTGTCGCCGGCCATCCGCCGCAGCGTTGCCAGCATCTCGGCGACCGAAACCGTGAGCGCCGGAAGGTTCACCGGCACGCCGCCGTCGAGGCGGCCCGGCCCGACGCCTCGCTCGACCTCGGCGACGCGGAGGATGCCCGCGACCGTGCGCCGGGGCGAGGCCAGGGCCACCCGCAGCTCGGGATGCACCGGGCAGGTGGCCGGGAGGCCCGCGAGCGGCTCGCGGATGATGCCGGACAGGAAACCGGAAGCGGCCGCGTTCGGCTTGCCCAGCCGTACGGAGACGGTCATCAGGCGGGCGACGCGTCCGTCGACGAAGCCCCGGCGGGTGTAGTCCGCGATCAACTGCTCGCAGACGAGCTTCTGCGTCCCGTAGCTCGAGCGCGGTGTGGGCAGGGTCGACTCGCTGACCACCGGCGGCAGCGGCAGCATCGGGTCGCTGCCGTAGACCGCGACGCTGCTGGAGAACACCACCCGCGGCGTCGGGCCACCGGCGGCCGACTGTGCCCGGGCGGCTTCGAGGAGGGCGCGGGTCGTGCCCAGGTTTGCGCTCATGCCGAGGTCGAAGTCGGCCTCGCATGCGGCCGAGACCGCGGCGGCGAGGTGGATCAGCACATCGACCGGCTCGCCGAAGACCTCGTCGAGGTGGTCGATCAGGTCGCCCTGGACGACGTCCACGAGCGGATCAGCCGCCGCGGGCGAATCGGACGACACGATCCGGTCGGCGAGCACCAGCCGGTCGATCGGCGCACCACGGAACGTCCGCCTCTTCAGCAGTGTGGCGGCGACCTGTCGTCCCAGGAAGCCGAAGCCACCCGTGATGACGATCCTCATGCGCTTTCCCTTCGGGAGCTTCGGTAGTCGTTCAGCCAGCGGAGACCTTCGCTCGTGCCGGCGCGGGGGTGGTACTCGCAGCCGATCCACCCGTCGAAGCCCAGCTCGTCGATGACGTCGAGCAGGTGGCGGATGTTGAGCTCGCCCAGGTCGGGCTCGTGGCGGTCGGGCACGCCCGCGATCTGCAGATGTCCGACCCGGCCGGTCGGTACGTCGCGGCACAGGGTCGCGGTGAGGTCGCCCTCGACGATCTGGCAGTGGTAGAGGTCCAGTTGCACCTTGAGGTTCGAGGCTCCCACGTCCTGCACCGCGGCGTGGGCCTCGGCCTGGGTGGTCAGGAAGTATCCCGGCATGTCGCGGCCGTTGATGGGCTCGATCAGGAGGTCGACGTCCGCCGCGGCGGCCCGTTCCGCGCCCCAGGCGAGGTTGGTCAGGTAGGTGTCACGGTGCTTGGCCCGCTCGACCGGTGTCGCGTCCGGCCGGATGAGCCCGGCCATCAGATGCACCCGCGGGCTGCCGAGCTCCGCGGCGTACTCCAGTGCCCGGTCGATCCCGGAGCGCAGCTCCGCCTCGCGTCCGGGCAGTGCCGCCATCCCGCGCTCTCCGGACTCCCACGCTCCGGGAGGTGCGTTGAAGAGCACCTGCTTCAGGCCGTGGTCGTCGAGCCGGCGGCGCAGCTCGGTGGCGTCGTACGCATAGGGGAAGAGGTACTCGACGGCCTGGAAGCCGTCAGCCGAGGCCGCGGCGAAGCGGTCCAGGAAATCGTGCTCGGTGTACATCATGGAAAGGTTCGCTGCGAACCTCGGCATACTGGCTCCTGTGTTCCGGCCGGGGACGGCCCGGGTCAGTGATTGACGACGTGCTTCTTGGTGGTGAGCACCGCTGCGGCGCCGACGACGAGCGTGAACGCCAGGACGTACATCGGGATCGAGCCGGTGGCGCCCTTGATCGCGCCGATCATGTAGGGGCTGACGAAGCCGGCGAGGTTGCCGACCGAATTGATCACGGCGAGGCCGGCCGCCGCGGCGGTCCCGCCCAGGAACGCGGTGGGGAGCGACCAGAACAGCGGCGCGCAGGTCAGCACCCCGGCCGCGGCGCAGGACAGCGCGACGAGGGACAGCGCGGTCGACCCGGTCCAGCCGGCCGCCAGCGAGAACCCGACGGCACCCATGAGGGACGGGACGAGCAGGTGCCAGCGGCGCTCACGGCGCTTGTCCGCCGAACGCCCGAACAGGTTCATGGCGACCAGTGCGGCCACGAACGGCACGGCGCTGAGCCGAAGACGGCGTTCTCACGGGTGAGATCGGGGAGGCCGGCCGCCTTTGTCGCGGGCATGGACATGAGCGGAATCCTTCGTGCGGCTCAGGGGGATTCTCCGACTGGGAGGAGCTGGTCACCACGCGGCGCCGAACGTGTTCCTCAGTTCGGCGATCGCGTCGGCGGGGAGCGGCTCGGGTCGACGGTCGGTCAGGAGCCAGAGACGTGCCGTCTCCTCGAGTTCTTCGAGGACGGCGAGGGCGGTGGCCGCGTCGGGGCCCCACACCACGGGGCCCAGCCGGTCGAGCAGGACGGCCCTGATGGGCGTGCGGCTCGCTGCTCGCTCGGCGATACGGGCGGTCACCAGGTCGGCCACACGGGGGTCGCCGGGCCGATGGTAGGGGATGAGCGGGACGTGCCCGACCTTCATCACGTAGTAGGGCGTGATGGGCGGGAGCACGTCGTTCCTGCTCCACACGCCGGACAGGGTGAGTCCGACCAGGTGTGTGGAGTGGGTGTGGATGACGAACCGGGCCGTGGGGTCGGCCGCATAGATGCGCCGGTGGAGCACCAGGGTCTTGCTGGCCCGGTCGCCGGCGATCTGTTCGCCGTCGGCGCCGACCAGCGCGATGCGGTCGGGTTCGAGGAAGCCCAGGGCGGCGTCGGTGGGCGTGATCAGATGGCGGTCGCCGACCCTGGCGCTGATGTTCCCGGCGCTGGCGTGGACGTAGCCCCGGGCGAACAGGCTCGTGCCCACCCGGACGATTTCGGTGCGTGCCTCGTCGACGGCCTCGTCGTGCGCTTGGTCGTCGGCGGTGTCCAGAAGCTGGGTCATGAGGTCTCTCGGTCCAGGAGGGCGAATGAGGAGGTGAAGAAGTCAGGGCTGCCGAAGTTGCCGGACTTGAGCGTGATGTGGAGCGTGTCGCCGCCGGGAAGGGTCGCGGCGCACCACGGCACACCGGGGTCGATCTGCGGTCCGATCCGGAGCGCGGTGATCCCGAGCGCCTGGACGACCGCTCCCGAGGTCTCGCCGCCGGCGACGACGAGCCGTCGGACCCCGCGCTCCACAAGGCCCTGTGCCACGCGGGCCAGGGTCCGCTCCACGAGCTCACCGGCCTCGGTGGCGCCGAGCCGGCCCTGGACGGTGCGAACGGTGCCGGGTGACTCGGTGGAGTAGACGAGGACCGGCCCGTCGTCCAGGTGCGACTCGGCGAAGGCCAGGGCCTCGCCGGCCACGTCGTCACCGGCCGCGATGCGCAACGGGTCCACACTGAACGCGGGCCGGCCGCTGCGCAGGAACTGAAGGACCTGGCGGTTCGTGGCGACGGAGACCGAGCCGGAGACGACGGCCGCGTGGCCGCCGGATGGTGGCAGCTGTGCGGCGGCGCGGGACGGCTTGAACCCCCAGTTCGCGGGCAGACCGATCGCCAGGCCCGAGCCCGCGGTCACCAGGGGCAGCCCCTGTACCGCCGCTCCCAGGCGCACGAGGTCGTCGTTGGAGACGGCGTCGACGATGGCCATCCCGAAGCCGTCCTCGCGCAGGTCGTCGATGCGCGCCCGGATCGCCTCGGCGCCGTCGGCGACGACGGAGTGATCGATGAGGCCGACCGTTCGCGTGGTCTGCGCACCGAGGACGGAGATCAGGTTGGAGTCGGTCATCGGTGTGAGCGGGTGGTGGCGCATGCCGCTCTCGCTGAGCAGTACGTCGCCGACGAAGAGATGGCCCTTGAAGACCGTGCGTCCGTTGTCGGGGAACGCGGGCGTGGCGATCGTGAAGTCGGTGCCCAGCGTGTCCATCAGGGCTTCGGTGACCGGCCCGATGTTGCCGGCGCGTGTCGAGTCGAAGGTGGAGCAGTACTTGAAGTAGATCTGTTCGGCACCCGCGGACCGCAACCAGGCCAGTGCCCGCAGCGACGCCTCGACGGCCTCGGTCGCCGGGGTGGTCCGCGACTTGAGTGCGATGACCACGGCGTCCGCGTCCATCGCCTCCTCAGTGCCGTCCTGCGGCACGTCGATCAGCTGGACCACACGCATGCCCGCGTGTACCAGGTTGTTGGCCAGGTCCGTGGCGCCAGTGAAGTCGTCGGCGATGCAGCCGAGTCGGATTGCCATGTCAGACCTCCGCCGACTTGGGCAGGTCGATCCCCGGGAAGATCTTGATGACCGCGCTGTCGTCCTCGCTTCCCAGACCGGACGCCGAGGCCTGGAGGAACATCTGGTGGGCGGTGGCGGCGAGGGGGAGCGGGAACCGCTCGGGCCTGGCGGAGTCGAGGACGATCCCCAGGTCCTTGACGAAGATGTCGACCGTTGACAGGGGTGTGTAGTCACCGGCGAGCACATGCGCCATGCGGTTCTCGAACATCCACGAGTTGCCGGCGCTGTGCGTGATGACCTCGTAGAGCGCCTCCGCCGGAACACCGGCCTTGATGCCCAGAGCCATCGCCTCGGCGGCCGCGGCGATGTGCACGCCCGCGAGCAACTGGTTCACGATCTTGACCTTCGAGCCCAGTCCCGCGCGGTCTCCAAGGCGATAGACCGTGCTGCTCATCGCCTCGAGCACCGGATCGGCGACCGCGTAGGCCGCGTCCGAGCCGGACGTGATCATCGTGAGCTCGCCGGCCGCCGCGCGCGCGGCGCCACCGGAGACGGGGGCGTCCAGGTAGAGCACGCCCTTCTCGGCCAGACGCGCCTCCAGCGCGGCGGACCAGCCGGGGTCCACCGTTGAGCACATCACGAAGACAGCGCCCGGGCGGAGCCGGTCGGCCGCCCCGCCGGCACCGAACAGCACCGACTCGACCTGCGCCGCGTCGACCACCACGCTCACCAGGACGTCCACGGCGGCCGCCAGATCGCCGGGGGAGGCGAATGCCGTCCCGCCGTCACGGGCGAACGCGGCGGCCACGTCCGGTCGCAGGTCGTGGACCCCTACGTCGTAGCCCGCGTTCCGCAGGCTGCGGGCCATGCCGAGACCCATGGCTCCGAGCCCCACCACGCCCACGTGCGGCGGTGCTGGATTGTCCTGGCCGTTCATGTTCGTCCTCGTCTTGCTGTGCGGTCCGGTGCAGGTCACCGTAGTGACCAGGTCATATGATGACCTGAGGATGTCGATTAGGCTCCTGTGATGTGCGTCACGCACGGGTCGGCGGGTGCGGAGCACCCGGCGTTGTCCGGGTGTCAGGCGTTGAGCGCGTCGATGAGGGCCTTGGTGACGTCGGCGGTGGTGGCGGTGCCGCCGAGGTCGCGGGTGAGGATGCCCGCGGCGGTCGTGGTCTCGATCGCCCGGTTCAGGCGGTCGGCCTGGTCGGGCAGCCCGAGGTGGTCGAGCATGAGGGTGCGGAGGTCAGCAGGGCGGTCCTCGCCTTCGAGCTGTGCGCCGAGGAGGCCAAGCGGATCGGCGGCGAGTACAGGATCCGGTAGCGGTCCTACGGCACGAGCGGGTTTCCTTCAAAGGCCTTCTGCGCGGAGGCGATCGCCGCATCGACGTCTGCACGCGACGACTCTTTCAGCGTCGCGAGCGGCTCTCCGCCGAACGGCGAGACAACCGTCATCTGCTCGGAACCGGATCCGTCCGCGTTGTCGATGAGGAGGCCTGGAGTCGTGGAGGAATGGCGTGCGGGGGAAGACATGGCTGGCTCTCCCTCGCCGATGTCGGGTGCGACCGCCTCGATGAACTCGCCGTTCACCAGCACGTCGGCGGTGGTGAAGTCACCGATGCCGTCGTCCATGGTGATCACGGTGCCCTGCCGCAGCAGAACCCGCCGCTCACTCGTTGTCCACTCCTGTGTGAACAGGGACTGACAGGCCTATACGAACCATCATGACGCTGCCCTCCGTTTCGGGAACCGGCCGACGGCACCCGAAATCCGGACCGGAGACGACCGGGCTGCAGCTGTTCGGGGGAGACGACCACCCACCGTCGACCGGCCTCGGCGGCACGAAGCGGTGGCGCCCGCGAGCCGTTCCGGGCTCGTGGGCGCCACCTCGGAGGGGCCGGTGCCTGCGTCCGTCAGGTGTTGAGGAGCCGCAGGTCGATCGCGTCGGCCATCGCCTTCATGCCCTCGTCGTTGGGGTGGATGTGGTCGCCCGAGTCGTAGGCCGGATTGAGGGCGGCCGGGTTCGCGGGGTCGCGCATGGTCTGGTCGAAGTCGATGACGCCGTCGAAGGCGCCGCTGGTGCGGATCCACTGGTTGACGCTCTGGCGGAGCGTCTCGGCGGCGGGCGTGTAGTACCCGTTGCCCTGGTCGGGCATCAGTGTCGCGCCGACGACGTTGACGTGGGCGGCGTGTGCCTCTTCGATCAGGGTGCGGTAACCGTTGATGAGGTCCTGGGCAGTCAGCGGCTGGCCGTCGGGTCCGGCGTTGTTGCCGATGTCGTTGATGCCCTCGAAGAGGATCACGTCCTTGACGCCTGGCTGGCCGAGGGCGTCGTGGCCGAAGCGCTTGAGGGCGCTGACGCCCTGCCACAGGTTGGGGACGTCCGTGAGGACCCGGTTGCCGCCGATGCCGGCGTCGACGACACTCAGCTTCTGCGGGCCCGGTTCGGCACCCAGCCGGCGTCCGAGGAAGTCGGGCCACCGGGTGTAGGTGCCGGTCGAGGAGTGGTAGCCGTCCGTGATGGAGTCGCCGAAGGCGACGACGGTGCCCTTCGCGGTCGTTGACAGGACGTCCAGCCCTGCCAGGTAGTACCACGAGGTCGTGGTGGTGCCGAACGCGGCGGCGCTGTCGTCACCGGTGTGGTTGCCGGAGGCGATGTAGGTGGTGTCGAATGCGTCCGAGTGCCAGGTCGACATGCCCGTCGTGCCGGGCACGTAGAGGCTGACGAGCAGGTTCTCCCCGGCGCTGACCGAGATCGGGATGACATCGCTGACGGCCTCTTCGCCGGCGGGGACCGTGACGTGGCCGGAGTTGCCGAAGGTGACGTTCCGAGTGGTGCCGCGCGTCGCCTCTCCACCGCTCGCCTGGACGGCCACGTCCACGGCGCTGACATCGAGCGCGGTGGTGCTGTACCGATTGGACAGGGTGATGCGCGCGCCCGAGCCCGCGACGCTGCTGTGCACCACCATCCGGATGGTCTGGTTGTCGAAGGACGGGCCGCCGGTCGTCATGCTGGGCGACCAGGCACTGACCCGGGTGCCCTTGCCCTGGGACGAAGACGTGGCGGCGCTCGCCACGTTCGCGGTGGTCAACGGAACGACCGTGAGGGTCATGCCGGTCAGCGCGCCGACCACTGTCAGCAAGGACCTGCGACGCGGTCGGTGACCCGCCGCCATGCTTCCCTTGTTGGGGGACATCGTCGATCTCCACTCTTCTCGTCGTCCGCGGAGGGCTGGGCTCACCGGCTCCGGCTGAGGTGCCAGGAGGCGCGCGAAACGGAAACATCCCCGTGCCCACCCGGCGAAGACGGGCAGCACGCCGCGGACACCATGAATCCCCATCTCGGCGGGGACTTTCGAAATGACACGTCATGGGGGGGGCTCGGTCGGCGGCTGCGCATAAGCCGCCCGCCCATGTGGCGGTCAGGGGTTCGTCCTGACCGCCACGATCAGCGCGGCGACGCCTCCGCCGGCAGGGCGTCGTTGCGCGGGCCGGACGGGCCGTCCGGTCGCGTGTGCCGTATCGGCCTCAGCCGAGGTTGCCCAGCGTGACGGACTCACCGGGCTTGAGGCTGATCCTCCGCGAAGTGCCGCCCGCGAAGACGGTCGTGTCACGGCCGCCGACGCTCTTCAGCGTCACCTGGCTGACCTTGCCGTTCTTCCACCTGAGGTCGGCGACGAAGCCGCCACGGACGCCGACGCCGGATATCGAGCCCGATGCCGCCCAGGCGGCGGGCAGGGCGGGCAGCAGTTCGACATGACCGGGCCGCGAGTAGACCAGCATCTCGATGATCGCGGAGGGGGTGCCGAAGTTCGCGTCGATCTGGAAGATGCCGCGGCCCTGCCCCATGTCCATGATGTCGAAGAGGTTCGGCGCGGTGCCGTTGCTGCCGCCCACCGACGGCTTGAGGTTGTTGACGACGAGCTGGTAGGCGTTCTCCGCGTTCTTCAGCCGTGACCAGCACAGGCTGCGCCAGGCGTTGGACCAGCCGTAGCTGTTCATGCCGCGGGCGGTCAGGAGGGCCGTCGCGCCGGCCAGGATGTCCTTCGGCGTGGAGTCGTCCGGGCGGATCCGGTCGCCGGGGAAGAGACCGATGAGCGGTGAGAGGTGCCGGTGTGTGGTCTCACCGAGGTTGTCGGGCGACATCCACTCCTCCAGCCAGCCGGTCTTGGGGCTGACCACGGGCAGGTACAGGCGCTGACGCAGACCGTCGATGGTCGCGCTGTAGGAGGTGTCCTTGCCGAGTAGCTGCGTTGCGGTGCGGTAGTTGCCGAAGAGGTTCCACACCAGTTCCTGGGCGTAGGTGATGCCCTTGGCATCGAGCGGACCCTGCTCGGGCGACCAGTCACTGTCGGCGATCAGGACCTCGCGCGAGGCTCCGGAGGCGTCGGTGACGGTCGTGGTGATGAGGCGTGCCTCCCAGAACTCCACGGCACCCTTGATGAGGGGGTAGATCTTCTCGAGGTAGGCGCGGTCCTGGGTGTACTCGTAGTGCTCGAACAGGTTCTGGCAGAGCCAGGCGTTGCCGGCCGGGTGCCACCACCACCCGCCTCCGCCATAGGGGTTGGTGGAGATGGCGACGGTCCAGCCGGCGATCCTGCCGCTGGAGTTGCGATATCTGTTGGTCGGGCTGTTGAACAGCCGCCGGGTGACGTCCGTCCAGGAAGGCAGCTGCGCGAGACAGTAGTCCGCGAAGGCGTCGAAGCAGTCGGACAGGCCCGCCCGGTCGGCCATCCAGTAGTTCATCTGGACGTTGATGTCGGTGTGGTAGTCGCCCATCCAGTCCGGGTCGTTGCCGTCCAGCCACGGGCCCTGGAGGCCCATCGGCAGGCTGCCCCGCGACCCGGAGATCATCAGGTAGCGGCCGAACTGCAGGTAGGCGGCCTCGAGTTCCGGGTCGGGGACGTTGTCCCGGTAACGGGCCTGGACCCGTTGCCAGGTGTCCAGCTTGCGCTGTGTGGCGGACGATGTGCCGAGGTTGATGTCGAGCTGCTCGAACGCCGGGCGGAAGTCGGCGACATGGGTGTGCAACAGGGTGCTCGCGGAGTGGCCTGCCGCGTTGAGGACCTTGGTCCTCGCCAGGCGCTCCGGGTCCAGGGACGGGTCGCGGAACCCGGCGGCCGCGTCGGGCGCGTAGTCCGTGCCGCCGCTGACGACGACGGTGAGGTCCTTGCAGCCGTCGAAGGAGATCGACGTGCCGTTGACGGCTACCGTGCCGCTGCTGCTGTACGCGGTGACGGCGGCGCCGTACTTCAGCCCGTTGGCGAGGGAGGCGCCGAACGAGGCGTAGCGCCCGGCGCTGTCGGCGGTGGTGGACTCGCCGTGCGTGCCGGCGAGGGAGACGGTACCGGTGTAGGTGCCGCCGCCCTGCTGGGAGAAGTACAGGACGATGACGTCGTCGGGACGGCTGGCGAAGATCTGCCGCTCGTAAGTGACGCCGGACAGGTCGTACGACGCGCTGACGAGGCCCTGGCCCAGGTCGAGGGACCGACGGTAGTTGTCGACGGAGCCCAGGTCGTGGCCGGGGATGTCGACGGTGAGCTTGGCCAGCAGGGTCAAGGAGCCGAAGTCGTCGCGGCCGTAGGGGAACTGGCCGTCGCTCTGCAGGGTGTCGTTGCGACCACCGGTCCACAGGGTGGCATCGGTGATCGTCAGCAGTTCACTGGAGGGGTCGTTGCTCGCGAGCGCCCCGAGGCGCCCGTTCCCGACCGGCAGACCCTGCTGGATCATCGAGTTGGCCGAGCCGGGAGCCTGCCACCACAGCTGGTTCTTCGCGGCGTCGGCCGCGGACAGCAGGGGCGAGGAGGTCGGTCGCTGGGGGGCCGCCGAGGCGGTGAAGGCGGGCAGACCGCCGAGGGCGGCGGCCGTACCGGCTGCGGCCGCGAGGGCGAGGAAGCCCCTTCGGCTCGGGTGGTTGTCGCGCGATTCGGTGTGCTGAGCGTCCACGTTGTGCACTCCATGTCCGGAGAACGGCGCATGCGGGAACGACGGATGTGGGCCGTCGCGTTGTGTGAGGAGAGTACGCCGGGCGTTGGCACGCCCGGATGCTGCGGGACCGTTTGGGGGGCGGGGACGGTCCCCGGGCGCGGGGCCCGGGCGATGTCACTCCCGGGCCCCGTGGGAGGGGTCAGGCGGACTTGGGTACGTCGATCCTGTCGATGTCAGGTGAGTAGTCCCAACCGCTGTCGAACGTGATGGTGTTGGAGCCCGCCTTCAGGGCCAGCTGGACGCTGACGGTGTCGACCGTGTTCCAGTCGCCGGTGGAGGGGAATCTCAGGCTGGTGCCGTTGCCGCTGTTGGAGTAGACGGTCACCGAGCGGGAGTCGCCGCTGACGTAGGCGACGTTGACGGTGTAGATGCCGTCCTTCTTCACCGTGATGTCGTTGAACTGCAGCTTGCTGTCGAGGTAGAGGTTGCCGACCTTCTTGCCGCCGGAGCAGGCGTCGCATGTCGCGACGGAGGCGTTGCCGGTCAGGGTGTTGTTCGCGGACTCGGCCTCGTAGCCGGTGGTCGCCAGCGGGGTGCCGCCGGGCTTGACGGTGAACAGCCGCGAGCCGTGTGCGGGCAGCGTCGCGGTGATGCTGTTCTTGTGCGTTCCGAGGTCCTGGCGGTTCCACAGGTCTCGCACGGAGGCGGCCCCGGTGAAGCCGAAGGATGCCCAGTTGGCGGTGACGGACGCCGACGAGTTGCCGAGGTTGAACAGGGCGACGGTGTAACTGCCGTCGGAGTTCTTGGTTCCCCAGACCTGCTGGTCGCCCATCGGGGTGACAGGACGTGCGACGGGCGAGTCGTTCTGGTCGACGGCGATGACTTCCTGGTTGGTCAGCAGGGAGAGGCCGTAGCTGTCCAGCTTGGTGAGGTCGTCACCGGTGAACAGAGGCGACTTGTTGATGGCCCACAGGGTCATGTAGCTCTGCCGCTCGGCGTTGGTGAGGCCGTCCATCGCCCCGTTGCCGACGTCGATCGCGTCGAGGTCGTTCCAGCCGCCCGGGCCGGCCTTGCTGCTCCACGCCGGGGCGTCGTTCCACCGGTCGTTGACCGAGTTCTCCCAGGTGACCAGGGTGTTGCAGTAGCACTCGACGTCGGTGTCGATGCGCCAGCCGTTGGAGTACTTCTTCCAGTCGGCGGCGTGATTGATGTCGAGCGACCAGGAGAGCTCGAAGTGGATGGGGCGCCCGGTGTCGGCGATGGCCTTGTGCCAGGCGGCGACGTCCGCGACGTTGTTGTAGTTGTCACCGGACTTGAACGAGCCGGGGCCCACCCCGTCCAGCTTGAGGAAGTCGTATCCCCACCCCGCGAGCATCTGCGCCTGCGAGTCGATGTACTTCTGCGCGCAGGGGTTGTCGAAGTTCAGCTTGTAGGCGCTGTCCCAGCCGTTGGTGGTGCGCAGGTCCGGGTAGACGGCGTCCGCGGTGGTGCAGCCGGGGGCGTTCCAGATCGGCACCTTGCCGTCGCCGTACGCCCCCTTCTCCAGGCCGACGGGCAGGTAGATACCCGCCTTGAGGCCCTTGGAGTGGATGTGATCGGCGACCGACTTCATGCCGTTGGGGAACCGGACCGGGTCGGGCGTCTGCCGGCCGTACTGGTCGTACTCGGGCGTCCAGTTGTTGTCCATCCACCACCCGGCGTCGATGTTGACGTAGTCGTAGCCGTACTTCTTCAGCGTGGTGGCAAGGGCGTCCGCCTGCTTCAGGACGTTCGCCTCGGTGAGGTAGCTGTAGTTTCCGTTCGGGTTCAGACCCGGGTACTGGGAGGACTGCATGCTCCAGCTGGACCAGCCCATGTACGGCTTGGCCGCGATACCGGAGTCGGCGTCCGCCGTGGTCGCGGCCGAGGTGACGGCTGCGGTCGTGGACTTGGAGACGGCGGCTGTCGCCTGGGTGGCGGCCGGGACCGCTGTGGCGAGTCCGGCCGTGACGGCCAGGACCAGCATGCCTCTGATGGTACGGCGCGGAGAGCCGGCGAGGGCTTCGCGCAGAGCTCTGTACGGGGATGACCGCATGGGTCGCCTCCTGGTGGTGGGGTGAGCGGGATCGCGCGGTACCCGGTGGGGGACGGGTGTTGTTCCGGGCAGGGGACGGGCGTGGTACCGGCCAGGGCGCCGGGGAAGCGGTCGCGTGGCCGAATGCCAGGGCGTCGGGGCGGCGGCTCAGCCCTTGCCCGAGCCGATGGTGAGTCCGCTGATGAACTGGCGCTGCAGCGCGAAGTACACCAGCAGCGTGGGGATCGCGGTCATGAGGGCACCTGCCGCGATGAGGTTGGGATTGGTGAAGTACGCGCCCTGGAGATTGGCCAGTGCGGAGGTGATCGGACGCTTGTCACCCGTCTCGATCAGCGCGAGTGACCAGAAGAAGTCGTTGTAGATCCAGATGGCTTCCAGGGTCGCGAGCGCCGCGAACGCCGGTCGGCACAGCGGCAGAACGATCTGGAAGAACTGCCGCCACACCGGGGCACCGTCCACGAGAGCGGCTTCGAAGATCTCTTTGGGGAGCGTCTTCATGTAGTTGCTCAGCACGAACGTGCAGAAGCCGCACTGGTAGGCGATGTGGATGAAGATGATGCCCCAGAGCGAGTTGTAGACGAGCAGGGAGTCACTCATCCAGCCGGGCAGCGGTAGCAGAAGGTACAGCCGGTACAGCGGTGTGATCAAGACTTGTGCGGGGAGCAGGTTTCCCGCGGTGAAGAGCATCAGCAGCGCGACGTTCCAGCGGAAGTCGAACCGCGAGACGAAGAAGGCCACGGCTGCGGCGAACAGCAGGGTGCCGAGCACTGCCGGAACGGTGATGAGCACCGAGTTCCAGAAGAAATGCGGCATCCCCGACTGGTGCCAGGCGTCCGAGAAGTTCTGCAGGCTGATGCTGTGCGGCCAGGACAGATACCCGTGCCGGGTGGTGTCGGAGTAGGGGCGCAGTGAGGTGTACACGGCCCAGAGCAGCGGGACGAGCCACAGCAGTGCGATGGCGCCGAGCATGACGTGGCGTCCGGTCTGACGCTTCGGCCCTCCGGAGCCCGCGGCCTGATGCGTCGGCGAGGGGTGTGACCGGTGGACCGGCGGCGTGGCGGTCGTGGTCACTGGTCCTCCTTGCGGAATGTCTGGACGAGGAACGTCCCGATCGCGGCCAGGGAGACGAGGAGCAGGATGACCGCGAGCGCGGACCCGTATCCGATGTGGCTGGACTCGCCGATGATGTTGTCGGTGATGAGCAGCGACAGCAGCTCCATGCCGGGCTTGCTTCCGGTACCGCCGCCGAGCACGTAGACGACGTCGAAGGCGCGCAGTGACTCCATGACGGTGACGACCAGGATGATGACGTTGACCGGCTTCAGGGCCGGCACCACCACCTTCAGGAAGGTCTGGCGTCCGTTGGCGCCGTCGAGCGCGGCCGCCTCCTTCAGGGCGGGGTCGAAGCCCTTCAGTCCGGCAAGATAGAGGATCATGATGTAGCCGGCGTGCCGCCAGCCGGAGGCGACCAGGACGGCCCACAGGTTGAGGTTGGGATCGCCCAGCCAGTCGATGTGGTGGCCGATCACACCGTCGAGCAGCCCGGTGTCGGGGTTGTAGATGATCTCCCAGATGAAGCCGACGACCGCCAGGGACAGCACCATCGGCATGAAGATCGCGGTCTGGTAGACGCGGGTGAAACGGATTTTGTGGTCCAGGTGGTAGGCCAGGAAGACCCCGAACGGAGTGGGGAGCAGGGCCGTGAACAGCAGCCAGATCAGGTTGTGCCCGACGGCCGGCCAGAACGGCGGGTAGTTGGTGAAGATCTGGTGGTAGTTGCCCAGACCGACCCAGTGGATGTCGGACAGGCTGAGACCTTCCCAGCTGGTGAAGGACAGGCCGATGGAGGCCAGCGCCGGCAGCCACACGAAGACCAGCAGGGCGAGGAACGGGATGCCGACGGCGAGAGTCAGGAAGAGGCGGTCACCAGGACCGAGCCGGCGAGGACGACGGTGTGCGCGCGACGGCGGCCGAGGCGCGCTGCGTACGGAGGACATGGTGAACCTCTCCGGCGGGATCAGGCCGCGAAGAAGCGCGAGCGCTGTGACTCGATCTTCTTGAGCAGGGCTGATCCGTCGTCGGGGTGGTTCAGCCACTCGGTGAATCCGGGCTCGACCACGGTGGAGATGAATCCAGGGTCGCTGTCGCGGTCACCGAACTGGGTGATGTGCTTGGCACCCGCGATGAGTTCGGCCGCCTTCTTCTGCAGGGCGTTGTACGAACCGGTGCCGGCACCGGAGTTGACGGCCACGTTGCTCGGGTCGATGCCCATGTAGATGCCTTCGGCCTTCGCGCCGCCGAGGAACTCGAGGAACTTGGTGGCACCGTCGCGGTTCTTCGGCCTGCGGCTGAGCATGAAGCCGTCGGTCGGCGCCTCGACGGTGTCCTGACCGTATGTCGGGTCGATCTCCGGGAAGGGGAAGAAGTCGATGTCGGACCGGAGGGAGTCGTCGGTGACCTGCTGGCCGAGGAAGAGGCCGATGATCGCCATTCCGGACTTCTTGTCGAGTAGCGACTGCGCGGCGTCCTGCCAGGAGCGGCCGCCGGCGTTGGTCTGGTAGTAGGGGGTGAGTTCGCGCCACAGGTCGATGGTCTTGGCCGCGCGGGCGTCCGTCCAGGCGACCTGACCCCTCATCAGGGCCATGTGGAAGTCGTAGCCGTTGGCGCGGAGGTTGAGGTAGTCGAAAGCGCCGAGGATGCTCCAGCTGTCGCCGCCGCCGTAGCCCGAGGCGATCGGCGAGAGGCCGTCCTTCTTCATCTGCTTGGCCAGTGCGACGAACTGGCTCCAGGTCGTGGGGATCTGGTAGCCGTGCTGCTGGAAGACGCTCTTACGGTAGAAGACGGCCCATGGGTAGTTGTAGAGCGGGATGAAGTAGTACTTCCCGTCCTCGCCCTTGGACAGCTGCTTGGTGGCGTCGCTGTAGCCGGCGCCTATCTTCGCCCACACGTCGTCAATGGGGCTGGCCAGGCCCTTTTTGGCGAAGTACTGCATGCGGTAGCCGGCGAACCAGGTGAAGACGTCGTCCGGGGTGCCCTGCAGGTAGGTGGAAATACTCTTCTGGAAGGTGTCGTGGTCGACGACGTTCGTCTTGACCGTGAGGCCGCTGTCCTTCTGGAAGGTGTCCGTCACCGCGGCGTAGGCCTTCTTGGGGGTGGCGTCCCCGCCATTCGACCCGAATGTCACCGTCTTCGGGTCGGACCCGGCCCCTGCGCCGCAGGCGGCGAGAGCGGGCACGGCCAGGGCGCCGGCCCCGACACCGACCAGCCCCTGGAGCACGGTTCTGCGGCTGGGGCCTGCGGCGGTGATTAGAGGGCTGCGGCTCTGCAGCGTCATTGCTACTCCTCGTACGTATCTGATCCGATGAAGGACTGGATGGCGGTGGCCGCGGCCCCGCGCGCCCACTCCTCGAAGGGCAGGGGACGTGTCATCACGTCGCATTGCGAAGCGGTACCGAAGGCGGACGCGGCGAACGCGTCGCGGATGCCCTCGGCGAAAAGGTCGTAGGCGGCCAGGCCCTCCCCGGAGATGATCACCCGCTCGGAACCGAGGATGTTCACCAGGGACCCGATGGCCTTGCCGATGGCCTCGCCGGCCCGTGCGTAGACCGCTCGGACACCGGGGTCTCCGCTGTGGGCCAGCTCCAGCGCCTCGGCCGCAGCGGTCACCTGCTTGCCCGTGGCCTCGCGCACTGCGCGGAGTATCGCGGGGTCCGCCGCGATCGCCTCCACGCACCCCCGGTTGCCGCAGTGGCAGAGCGGGCCGAGCGGGTCGAGGGACAGATGCCCGATCTCGCCGGCCACGCCGTGCGCGCCCGACACTACCCGTCCGTGCACCACCAGGCCACAGCCGATACCGGCGCCCACGGTCACCAAGGCGAAGTTCATAAGTCCGACTCCGGCCCCGAACCAGTGCTCGGCGACCGTGAGCGCCCGCACGTCGTTGTCGACCGTGACCGGCAACCCGGTCGCGGTCCCGACGATCTCGGCAAGCGGTACGTCCCGCCACTCCAGGAAGGGCGAGTAGCGGACCACACCGTCCGCGCGGTCCACATCCCCCGAGATCGCGATGCCCAACCCCCGCACCCGCACGCCGAATCCGTCAGCCTCCGTGAGCAACTCCTGCACCAGTGAGGTGATGGCGGGGAGCACTGCCTCAGGTTCGCGGCCCGTGAGCGGTACGTGCCGGGCGATCCGCATACGGCAGCACAGGTCGGCCAGCACGGCGATGATCTCGTCGCCTGTCACCTTGATCCCGATGAACAGTGCCCTTCCCGCCTCCACCCACACCAGGCTGGCCGGACGTCCCACAGCGGGCCGCGCC
The DNA here is from genome assembly GCF_040682835.1 of Streptomyces sp. NPDC051104. Lineage (NCBI taxonomy): Bacteria > Bacillati > Actinomycetota > Actinomycetes > Kitasatosporales > Streptomycetaceae > Streptomyces > Streptomyces sp. NPDC051104. The sequence goes on along the minus strand of NZ_JBFBBS010000004.1, from coordinate 305,632 downwards.
CCTTCGTCCACACCCTCGACCAGATAGCCGAGCTCCATCAGCGGCCGAACTGCCTTGGTGACCGCGGCGGGGGAGAGCCTGGTCCGCCGCGCTATCTCGGTCCGGGTGAGCGGACCGTGCGAGAGCAGGGTGGTGAAGACCAGGGAAGCAGCCGGCGCCATCGCCGGGACCGTCTCGCGAGGGGAGGTCGAGCGCATGGCCGGAAACCTAGGGTGGTTCTTTTCCGCTGTCAATGAAAAAACTGTTCTTCTTCTGAAGGGCGCACTGATGGCACGTTGAGCCTGGGAAAGATAGATCTACCGCAGCTGTTGGCACCCGATCGAAGGGCAGGGTTGGCTGCTCACCGCTCTTGTGCGGCCCTGTCCGAACGTGAGGACCAATGTCTGCCATCTCCTTCGATCCCGCTTCCGGCGTCTGGCTGCCATGCACCGGGTGCACGGCGTACGCGATGTGGATCGACCCCACCGGAGCGCCCTGCCGCCTCGCCTGAGGACCTCCGTTGCCCCTCGGGGCAGCCGCTCAGCTCTGCCTCTTCCAGGCGGCCGCGTCCGCGCGCAGCGAGGCCACCGGCTTCGATGTCGACGAGGCCAGTCAGAAGGTGCTTGCTGCCCGGGCGGCGAAGCTTGGGGTGGAGCTCTACGTCGTCGACGACGGCTGGTTCTCAGGCCGCCGCGACGACGCGGCCGGACTGGGTGACTGGGTACCGGCGCCGGACCGCTTCCCCCAGGGGCTGGGTCCGCTCGTCCAGGAGGTCACCGGCTCGGGATGCGCTTCGGCCTGTGCCTGGAGCCCGAGATGGTCAACCGGGACAGCGACCTCTACCGCACGCACCCGGAGCGGGTGCTGCAGTTCCCCCACCGCACCCGCACCGAACTGGGGTCCTGGCGGTGGGCGGCGACTTCGCACGCTGGACACCGGAGGAACTCGCCCAAGGCGCGGAGTTGGTGGCGGAATACAGAAGGTCCGTCACATCGTGCAGCACGGCACCCAGCACCGGCTGCGCGGTCCCGACGATGACGGACCGACCGCCGTGCAGTGCACCACCACGGACCGCCGGGAGGTCTTCGTGCCGATGTGGCAGGGGGCACCCCGCCACGGCACGCCGCGCTCCGTCCTCAGGCTCGCCGGCCTGGATCCCGCCGCGCGCTACCGGGACGCCGCTTCGGGCGCTGTACATCACGCGTCCGTACTGACCGGGTACGGGATCACCCCCGAGCTGCCGGCCGGGGACTGGTCCAGCACATCCCCGCACCTGATCAGGGTGGACGACCTGGCGGCAGAAGGCACCGGCCCTGAGCGTCATGAGTCTTTGTCACGGCCGGGTCGGCGAGGCGGTCCCGGCCGTTCCCGGCAAGTTTCGGAACCGTCCATCGGGTCATTTTTCCTATACGATTTTGGCCCGATCCGACGCCGGTGGCGCCGATCGAGGGGATCGATATGGCCGGATTCAGGCGCTTCCCTGTTACGTCGAGCTGCCCGTTGCTCGGCGTGATGAGCCGCAGTACCAGGGGAGGTCGTCATCGATCGTGCCGTTCAGGGGGTTGACGGGCGGCAGTGTGTGGCTGAACATCGCCATACCAATTTCCTATTTGATTTTTTGGGAGTGGTGGAGATGCGTCTCCCGACCCGTTCCGTTCTGCCAGGAGTTGTCGCTGTCGCTGTGCTCATGGCGGGGTCGGCGGCCTGCACCATCAAGTCCTCCGGCGTGTCCTCCGGCGCCCAGGCCCCCGTGTCCGGCAAGGCCGGCACCGGCACGGCCGAGCTGGCCGACGGGTCGGGCACCAAGGTCGCGCTCGTGCCCGGCGGCGCCCACCCGTACTTCCAGCCCTGGAAGGCGGCGGGCGCCGCCGCGAAGAAGAAGTACGGCCTCGGGGACGTGGCCTTCGACGAGACCTCCGAGTGGGACCAGCAGAAGCAGGACAACCTTCTCTCCACGCTCGCGGCCCGCGGTTACAACGCGTTCGGGATCTTCGGGGTGTCGCCCACCGACATCAACACCACCTTCGCGGACCTCAAGTCACAAGGCTTCGCCGTCGCTTCGCTCGCCTCCTGCCCGGCCGGCGGCACCGACAAGGCCGACTTCTGCCTGTCCACGGACGTGGAGGTCGCCGCCTACAAGGCGGCCAAGGCCGCGATCGCCGCCATGGGCGGCCAGGGCACGCTCGTCCACCTCACCGGCAACAACGTGGACGCCAACACGCAGCTGCGGATCAAGGGCGTGGCCATGGCGGTGAAGGAGTCCGGCGGCAAGGTGAAGTTGCTGCAGACCATCACCGACGTCGACAAGGACCTGCAGACCGCGCAGAAGGCGGTCTCCGACCTGCTCGCGGCCAAGGGCAACCAGATCCAGGGCATCGTCACCACCGCCTACAACCCCGCCGTCGCCGCCGCCGACGCGGTCAAGACTTCCGGATCCAAGGCCAAGGTCGTGGCCATCGACGACGACGCCAAGATCCTCGGCGCGATCAAGGACGGCTCGGTCGCCGCCACCGTGGTGCAGAACCCCGTGGGACAGGCCGACATCGGGACCTGGGCGCTGGCACTGCTGCAGACGAAGCAGTGCACCATGCGCCACCCGGGCCAGATCATCGACTCCGGTTCGTTCGTGGTCACCAAGGCGAACGTCGCCACCTACGACTCGGCCAGGAAGGCCAAGACCGAGCAGCTCAAGAAGCAGTTCGCAGACACGGTCCTGGCCTGCAAGTGACCACCGACGGCGCTACGGAAAGCGGACCTCGCACGATGACCACCATCACGACCGCCACGGCACTGCTCGCCGACATCGCGGTGGAGAAGGACCGCACGGACGCCGTGCAGGCCTTCGTCAAGCAGGAGACGATCCTCGTCGAAGTCACCACCGGGGACGGCCTGAAGGGAACCGGCTACGCCTACACGATCGGCACCGGCGGGTCGTCCGTCCTGGCCCTGCTCCGGGACCACCTGCTGCCCCTCCTCATCGGAGAGGATGCCCGCAACGTCGAAGCACTGTGGAAGCGGCTGTTCGCCGCGACGCGGGCCACCACCACCGGAGCCATCACCTCCCTCGCCCTCGCCGCCGTGGACACCGCCCTGTGGGACCTGCGGTGCAAGCGTGCCGGTGAACCGTTGTGGCGGCTGGCCGGCGGTCACCGCCAGGAGGTCCCGCTCTACGACACCGAAGGCGGCTGGCTCCACCTGAGCACCGACGACCTGGTCGACTCGGCGCTCGAGGCGCAGAAGGCCGGGTGGGCGGGCGTCAAGATCAAGGTGGGAAAGCCGCACGTGGCCGAGGACGCCGAGCGGCTGCGGGCCGTCCGCGAGGCGGTCGGCCCGTCGATGCACATCATGACCGACGCCAACCAGTCACAGACGATGTCCTCGGCACTCCAGCTCGCGGCCGCCCTCGAGCCCTACGGCCCGTACTGGCTGGAGGAGCCCCTTCCGGCCGACGACATCAGCGGACACGCCCGCCTGGCGGCCGCGACGAGGATTCCCGTCGCAGTCGGCGAGTCCATGTACTCCGCCATGCAGTTCCGCGCGTACCTGGAGTCGGGTGCCGCCTCCGTCGTGCAGGTCGACGCGGCGCGCATAGGAGGCATCACGCCGTGGCTGAAGGTCGCGCACACGGCGGAGAGCCACAACGCCATGGTCTGTCCGCACTTCTTGATGGAACTGCATGTCAGCCTGGCCGCCGCGGTGCCCAACGGCATGTTCGTCGAGTACATCCCGCAGCTGAGGGCGGTGACCCGCACCGAACTGACGGTCCGTGACGGACTGGCGGTGGCACCGGACATGCCGGGCATCGGGATCGACTGGGACATGGACGCCATCGACAACAGGAGGGTGGCGTGAGGATACCCGTCATGACACCGGAGAACGACAGCCGGGCCGACGGGGCGGCCGCCGCGCCGCGGTCCGCGCAGCGGCTGCCGTTCTGGGTGAACCAGCGGCTCGGTCTCCTGGTGCTCACCGTTGCTCTCGCAGCGCTGTTCGGCGTCCTGCGGCCGGCGTTCCTCGACCAGCGGCTGGTGCTGTTCCCCCTGCTGCGGGACATCTCGACGCTGACCGTGGTGGCGCTCGCCCAGATGGTGGTCCTCTCCGTGGGGCACATGAACCTCGCTGTCGGCCGGATGGCGACCTTCGGCGCTTTCTTCGCCGGCCTCGGCTACGACCGGCTCGGTCTGCCGCTTCAACTCGGCCTGCTTCTCTGCCTGTTCGCCGGCGCCGCAATCGGCGCCCTGACCGGCTGGATCATCGCCCGTACCGGCGTGAGCTCCTTCGTGGTCACCCTGGCCATGGACTTCGCCCTGCTGGGACTGGTCTCCTTGCTCTACTCGGCGCTGACCGAGAACGCGGCCTTCACCACGCAGCCGAACGGGCTCATGGACCTGCGCTCCACCTCGCTCGCCGACATCTGCATCGGTCCCGTCTGTGGATCCCCGGCCGTCCCGCAGATGGCGCAGTTCACGGTCCTGGCGCTGGGCGGCCTCGGTTTCCTGTACACCCGCACCCGTATGGGCCGGGAGCTTCTGCTGACCGGGGCCAACCCGGCGGCGGCGGAGCTGTCGGGCATCCCCACGGGCCGCCGCGTGATCCTCGCGCACGCCCTCTCCGGATTGCTCGCCGCGCTCGCCGGCTTCATGGCCGCCGTCAGCACCGGCACGTTCCGCGCCTCCATCGGTGAGGACTTCATGCTCCCCTCGTTCCTCGGCGCGGTCCTCGGCGGCACCCTCCTCACCGGCGGCGTCGTCTCCGTACTCGGCGCGCTGCTGGGTACTTCCCTGGTCGGCGTCATCCGCAAGGGCCTGGATCTGCTCGGCGTCGGCCTGGAGAGCCTGAACATCTACCTCGGCTGCGTTCTCCTGCTGGCCCTGTCGGCCGACCGGGTGCGCACCGTCGTGTCCTATCGCAAGGTGGTGCGCTCCACGTGATCACGATCAACGATCGCGGAGCCCGAACCGGTGCGGTCCTGCGCCGCTTCTCCCGCTCCACGACCATGACGCTGCTGTGCGTGACGCTGGCCGGATACCTCGCCCTGGGGGTCGCCTCGTCGGGCGAGTTCTTCCAGGGACCGTCGGTCCGGACCTTCCTGCAGTACCTGGCCACGCCCATCCTCATCGGGCTCGCCCAGATGGCCGCTCTGTGTGTCGGACAGCTCAACCTCGCGGTCGGTGCGCTGGGCGGCTTCACGGCCTGTCTGATGGGCGTCCTCATGGCCGACAGCGGTGTGCCGGCACCGATCGCCGTCGCCGCGGGCGTCGTCGCGGCGACGCTGGTCGGTCTGGTGACCGGTGTGTTCATCGTGGCGACGCGTATCAACGGCTTCATCGTCACGCTCGGGACGATGACCATCCTCCTGGGGGCCCAGTACCGGCTGGCCGGCACGCGCACCATCGACGGCTACTCATCGACCCTCAAGGACCTCGGCCGGGCGGCGCCGCTGAACCTCCCGCTGGTGTTCCTCACCGCGCTCGCCGCGGCGGCCCTGCTGGCCGCGTTCATGTACCGCGCGACCGCCGGCCGGCGACTCCTCGCGGCAGGCGGCAACCCGCTGGCGGCGAGACTGTCGGGCATCTCCACCGACCGGCAGATCGTGCTCGCCCACAGCCTGTCGGGTCTCCTGGTCGGCGTCGCCGCCGTGACCGCGACGGCGTCGCTGCCCGGTGTCAACAGCAGCGTCGGCGGGGACTGGCTGCTGCCGAGCTTCGCCGCTCCGATCATCGGAGGTGTCGCGCTCACCGGCGGCTCCGTCGCGGTGCTCGGCACGGTGCTGGCGGCGTTCGTCATGCGGCTCATCGACGCCGCGCGCGCCCAGTTCTCGCTCGACCCGAGCTGGGTGAACTTCCTCATCGGACTGGTCGTGCTGGGCACGGTGGTCGGTGGCCACATCCATCAGACACATCTGGAAAAGAAGGGCAAGACACAAGGGCGTACCCCGCCGGCACCGGTCGACCGGGGGCCGACGGCCGACGCCGCCCTGCCGAACGCGGGAGGTGCGCGATGAGCGACGTCCTTCTCGAATGCCAGGAGATCGTCAAGATCTTCCCCGGGGTGCGGGCCCTGGACGGTGTCGGACTGCGCCTGACGGCCGGATCCGTGCACGCGCTGCTGGGCGAGAACGGCGCGGGGAAGTCCACCCTCATCAAGGTCCTGACCGGAGTCCACACGCCCGATGCGGGCCGCCTCACCTGGCGTGGCGAAGAGGTCCACCTGCGTTCGCCCCTGGAGGCCACCCGGACCGGCATCGGCGTCGTCCATCAGGAACGCAACCTCATACCCGACTTCTCGGTGGCGGAGAACATCACGCTGCAGAGCCCTCCCTCGCGCCGGGGGTTCGTCGACCGGGAGGCCATGGACGCCCCGGCCCTGCGCTGCCTGGCGGAGCTGGGTCTGGACCTCGATCCGCATCGGCCGGTCCGCGAACTGTCGGTTGCCCAACAGCAGTTGGTGGAGATCGCGAAGGCGCTCCACACCGAGAGCAGGGTGCTGCTCCTCGACGAGCCGACCGCCTCGTTGTCCCCGCAGGAGGCCGAGCGCCTCTTCGACGTCGTCCGGCGGCTGACGGCCCGTGACACCTGTGTCGTCTTCGTGAGCCACAAGCTGGAGGAAGTCTTCGCGATCTGCGACACCGTCACGGTCTTGCGTGACGGCAGGTCCGTGCTGGAATCCTCACCGCTGGCCGACCACACGCACGACGACGTCGTGAATCTGATGGTGGGGCGCGCGCACACGGCGACCGAAATGCGGCCGCGCATCCCGGACCGGACGGCGGCCCCGGTCCTCGCGCTCGACGGGGTCTCGACCGCCGACGGTCACCAGGACATCTGCCTGGAGGTGCGGCCCGGTGAGATCGTCGGCCTCTACGGCCTCGTCGGCGCCGGGCGCAGCGAACTGGTCAAGGCCGTTCTGGGCCTCGACCGGGTCACCGGCGGCGAGATCAGGGTGCACGGCAAGCCGGTCCGGATCGCTTCCCCTCGCCAGGCGCTGCACGAGTTCGGCATCGGCTACCTGACCGAGAACCGCAAGGAAGAGGGCGTCTTCCTCGAGCAGCCCATCCATCGGAACATCACGGTCACCGTGTGGAAGAAGCTGGCCAAGGCCCTCGGGTTCGTCTCCGCCCCTGAAGAGCGGAACGTGGCGCAGGACCTGGTCGAACGCCTCGGCATCCGGATCTCGGGACTCGAGCAGAACGCCGGTGAACTGTCCGGCGGCAACCAGCAGAAGGTGAGTCTGGCGAAATGGCTCGCGGCCGACACCCGGCTGCTGATCGTCGACGAGCCGACCGTGGGCGTCGATGTGCGTACCAAGCACGGCTTCCACGAGCTCCTGTGGGAACTGGCCCGCGGAGGTCTGCCGATCCTGCTGATCAGCAGCGACCTCACCGAGATGATCACGCTGGCGGATCGTGTCCTCGTCATGGCCGGTCATCGCATCCGCGGCGAGGTCGACAACGACCGCGACTACGAACGAATGAGTGGCCGGATCATCCGCATCATTCACGACCGCGCGCTCTCGGCAGTGACCGTGAAGGAGGCCGCGGAATGAAGCGCGTGGCGCAGGTGGTCCGGGTCCGCCCGGAGCAGCTCGAGACGTACCGCGAGTTGCACCGCAGCGTGCCCCAGCCGGTGCTGGACACCCTGCGGGACTGCCACATCAGGAACTACTCGATCCACCTGCTCGGCGACCTGCTGTTCGGCTACTTCGAGTACCACGGCGACGACTTGGCCGCGGACATGGCCCGTATGGCCGCCGACGAGGCGACGCAGGCCTGGTGGCGGCTCACCGCCCTTTGCCAGCAGCCGGTGGAGGAGGCGGCACCGGCGGAGTGGTGGGCCTCGATGGAGCAGGTGTTCCTCATGCCGTGAGACGCGACGTACCCACGACATCCGCTCCCCGGCACCCCGCACTCACAGAGGTGACCTCATGACCGCCGAACTCATCGGACTGAACGCCGTCGTCACGGGCGGCGCCTCGGGCATCGGGCAGGCAACCGCCCGACTCCTCCACGAACGAGGGGCCCGTGTGGCCGTACTCGACCTCGACCCCTCCGGCGTGGAGCTGCCCCTGATGCCGATCCGTACCGACGTCAGGGATGACGGGGCGGTACGAGACGCCGTCGAGAGCGCCGCCTCGGCCCTCGGCGGAATCGACATCCTGGTCAACAACGCGGGCATCGGTGCCGCGGGCAGCGTCGAGGACAACCCCGACGAGAAGTGGCACGAGGTGCTCGACGTCAACGTCCTCGGCGTCGTGCGCGTCACCCGTGCCGCGCTGCCCCACCTGCGCCGCTCAGCCCATGCCGCGATCGTCAACACCTGCTCGATCGCGGCGACGGCCGGCCTGCCCCAGCGCGCCCTGTACTCCGCGAGCAAGGGCGCCGTCCACTCCCTCACGCTGGCCATGGCCGCAGACCACGTCCGGGACGGCATCCGGGTCAACTGCGTCAATCCCGGTACCGTCGACACCCCTTGGGTCGGAAGGCTGCTGGACGCGGCCGACGACCCCGTCGCGGAACGGGCCGCGCTCAACGCGCGCCAGCCACACGGGCGTCTGGTCACCGCGGAGGAAGTCGCCGCCGCCATCGCCTACCTGGCGGGCCCTGCCGCCGGGTCCGTCACCGGCACGGCGCTGGCCGTGGACGGCGGCATGGCGGGCCTGCGTCTGAGGCCGGTCACGGCATGAACGCCCCTTTGAGAAGCGCACCGCTGGGCCGCAGCACCGCCTGGACGTCGACGCTCGCCTTCGGCGGCGCCGCGGTCGGCAACCTGTTCACCGAGACGAGCGAGGAGCAGGCGGCCGCCGCAGTGGATGCGGCCTGGGAGGCCGGCATCCGTTCGTTCGACACTGCGCCGCACTACGGTCTCGGTCTGTCCGAACGCCGGATCGGGGCCGCGCTGCACGGTCGTCCCCGGAGCGAGTACACCGTTTCCACCAAGGTGGGCCGCGTGCTCGAACCGGTGCCCGTGGTGACGGGCGACGACCTGGCCAACGGCTTCGCGGTGCCGGCGACCCACCGCAGGGTATGGGACTTCAGCCCCGACGGCGTACGCCGCAGCCTGGACGACAGCCTGTCCCGGCTCGGCCTGGATTACGTGGACATCGTCTACGTGCACGATCCCGACGACCACGAGGAGCAGGCCCTGCGCGAGGCGTATCCGGCGCTGGAACGCCTGCGCGGCGAAGGCGTGGTCAAGGCCATCGGAGTGGGCATGAACCAGGCCGCCGTGCCGGCCCGTTTCGTGCGGGAGACCGACATCGACGTCGTCCTGCTCGCCGGCTGCTACACGCTTCTGGAACCATGCGGGCTGGACGAGTTGCTGCCGCTCGCCGCGCAGCGGGGTGTCTCGGTGGTCGCCGGAGGCGTCTTCAACTCGGGGCTGCTGGCCCGCCCCCGACCGGGGGCGACCTACAGCTATCGGCCGGCCCCTCCACAGATGCTGGAGCGAGCGCTGCATCTGCAGCAGATCTGCGAGGGGTACGGCGTACCGCTGCGGGCTGTCGCGGCACGGTTCCCCCTCGGCCATCCGAGCGTCGCCGCCGTGCTGATCGGGCTGCGCAGCGCGCGGGAGGTGGACGACGCGATCGAGCAGTACCACCGCCCCATTCCGGATGCGCTGTGGCAGGACCTCCGGGCGAGCGGACTCGTCGCCGCCGACGTGCCGGTCCCGGACGGACGTCGAGCGGTGCGAGAGCACTGACCGGAGAAGGAGGAGGAGACCGCATGAGCTCCACGCCGCTCGTCGATGCCCACCACCATGTGTGGGACCTGGCCGTACGGGACCAGGAGTGGATCAACGGTCCCGAACTCGCCCCTTTGCGCCGGACCTTCTCGCTGTCGGACCTGCGTCCGCCGGCCGAGCGGGCCGGAGTCGGCGCGACCGTGATGGTACAGACCGTGACGGTCCCGGAGGAGACACCCGAGATGCTGGCGCAGGCGGCTTGCGACCCGCTGGTCGCCGGGGTTGTCGGATGGACCGACCTGACAGCTCCCGATGTGGCGGACACGCTGGCCCGGCTGCGTGAACTGCCGGGTGGCGGCCGACTGGTGGGCATCCGGCACCAGGTGCAGTCGGAACCCGACCCTCGGTGGCTGGTGCGGGAGGATGTCCTGCGGGGTCTGTCCGCGGTGGCCGAGGCAGGCCTGGCCTACGACCTCGTCATCCTCCCGCACCAGCTGCCCGCGGCCACCGCCGCGGCCCGCCGTCTGCCGGGCCTCCGGTTCGTCCTGGATCACGCCGGCAAGCCCGGCATCGTGGCGGGCGCGCTCGAACCATGGGCTTCCGAACTGCGGGCCCTGGCGGCCGAACCCAACACGTTCTGCAAGCTTTCCGGCCTCGTCACGGAGGCCGACTGGCGCGGCTGGACGGTCGACGACCTGCGTCCTTTCGCCGAGACGGTCCTCGGCGCCTTCGGACCGGACCGGGTCATGTACGGCTCCGACTGGCCCGTGTGCACGGTGGCCGCCGACTACGCGGAGGTGCTCGATGCGGCCCGTACTTTGACGGCCCGGCTCAGCGTGGACGAACGGGTCGGCGTTTTCGGCGGCACGGCCGTGAACGCCTACCGGCTGCGCGTTCCCTGACGCCTCCGGCGCCTGCGGCACACACCCCCCGGAAAGGAAATAAGAGTATGAAGTTCATGCGTCTCGGACCGCTCGGCAGTGAGCAGCCCGCCGTCCAGTCGGACGACGGCCGCCTGTGGGATCTCACACCGCTGACCGCAGACATCACCGCCGAGTTCCTCACCTCGGACGGCGCCGCGCGTGCACGGCGCGCCCTGGCGGCCGGCGAGCTGCCGCCCCTGGACGGCGACGGTCTGCGCGTCGGAGCCCCGATCGCGTGCCCGGGCAAGATCGTCTGTGTCGGGCTGAACTACCGGGATCACGCCAAGGAGACGGGCGCGCCGATTCCGGAACGGCCCGTGGTCTTCATGAAGGCTGCCAACACCGTGGTCGGCCCGTACGACACGGTGCGCATCCCCCGCGGCTCCGAGAAGACCGACTGGGAGGTGGAGCTCGCCGTGGTCATCGGCGCGCAGGCACGGTACCTGGCGAGTCCGGAGGCCGCCCGGGCTGTCATCGCCGGTTACACGATCAGCAACGACGTCTCGGAGCGGTCCTTCCAGCTGGAGTTGTCCTCCCAGTGGGACCTCGGCAAGTCCTGCGAGACGTTCAACCCGCTCGGCCCGTGGCTGGTGACCTCCGACGAGGTCGGCGATCCGCAGGCACTGGGACTGCGGCTGCGGGTCAACGGCGAGGAGCGGCAGAACGGCACCACCAAGGACATGATCTTCAGCGTGGATCACATCGTCTGGTTCCTCAGCCAGTACATGGTCCTCGAGCCCGGAGACGTGGTGAACACCGGTACCCCGGCCGGCGTGGCACTGGGCCTGCCCGACAGTCCGTATCTCCGTGCCGGGGACACGGTCGAGCTGGAGATCGACGGCCTGGGGCGGCAGAGACAGACATTCTCCGCGGCCGAGGCCTGATCGCCGATGCCGAACGCAGGACGAGCCCGGACCGGGGCTGCGGGCATCCTGGGTGGCCGCGCGACCGAGGCAGGGTCGGACAACGCTCTCACCTCGGTAAACTGCTCTCGTCCCGACAACCGCGGAGCAGCAGGAGCAGGAGAACGGATGCCACCGCATGACGGTTCCTCTGCCAGGGCCCGGGAGTCCGCAGGAAGAAGCCATTCCGCCGGTCCTGCTCGCCAGGTCCTTTCGGACAGCGTCTACGAGCAGATCAAGGCCATGGTCATGGACCATGAGATCGCTCCTGGCGCACGCGTGGGGATCGAGGCGCTGTCACGTGCTCTCGGTGTCTCACCCACTCCCGTCCGTGAGGCGCTGGCCCGGCTCGAGTCCGACGGACTTGTGGTGAAAAGGTCGCTCTCCGGGTACCGGGCGACCGAGTTGCTGACCCGCAAGGGCCTCGAGGAGCTCTTCGAAATGCGGCTCCTGCTGGAACCGAGAGCGGCGGCGCTCGCCGCCATCAACGCCACCGAGGAGCAACTCGACTCCATCGAGCGGCTCGTGGAGGAGATGCAGACTCATCCGGGGCCGACGGGGCGGTACGCGGACTACCGCGGCTTCGCCGCTCTCGACCAGCGCTTCCACGACGCGATCGCGGTGGCCTCGCAACGTCCGCTGCTCGCCGATGCGGTGGAGCGGCTCCACTCCCATCTGCATGTCTTTCGACTCAGGAGTGTCAGCAGCGCCGACGACCCGACGCTGGCGGAACACGAACGCGTCGTACGCGCGATACTGCGCCGCAAGCCCGACCGCGCCGCGGAAGCCATGGCGGAGCACCTCACACGCAGCCTTCAGCGCCAGCTCGGTCAGGACCCGAGCTCCTGACCGGCCACCCGGCGATTCCCTCACCTGCGGAAACCGGATTCCATCTCGCTCGTAATTGTCCATACGGCGGACAGAAAGAGTATGCGCTAACCGGTAGGGAAGGTTCCGGACAGCTACGAGTATCTCGAGCATGATCACGGACAAACAGATATTCGAGACCGGATTCGCCCGCCGTGGCTTCCTCGCCGCCGTCGGCGCCACCGCTGTCGGTGCCGCCCTCACCGGCGCCGGGGCCACCAGTGCGGCAGCGGCTGACAAGAGTGGCCGAACAGTTGCTGGAACCGACATCGGCGTGGCCGCCATCGGGAAGCATCATGAGCCAGTCATGAGGCGGTGAGTGCCGCAGCCACCCAGGATGAGGTCGAGGAGGCGTTCGGCCTGGTCCCGGCGTTCCGGCGTTCCGGCGGCGAGAGCGACGCCGGTGAGGGCGGCGAACATGTCGCTCGCCCGGATGTCCGACCGGATGGTGCCGGCGGCGGCCGCGGCGTCCAGGAGCGAGGTGAGGGCCGTCATCAGCATCTGGCGGCTGTGGACGCAGGGAATCACGCCGGAGTCGACGACGGCGCGGAGGGCGTCGGCCATCCCCAGTTTGGCGGTGGCGTAGTCGATGAAGCGGCCCATCCAGGTGCGAAGTGCCTGGCGCGGTGGCATGGTCGCCAGGAGCTCGGGGGCGGCGTCGCACAGCCGCCTCAGCTCGTTGCGGTAGGCGGCCTCGATCAAGAGCTCCCGGGTCGGGAAGTGCCGGTAGAGGGTGCCGGTTCCCACGTTCGCTTCCTCGGCGATGCGATGCAGGCGCACGTCCAGTCCCTCTTCCGAGAAGACGCGCACCGCTGTGGAGAGGATCTTCTCCCGGTTGCGCTGCGCGTCGACCCGCAGAGGACGCTCGGTGTCTGAGGTCATGGGGGGTCTTTCGTCGTCTCAGTCTGCTTGTGTCCTGACGGCCGTCAGGCGACCGTCCCGGTGGTGTGGACGATCTCGCCTCCGACCACGGTGAGGTCGGAGCGGATTGCTGGAATGCGGTCCTCCGGCACGGCGAAGTAGTCCTCGCTGAGCACCGCGAAGTCGGCGTGCGTACCGGGTCGGAGACGCCCGCGACTGGTTTCCTCGAAGCTGAGCCAAGCGCTGCCCGAGGTGTAACACTCCAGCGCACGCTCCCGGGACATCCGATGGCGGTCGGCGCGTCGCGGGACGCCGTCCGCGGATTTCCCGGTGATCAGCCACCACAGCGACAACCAGGGGCTGTGGGATGAGGCACGGGTGGCGTCGGTCCCGGCCGCCAGGGGAATCCCAGCGGTGAGCAAGTCCGCGATGCGCGGGGCTTCGGCCATCGAGCCGTCGCCCCAGGCCGCCTCCGAGAGAGCGGCCTTGAACACTTGGTGGTCGTCCAGCACCACGCCCGCGCCCAGTGCGGCGAGCCGGCGCAGGTTGGCCGGGCTGATGCGGTCGGCGTGAGACAGCGAGAACCGCAGCCCGCGCAGCGGGATCCGCTCGTCGACCGCTTCCCAGCAGGCCAGGATCCTGTCGATCGACTCGTCCAGCACTGCATGGATGTTCACCGGCCAGCCGCGTTCTGCGGCGCGGTGGGAGATCCGGTACAGCTCCTTCGCGGCATCGTCGGAGATCGAGAACTCCTCCAGCCCCTCGAAGTCGTGGCAGCCGTAGTGCACCACTTCACCGATGCCCTGGAATCGCAGCATCGGGTCCCCGAAGCGCGGGGGAGTGTGCCGCATCCACTCTTCCAACTGCTCGTACTCCTGCCCGGAGTCCCCCGCGGACAGGAACAGCCGCATCCGCATAGAAAGACCTCCGTCGCGCCAGAGCGCGAACAGCGGTTCGTACCGATGCGGCGGCATGCCGAACCCGCCGGCGTCGACGATTCCGGTCAGTCCGAGCGCATGCAGGTCCGCGAGCATCGCTGCGGTGGAGTGCCGTTCCCGGTCCGGTGTGTCCGGAGGAACAGCGCCCAGGATTCGGTTGAACGCGCCCATGCCGAACACCCGGCCGGTGGGCTCCCCGGTCACCGGGTCCCGCTCGAGGCGCCCCCCGGGCGGGTCGGGGGTGGTGGCGTCGATACCGGCCGCGCGGAGCGCGGCCGAATTGAGAACCGCGACCTCGTAGAGCGCCTGGACATATACCGGGTGGTCCGGAGCTAGTGCGTCCAGCTCGGCACGGGTGGGCTCCCGCGCTTCGGTGAACTGGCACGGGTGCCAGCCGCCGACGACCCGGACCCATTCCCCTGGCCGCGCAGTCCCGACCGCGCCGTGAATCGTGGCAAGCGCAGTCCGCAGGTCGGGAACGTCCGTCCACCGCAATTCGCTCGCCCAGGTCGCGCCCCCGCGCACGGCGTGCATGTGGCCGTCGATCAGGCCCGGTATGACGCGGCGCCCGCGCAGGTCGACGACGGTCGAGCGGGCGCCGGCCAACGCGCGGATCTCCGCGTCGCTGCCGCACGCCACTACCCGGCCGTCGCACACGGCCAGGGCCGTCGGTTCCGGCCCCTGTCGCCGCTCACCGCCCGGCCAGACCAGCCCGTTGACGAAGATCCGGTCGGCGTGCGCGGTGTGGGGTGATGTGCTCATGAAACAACCTCGATGTTGTCGATCGCATCGCCCGGATACGGGTCCGGGCCGGACACCGGAAAGGCCCGGATACCGGTCAGAACCGGACGCGGGTCACACACGAGGCCAGGCCGCCGGGGCCGTGGTCGTGGTGGAACCGGTGCCGGACCAGGACTCCAGCAGCCGGTCCCGGGAGCTTCGGGCGCGCGCCCGGACGGTCCGCAGGTCGTGCCCTGCTATCCGTCCGCGCTGTTTGACGACCTGGCCCGCGATCAGCACGGTGTCGACGTTCTCATTGTCTGCCAGGGTGATCGCCGCGGACAGGTTATTGACCGGCGACAGGTTCGGTCGGTCGGTGTCGAGCAGGATCATGTCGGCCTGCTTGCCGGGGGTCAGCGATCCGATCCTGCTGTCCAGCCCGAGGGTTCGGGCGCCTTCGATCGTGGCCATCCGGACCACGTCCCGGGTGGTGATCGTCAGCTCCGGCAGCGCCTCGTCACGGGAGAGCGCGGCATGGTGCTGCCAGCCGCGCTCGGCTTCGAGGGTGCCGCGCATCTCGGCGAACAGACTGCCCCCCACCCCGGAGACGACGTCGATGCTCAGGCTCGTCGCCACCCCGGCCGCGCGCAGCCGCCCGGTCGCCGGATAGCCGTGCCCCATCTGCATCTCCACCCGCGGCGAGATCGAGGCATGTCCGCCGGTGCCGGCGATCAGCCGCAGTTCGGCGTCGGTGCAGGTGTTGCAGTGGACGAAGATCAGGTCGGGACCGAGCAGGCCGCGTCGGTGCAGTTCGGTGATCGACCGCTGTCGGCCGAGCAGGCCGACGCCCACATGCAGCGAGGTGCGGATGCCGAGTTTGCGGGCCAGTTCCAGATCGGCCAGCGTGTCCTCGACCGGCCCGAACTCCGGACCCATGCTGGCCAGCGCGAACGTGACCAGCCCGGCCTCGGAGGAGAAGTAGCGCTCACCCACCCTGGTGACATCGCGTGCGTACCAGTCGGCGGGGGGCCCTCCGGGGTTGCCGTAGCCGAACACCGCCCGGATGCCGGACTCCCGCAGCCCGCGCACTGCCTCGTCGGCGTGGTCCGGGCTGCGCATGATGTGCGCCCAGTCCATGACGGTGGTGACGCCGGCGTCGATGGCCTCGATCGCACCGAGCAGTTCGGCCACGTACACGTCCTCGGGGGAGAATCGCGGGCCGAGTTCCAGCAGCATGTGGTCGATGTACTGGCCGAGGGTCCAGTCCGCCGCGATCTGACGCAGCGCCGCCTGCCACAGATGCCGGTGGGTGTCGATCAGCCCCGGCAACACGATCCGGCCGGTGGCGTCGATGATGCGTGCGTCCGTCACGGGAATGTGCTCGCCGACGGCCACGATCGTGTCGCCCTCCACCAGCACGTCACCGCGGGGGAGTTCGCCGATCTGGGGGTCGACGCTGTAGATGATGCCGCCTTTGATGAGCGTTTTATGTGTCACCGTTGACCTCTGGTTCGTTGCTCGAAGGGCTATGGCGTCATCGCCAGACGCGAGTGTCGGCGGGCACGTCGCCGACGGTGATCACGGTTCCTGCCGTGACGAGGTCGAAGGCTTCCGGGATGATGTCGGCGACGGCCTTCTTGAGCGGGAATCCGCTGCAGTGCATGGGAGCGACCAGCTTCGGCTCGTAGGCGGCGAGCGCCTTTGCTGTGTTCTCGATCCGGTTGGCGCTGATGCCGGGATGTCCGGTGTGGAACCCGCCGAGGACGCCGTAGAGCTTGTCGGTGCCGGTGAGGGCCCGCATGTGCTCGATCGAGCTGACGACGCCGCGGTGCCCGCACGGGTCGATGACGATCAGCCCATGGCCTTCGACGTCGATGCCGAGGACCTGGTGATCGTTGATGTCGTCCGCCTCCACGCGGCCGTCCGCGTGGACGCACAGGCGTCCGGCGGGAGCTTCGAACTCGAAGTCGGCGGTGGTCTCCATCTCGCCCGAGGTGCGCAGGCCCGGCCCGAGCGGGATGGAGCCGCGCGCCTCCATCAGGTGACCGCCCGATTCCCGGATTCCCTCCCGCGTCAGCCCGATATTGATCATCGGCAGGGTGGTGTGCGGCTTGACGATCATCCGCGGGTTGAACGCGTCCGGATGCGCGACGACCGGGGTCGGGTGACCGATCGCCTTGAGGACTCCGTTGATGCCGCCGAAGTGGTCGGGATGGCCGTGGCTGAGTACGACCGCCTCCACCTCGTTCAGCTCCACGCCGAGGTGTCGTGCGTTGTGCAGCACCACCTCGGAGGTCAGCCCGGCGTCGAACAGGATCGTGGTGGAACCGTTCTCGGTGAACGTCTCCACGAGGAAGCACAGCCCGTTCTCGGCGAGCAGTTCGCCATAGCGCGAGTTGAAGTGCTGATCCATGTTGTAGCGGCGTATGCCCGGGGTCGAGGGCAGGAGGATGTCGATGAAGTTCTCGTCGAGAACGGTGATACGGGCGCCGGCGCAGCGTGTCATGGTGTCGCCTTCCTCGGTGTTACGAACGGCCTTCGGGAACGATGACGACGCGGCCGGAAACCCCGTCCGCCACCGCGGCATAGGCTTTCTGGCCCTCGTCGAGGCCGAAACGGTGCGTGACCGGCAGCGGCCGGAAATCGCCACGCTCGAAGTAGGGGGTGAGCCGGGTCAGGCGCTCGGCGGACTCGGTGACGCCGAGCTTGCGGCTGTCCGCACCCAGCATCTGAGCCTCGCGGTGGTAGAAGTCAGGCAGGTTGATCTCCACCGTCGGCGTTCCGACCGCGCTGATCACCACCAGCCTGCCCCGCTGGGCCAGCGAGGCGAGGGCGGAAGCGGTGGTGACCCCGCCGACGGCGTCGTAGACGACCTCGGCTCCCCGGCCGCCGGTGTGCGCCAGCAGGATCTCGGCCACCTCGGCCGAGTCCGGGACGAAGGGAACGAACTCGTCGATGATCTCCGCCGCCGGAGTGCCGTCCGCCGGGGCGACCCGGTCGACGCCGAGCACCCGGGCCCCGCGAGTCCGGGCGATCTGGGCGACGGCGCCACCCACCCCGCCGGAAACGCCGAAGACCACGACGGTCTCGCCCTTGCTCAGGTGCGCCAACTCGACGGCACCGAGCCAGCCGATCACGAAGTTGACCCCGACCGCCGAGGCCTCCTCGAAGCTCAGCGGCGTCGGCTTGCGGGCGAGCGCGGTGACCGGCACGCAGATGTACTCGGCGTGCGAGCCGTCCAGGGTGAAGCCGACGTCGCCGCCGGTGCCCCAGACCTCCACGCCGCGCCAGTGAGGCGGACCGTCGACGACGACGCCGGCGAAGTCACGACCGGGCACGCGGGGCAACTCCGTGCCCTCCATGATGCCGGCCACGTTCTTCACGTCGGACGGGTTGACGGAGGCGGCCCGGACGGCGACCACGGCGGTGCCCTCGGTGGCGATGGGATCGGGCAGTTCGGCGGTCCGCAGGACGTCGGGACCGCCGAACCGGTCGAAACGTAGAGCGCGCACGCGGGTGTCCTTTCGAGACTTTTGATCAGCGAGGTGTGCTTCCGGCGCGGTGTCGTCACCGTCGAGCCGGGGCCAGGGTGAAGGTCCACTCGACGGTCTGGAAGGGCTCGGTCATCACGGTGCCGTCCGGCGCGCTCTCGCCGGCCTCGTGCTGGACGAAGTCGGCGACCAGCGAGCGCTTGGCGCCGAACACCGCGTCCCGCTCCAGGTATGGGTCGTCGCGCCGGAACAGCATGGTGACCAGCGATTCGTAGCCTTGCGCGTGGAACCAGAAGTGGATGTGCTCAGGCCGCATCGGGGAGCGGCCGGCGGCGCGGAGGATCTCGCCGCAGGGTCCATCGGTCGGCACCGGGTAGTACCGCGGCACGATCGAGCGGTACCAGAACCGGCCGTTGTCGTCCGTGGACAGCAGAGCCCGCATCGCCGGTTCACCGTCCAGCTTGTCCGCCTGCTGCACGTCGTAGAAGCCGTCACCGTCGCTGTGCCAGGTGTCCACGTCCACACCGGCCACCGGCCGCCCCTCGGCGTCCACGACCGTGCCGCTGAAGAACAACGGCATGCCTGCGACACCACCGGAGATGTCGGCGCCGTTCTCGGCGCGTGGCCGACCGTCCACATAGAACGGTCCGAGCAGGGTGGAGTCGGTGGCGGAGCCGTTGCCGTGGTTGATCTGGTCGACCAGCACGCTCAGCCCCAGGATGTCCGACAACAGCACGAACTCCTGTCGGGTGGGACTCGAGATGTGACCGACACGCTCCAGGAAGTCCACCGCGGTGAACCATTCCTCACTGGTGAGGCGGACTTCGCGGGCGAAGTCGTGCAGATGTTGGACAAGCCTCTCGAAGACCTCGGACATGCGCTCGTTCGTGCACCCCTCGAAGGTCTGCTGCACTGCGGCTGTGATCGTTTCCTCGGTCAGATCGATCGACATCGCTCATCTCCCTCGTCGGCGGCGGGTCTCGCGGTCCGCACTGGGAAGCATGCGCGTGGTCAAGCCATCTCGTCTAACGAAACCTCTAGATAATCTTCATCTCCATGCGAGATAGTTAGGTATGGAACTGCGACAGCTGGAGTACTTTGTCGCCGTCGCCGAGGAATGCAGCTTCTCTCGCGGCGCTGAGCGGGCCCATGTCGTTCAGTCGGCGGTGTCCACTGCAGTCGCCAAGCTCGAACGTGAGCTCGACATTCAGCTCTTCGACCGCGCCAGGTACCGCGTCACGCTGACACCGGCAGGTGCCGCATTCCTCGCTGAGGCCCGCAGCACCCTCGCCGCGGCCCGACGCGCGAAGAACTCCGTGGGCCAGTACCGGGAGCAGCTCTGCGGCAGAGTCGACCTCGGGACGCTGATGTCGTCCGGGCCGCTTGACCTGCCGGCCGCACTGGGAAGCTTCCACGCTCAATATCCCCTGGTGTCGATACGGCTGCACCAGAGCGTCGCAGGCACCGCCGGGCACCTCGCCGCCGTCGCGGACGGCTCACTCGACCTGGCCCTGGTCGCAGCCACCAAGGCGCCGGCACAGGTCACTCTTCGGCCGATCGCCCGCGAATCCCTGGTCCTGCTCTGCCGACCTGACCACCGGCTCGGTGCCCGCAGCGAGATACACATGGCCGACCTTGCCGAGGAAACGGTCGTGCGGTTCGCCGCGGGCTGGGGCATTCGCCGCCAAACCGACGAGGCCTTCGCCGTCGCAGGCATCGCCCCAGAGGCCCCCTACGAGATGGCCGACTACGACACCGCCGCCGGTCTCGTCCGCAACCGGCTCGGCATCACCCTGATGCCCGCCACGCCGGCCGGCCGCTACCCGGACCTCCGCGCCATTCCGGTCACACCCGCCATCACGTGGACGCTGGCACTCGCCACCACATCGCAACTCCCCGTGCCCGCGGCGGCGGTGGCGATGGCTGACACTCTCCTCAAGGCGTGCCGATCTCCCCTGCCGCCCATGGACTCGGCCTCCCAGGGACTGGACACGTAGGGCATGCCGATCAGGCGGCCGCACCCCTTGTCGCGGCTTCGGCTGCGACGCGGGTGCGACCGCGTTGAGAGATCACTCACCTGGGAACCCCGAGGGCGAGATCCGCCTGCTTGCCTTGGGCCGAAATCCCTTTGGGGGATCTCGCCCCGCACCCGAAACTCAAGTCGTGCTCGGATTTGTCAGGACCGACGACGAAGCCCTCGTCTCGTGCTTGGGCGACCCGCAGCGCACTGCGGCCTACCGAGAGCTGCTGCGACGTGGGAAGAACGTACTGAGCGCCATCCGTGCCGGCCTCCGCGACGGGAATTCGGCCGTCCGCGAGGGCTGCTGTCGCCTCCTCGACCACCTTGTCGACACCGAGTCCATGGGCGAACTCGTCGCCATGGCCGACGACCCTGACGTCCGGGTCAGGATCGCCGCATTCCACGCTCTGGCGTGCGACCGGTGCAAGGGCGATAGCTGTGCACCGGGCCCGGACCGGGTTCTCGAACCCGCATTGCACCACTTGGCTTCAGATCCGGAGTGGAACGCCAACATGGCCACCGCCGCCGTGGGTAAGAGACCGGACGCCGCTACCGCGTCACCGTGCTCTCCGGCACCGTGGCCCATACAGCCGGAGGCCAGGCCCTCGGCAGCAGCGACCGCGGCCTCGTCACGACCGCCGGAGCGAACGGCACCTGGGAGATCGCGCTCGAGGAACTCGACGCGTCCCGCCCGCCGTACGTGTCCTCGGGGACCTTCGGCGAGATCGTGGCGTCCGCGCGGAGCTCGTTCGCGGACTTCGTCGAGGCGGTGGCGCCCTGGCGCTCTTCCGCCACCCCGGCCGCCGAACTCGCCGCCTACGTCCTCTGGTCGGCCACGGTACGTCCGACGGCCCTGGTCACCCGGCCTGCCGTGCTCATGCCCAAGCACTGGATGGACAAGGTGTGGAGCTGGGATCACTGCTTCAACGCGCTCGCCTTGGCTCCCGGACGCCCCGAACTCGCCCTGGACCAGTTCGCCCTGCCCTTCGACCACCAGGAACCCGGCGGCGCCCTGCCCGACTCGGTCACCCACTCGGAGGTCCTGTACAACTTCGTCAAACCGCCCATCCACGGCTGGGCCCGCAGTCACCTGCGCCGCCGTCTGCCGACACCTCCGAGCCGTACCGAACTCGCCCGGACCTATGACCGGCTGGAACGGTGGACGGACTTCTGGCTCATCGCACGGCGGGCCCCCGGCAGCGAACTGGCCCACTACCAGCACGGCAATGACAGCGGCTGGGACAACGCCACCACCTTCGACCCCGAGCGAGTGGTCGTCACCGCCGATCTGGCCGCCTTCCTCGTCCTCCAGATGCGGGAACTCGCCACTTTGGCGGTGGAATTGGGAAGGGCTGATGAAACCCTCCGGTGGACGCGGGCAGCGGATGCGGCCCAGTCGGCGCTGCTCGACCAGCTCTGGACGCAAGACAGGTTCGTCGCCCGGGGCGTCGACAGCGGGGACACCTGGAGCAGCGCCAGCCTCCTCGACCTGATGCCCATGGTGCTGGGCGAGCACCTGCCCGGACACGTCGGCAGCGCACTGGCGGACCGCATCAAGGCCCACCTGACGCCGTACGGCCTGGCCACCGAGCTCACCACCTCGCCGCACTATCTCGCCGACGGCTACTGGCGCGGCCCCATCTGGGCCCCCGCCACCGTCCTCATCGAGGACGGCCTGCGCAGGGCCGGCCACCTCCGACTGGCGGACGACATCAGCGCCCGCTTCCGCGTCCTGTGCGAGACCCACGGCTTTGCCGAGAACTTCGACGCCCTCACCGGAACCGGTCTGCGCGACCGCGCCTACACCTGGACGGCCAGCAGCTACCTCCTCCTCGCCGAAGCACACACCCGCCGAGGCAGCGACTGACCGACCGCCCCCGGTCACCGTCGGGGCGTGCTCGGTCGGCCTTCCGCAGCAGGAGCTTGCCCGTCGAGGTGCGCCCGCCCATCAGCCGGTGGGCCTCGGCCGCGTCCGACAGCGCGAACTCCGCGGTGATGGGCAGAGCATGCGCCGTCGGCAGCACGGTGGGCAGGGCGGCCGCGGTCCGCAGGTCCAGGCCCTCGGGGAGCGGGAAGACGGTGGCACTCCCGGCGACCACGACCTCCGCGTCAGCGCCGCTGTCGACGAGTGCGACGACCTCCTGCCCAGGACGCAGTCCCTCGACGCCGTTGCCGACGGCCCGGATCCGTCCGGAGACCTCCAGACCGGGGCGGAAGGGCAGCGACTGCACCCGGTAGCCCGCGCCGCGTGCCTTGAGGTCCGCGAAGTTCACACCGACCGTTGCAGGGCTTGCCGCACTCTCCCTGTGCCGGCCCGCTACTTGGAGCGCGCCGAGGCGGGTGCGGAGTCCGCCGTCGGCGACTGATCCCTTGCTGTGACGCCCCGGGCGGGACCGCCGTGTGGGCGCAGGCCACCGACCAGGCCGAGTATCAGCACGGCGATGCCCAGCCATACCGACGGTTTCGGCGCGCCGCTGCCCGAGACGGCGCCGACGACCGCCGCGGAGAGTGGTGCGATGCCGGTGAGCAGCCCGGCTCGTCCGGCCCCGACGGCGCGGACCGTCGAGTACCACAACACGAAGGCGACCGCCGTCACCATCAGCGCCAGATAACCGACGGCAGCCCACTGGGAGCCGGACAACTCCCGGACCGCCGAAGGACCTTCCGAGGTTGCGCCGAGGACGGCCAGCAGCACACCGGCCAGCCACATCGCGTGCACGGACACCCCCCACGGCGAGTGCCGCCGCAGCACCGGCACCGCGAGCAGTGTGAACGCGGCCTCGCACCCCAGGGCCACCACCGCCCAGCCCACCCCCACGGCATCGGTGCGCCCCGTCCCCTCCACCAGCACCGCGCCCGCCATGACGACCGGCGCCGCCAACAGGACCTGCCGGCTCGGCCTGCGCCGCTCCAGCGCCGGGCCCACCACCCCGAGCACCACCGGTACGCACGCGACCGCGACGGCGACCACCGCGGGCTCCGCATGGCCGACGCCCCGGACCACGGCCACGTTGAACAGCGCCAGACCGGTGACCGCGATCCCGGCCAGCCACAGCCACTCCCGTCCACGGGGCCACAGCAGACGGGCACCGGTGAGCCGGGCCATGAGCAAAAGGATCACGGTGGCGGCCGCGTACCGGACCGCCTGAGTGGTGAACAGCGGGGCGTCGACGAGCGTGCGCGAGACGGTGACGCTGCTGCCGACCAGCGTCATCCCGACCATGCCGGGGACGAGTCGGGAGAACGAAGCGGAAGGTATGTCCATACCGCCCACGCTGACAATGGTCGCCATGGACAGGTCCACAAACCCATCGGCACAGGGGTCCAAAAGTCCACGCCCGGCGGCGGCAGCGGACGCGTCGGTGGACAACACGGCGGCCTCGGGCGCGGTCGTCGGCTCGGACTTCCTCCAGCTGGACATAGGCGAGGCACCGCCGAGCGGGCGTACCGCCTGGCTCGCCGACCGGCTGCGGTCAGCCATCGCCGACGGCCGGCTGCCCATCGGTGCACGACTGCCCGCCAGTCGCGTACTCGCCGAGGAGCTGCGCGTCACCCGGGGCGTGGTCACCGAGGCTTATCGGCGCCTCGCCGAGTCCGGCCAGATCGCCGGGCGCGGCCGGCTGGGCACGGTGGTCGTGGCGGCTCCCACCGCGCCCCGCGACCACGCCCGCGACGCGGCCGGACCGGCTGGGGCCGGGGCCGGGGCCGGACCCGCGCTCTTCGGCTCGGGCGACCGCGACGGCCTCATCGACGCTCTGCGCGCCCTGCCCTGCCGCATCGACCTGTCCCCGGGCGTCCCCGACCTCGCCGCCTTCCCGCGCACCGGCTGGCTGCGCGCCGAACGCGCCGTCCTCGCGGGCGTCGGCCCGGCCGACTTCGGCTATGGCGACCCCCGGGGTGCTCCCGCACTTCGCCGGGCCGTGGTCGGCTGGCTGGCGCGCAACCGCGGCATCCGGGCCGACCCGGAGGACGTGGTGGTCGTCGCGGGTGTGGCGCAGGCTCTCGGCCTGCTCGGGCAGATCCTGCGGGCGGACGGGATCCACCGCATCGCCGTCGAAGATCCCGGTTCGCTCGGGGCGCGCCAGCAGCTGGAGTACGTCGGCCACGCGGTCGTGCCCGTTCCCGTGGACGCGGGCGGCCTCGACGTGGGAGCGCTGCGTGCCAGTGGTGCCCGGGCGGTGTTGCTGACCCCGGCACACCAGTTCCCCACCGGTGTCGTCCTCGACGGGGAACGCCGTCGCGAGCTGCTGAGCTGGGCGGCCGAGGGCGGCGTGGTCATCGAGGACGACTACGACGCCGAGCACCGCTACGACCGGCCGCCGGTGCCTGCGCTGCGCTCGCTGCTGCCGGACGGCGTCTGCTACGCGGGCAGCGTCTCCAAACTGCTCGCGCCCGCGCTCCGAGTGGGCTGGCTCCTCGTACCGCCGGACCGACGCGACGCCCTGGTGACGGCCAAGCGGTACGCCGACCTCGGAAACGGCGTCCTCACCCAACTCGTCCTCGCTCGCCTGATGGACTCGGGCGAGCTGGAACGGCACCTGCGCCATGTCCGGCAGCGCCACCGCAGGCGCCGGGACGTGATGCTGCGAGCGATCGACAGGCATCTGCCCGGCGCCCGCGTCCACGGGGCGGCAGCCGGCCTGCACCTGATGGTCACCTTCAGCGACCCGCGGGGCGGCGCCCGCGACAGCGGCTTCCGCGACACCGACCTCGCCGCGGCCGCTCTCTCACGAGGCGTCAAGGTGCACCCACTGTCCTGGCACCGCATCACGCCCGGCCCTCCGGGCCTGGTCCTCGGCTACGCGGCGGGGCCGGCCCACGAGATCGACGAGGGCATCGCCGTCATCGGAGCCGCCCTGCGCCACCTTCTTCCCTGAGCCCGGCGCCGTAGAGGACGACCTCGGTGAGCCGGACCGTCTCCGGCACTGCTCGCCACGCGGCTCGCGCTCTCCATGCGCTGGGCTTGCGTCCGTCGCCTGCGCATGGGCCTGCTTCCCGGCCGTCCGAGATCCGCGGGCTGGACCGACGCCGACCGCGGCGGGCGCTGGATGGGGCGGCGACCAGAGCCCGGCTGCCTGCGGCAGCGCTCAGCCGCCGATGAGGGCGAAACCGCTGGGGACCTGCTGGACGTGGAGGAAGGGAATCGTCGCTCGAGCCGCCGTGCGGCGGGTTCGACGGGTCCGAGGAAACCGCGGTGTCCATCACCGCGGAGATCATCGCCCACACCCACGGCGGCACGGGACTGCCCCTGCACCGGGGCACGGGCCCGATCCACCGGCCGCTCCCGGGGGAGCGGCCGGCCGGGGCCGGCTGAGCTGCGAAGAGCCGGCTGAGCCGCGAAGCCCTGCGTGCGCGACCCGGTCGAGGCCCCGCTCGGCGGCAAGGCCGTCGGGGCGGTCGTGCGGTCACGCGAGGGCGGAGGAAGGTGACAGGTTCTGTTCCGCGGCGCAGGAGGCGAGGATGCGCAGCCGTTCTGGATGGGGGAGCCGGGGGCCGGCGGCCCAGACGGTGAGGTGCTGGTCGGGGTCGCTGTTGGCGGTGTAGGTGTCCCAGTCCAGGACCAGCTCGCCCACGACCGGGTGGTTGAGCGTCTTGGTGCCGACGGTGCGGGCGGCGACGTTGTGGTCGCCCCGCGTGCCGCGCCGCCGGTCCGCGGAATGGTCTTGCCCAAGAGCTGGAAGAGGTAGCCGCGCTCGTCGTCATCCAGGTGGAGTAGGCGGGCGAGGGTGTTCAGCACGGGTGCGGACGGCTGCATGCGTCCCTGTTCGAGCCGGGTGCAGTAGTCGGTGCTGATGTTGGCGAGCTGGGCGACTTCTTCGCGGCGCGGCCCGGCGACCCGGCGGGGACCGCCGGTCTCCGGTAGCCCGGCTGTGCGCGGGCTCAGCTTCGACCGACGTTTCTTGAGGAATTCTCCCAGCTCATCGAGGGGGACGTTGCTGGTCACGTTTCCCGGCATGGCACCGATCGCACCTGGTCGAGGGGGAGAATTTCCTCCCAGGATGTTCAGCTCCGTGATGCATCCTCCGCTTTTCGCGCATGCCGTCGCGTGTGAGGCTCGAACACAAGCGGCCGTACCCGATGCGGCTGCGGCTCCAGCCCCTCGCACGTAAGGAAGCACCACCATGCGCGGCGCAGTGATCCATGCCCCCGGCGACGTCCGTTTCGAGCAGCTGGACGATCCGAAGATCAGCCATCCGACCGACGCGATCATCCGTACCGTCGTCACCTGTGTGTGCGGCTCGGACCTGTGGGCCTACCGCGGCCTGGATCCCGTCGCCCAGCCGCAACCGATGGGCCACGAATACGTCGGCATCGTCGAGGAGGTCGGCAGCGACGTCACCTCCCTGAAGCCGGGACAGTTCGTCATCGGTTCCTTCGCCACCTCCGACAACACGTGTCCGAACTGCCGCAACGGCTATCAGTCCAACTGCGTGCACCGGGAGTTCATGAGCACCTGCCAGGCCGAGTACGTCCGCATCCCGCAGGCCCAGGGCACCCTCGTCGCCACCGCCGAGCACCCCGCCGAGGAGCTCCTGCCCAGCCTGCTGACGCTGTCCGACGTCATGGGCACCGGCTGGTACGCCGCCAAGGCCGCCGAGGTGCGGCCCGGCTCCACCGCCGTGGTCGTCGGTGACGGTGCGGTCGGCCTGTGCGGTGTGATCGCCGCCGAGGAACTCGGCGCCGAGCGGATCATCGTCATGAGCCGGCACGAGAGCCGTCAGCAGCTCGCCCTGGAGTTCGGGGCCACCGACATCGTCACCGAGCGCGGCGAGGAAGGCATCGCCCGCGTCAAGGAGCTCACGGACGGCGTCGGCGCCGACAGCGTGCTGGAGTGCGTGGGCACCGAGCAGTCGATGCAGCAGGCGCTGCGCTCCACCCGGCCCGGCGGCAACGTCGGCTTCGTCGGCGTGCCGCACGGCGTGGCGATCGACGGTCAGGAGCTGTTCTTCTCCCACGTCGGCCTGCGCGGCGGCCCGGCTCCCGTGCGCGGTTACCTGCCCGACCTGATCGACCGCGTCCTCACGGGCCGCATCGACCCCGGCAAGGTCTTCGACCTCACCCTGCCCCTGGAGCAGGTAGCCGAGGGCTACAAGGCGATGGACGAACGCCGCGCCATCAAGACCCTGCTCAAGCCCTGACCGCGAACGCCTCCTGCCGGGGCCGGGCACCAGCACCACAGTGCCCAGCCCCGCAGCTGCGGCCCCAGTACAATGACTCACCGTGACCACTTTCGCCCTCATCGGAGCCGGCCCCGGCCTGGGACTGACCACTGCCCGCCGCTTCGGAGCCGCAGGCCACACCGTCGCCCTCATCTCGCGCAGCAGCGAACACCTGGACGACCTCACGGACGAGTTGGCCCGTGACGGAATCCAGGCCTGCGGCTTCGCCGCCGACGTCCTCGACCCCGCCTCGCTCACCACGGCCCTCCACCAGGCCGCCGAGGCCCTGGGGCCCATCGAGATCCTCCAGTACAGCCCCGCGCCCCGCGCGGACTTCATGAAGCCGGTCCTCGACACGAGCGCGGACGACCTCGATGCCCCGTTCGCCTTCTCCGTCAAGGGCCCCGTCACCGCGCTGCACGCCGTCCTGCCCGGCATGCGGGACCTCGGCCGCGGCACGGTGCTGTTCGTCAACGGCGCCAGCGCCGTACGCCCCAACCCCGAGCGGGCCGGCACCTCCATTGTCTTCGCCGGTGAGAGCGCCTACGCCCGGATGCTCCACGACGCGCTCGCCCCCGAGAACATCCATGTCGCGCAGCTCATCGTCCCGGGAGCCATCGGCCCCGACGCCGAACACAGCAGTCCCGAGGCTCTGGCGCGGCGCCTGTACGCCATCCACGACAAGCGCGACGGCTTCCGCCACTACGCCGAACCCCTGCCCGACTGATTCCCCCTGGAGCCGGCACGGCCGACCGACCCCACCTGGAGTGCATCACCATGACAACCGCTGAATTCGTGTCCGCATACCTGGACGGGCTGGAACGCGCAGACCCCGAGGCGGTGTTGGTGTTGTTCGCGCCCGGCGCGATGGTCCACTCACCCCTTACGGGCCCAGGCCGGCCACGGAGTTCTACCCCCAACTCTTCGCCGACACGAGTCTCTCACGCCTCACCCTGCTCGGAGTGACGGAAGGCAGCACCCAGCAGGGCGCCGCGCTGATCTCGTTCTGGTTCCACTTCGACTGGCGCCTGCCGTCGAGCAGCCGCACCCTTCGACGTGGTGGACCTGGCAGAGCTCGATGAGGACGGCCGCATCACCACGCTTGGGATCGTGTACGACACGGTCGAGGTGCGCCCTGTCTTCGAGCGCGAGACGGGCAGCTCGTGGCGGCCGACGGCGGGGCATCACGGCTGAGCAGCCCCAAGAACGCGGCAGCGTCATGCGCCGCCTTCCTTCTCCCAGTACCAGGATCCCACCCGTACTCGTGCCCGTACGGTCGGGCCCGACTACGGGTGGGGCGTGCCTGGAGGATCAGGCGGCGTTGCGCAGCGGTGCGAGAGCGGTGCTCCAGGCGATGACCACTCCACGGCCCGGGCACCGCCGACCCCGCCGTACGACACGAAGCCGACCGCCTTGTTGGCCCACTCGGCGGAGAGGTAGTCGATGGCGTTCTTCAGCACGCCCGAGGTGGAGTGGTTGTACTCGGGCGTCACCATGATGAACCCGTCGAAGGAGGCGATCTTCTCCGCCCACTCCTTCGTGTGCTCGTTCTGGTACTGGCCCATGGCCGGGGGCAGCGGCTCGTCCAGGTGCGGCAGCGGGTAGTCCCGCAGGTCGACAAGCTCGAACTCGGCGTCGCCGCGCTGGGTGGCGGCGTCGTAGACCCACTTGGCGACCTGCTCGCCGTTGCGGTTGGGACGGGTGCTGCCGAGAATGATGCCTATCCTGATCATGGTTTTTCCTTAACCGTGTTGGTTGTGGTATCGCCCTGAAGGGTGTTCAGGGCGCGGGTGTTCGTCACGAACGGCCCGTTGCGGGCCTCACCCTCGGTTGCCGTCAGAAGGCGTGCGGCCCGAATCGGCCCCAGGCCACGAAGACGGCCAGGGCGAACAGGACCGCGTTCACGACGATCGACTGCGTCTCCCCGCGCCGGCCGTGCGTGATCGCCGCGCCCGACATGGTCAGCGCCAGACCGGACGCGGCCAGCGGAACCAGGGACGGAGCCATGTCCACGGCCGCGGGCAGAACCAGTCCCATCGCAGCCAGCACCTCTACGAGGCCGATCGCCTTGATCGCCCCGGGCGAGAAGGCCTCGGCCCAGCCCATGGACGGTGACGCGGTGAGTTTCTCCTTCGGCTGGGCCAGCTTGGCGGCACCGGCACCCAGGAACACCAGGGCGAGCAGGGCCGCGACGACCCAGAGGGCGACGTTCACAGATACCTCTTGAGACGGGGTGGTGCGGACCCGTGGGGAAGGGCGGTTCCGCAGAGATGATTGATGCGTCATCTAACCTAGGGGAAGGCAGGTGACATATCAACTTGTGTGCGAGTGGGTGGCTTCACATCATCGGCCCTCGCAGGACGAGGGCGCTCAGACCGCCGGTTCGGCCGAGGTCGGAGCCGCAGCCCTTGCTCGGCTCACGGTTCGTCCGCGCTGTGATTCCGGGAACCGGTTGAGCATCGCCCGCAGCTCCGCGGCGCCGACGTTGGCGCCGAAAGGCTCGGTGCCCGGTTCGAGTCGCATCCCTTCGGCAAGTGGTCCTGCCGTGACGGGGTCGAACCCGAAAGCATCGACGAGGCGCGCGACGGTGGCGAGGTCGTCGGGATCGTCACCGGCGATCGCGATCGCCTTGCGTCCCGGCGTCTCCGCCGGCCGGGCGCCGTCCTCGAGATCGTGGTAGCCCATGTGGTTGAAGGCCTTCACCACGCGCGCTCCGGGCAGGTACGCCTGCACGACCTCACTGGAGGAGGTGAGCGGGTCGGTGAGGTCCTCGCGGATCCCGTCGACCTCCCACCAGTAGTTCATCGCGTCGATGACGAGCTTGCCCCGCAGTGCTTCGGCGGGAATGCTGCGGTACTTGCCGAGTGGGAGTGCCAGGATGACGACGTCTGCCTGAGCGGCGGCCTCCGCGGAGGTGACGGCGACCGCGCCCGGTGTGAGGACCTCTGTGGTGAGGGCGATCTCGGCGGGGTCGCCCGATCCGGCGATGAGCACGCGACAATCGGCTGTGAGGGCCAGCCGTGCGAGCACGGTGCCGACCTTCCCCGCACCCAGGATGCCGACCGTGCCGATGCCTGTGGTGGTCATGTCGTGTCCGTTCAACGGTGTCAGCGCGCGAGGATGTCGCGGACCATCGGGATCACCTTCGTGCCGTACAGCTCGACGGCGCGCAGACGAGCGCTGACCGGCTGCGCCCCCGCGGTGTAGATCAGGTCGAACCGGCCGACGCCGAGTGCCTCGATGGCACGAGCCATCTTGCGGGCGACCGTCTCGGGCGAGCCGATGTAGAGGGAGCCGTGCTCGACCTCGGTGTCGTACTCCTCCTTGCGGACCGGCGGCCAGCCCCGCAGCGCGCCGATGCGGTCCCGGATGACCCTGTAGTGCGGCCAGTGCAACTCCCGGGCCTCCTCGTCCGTGTCGGCGATGAAGCCCGGCGAGTGCATTCCGACCGGATGGGCCGTCGTGCCGAACTTGTCGGTGGCGCGCCGGTAGAGATCGATGTACGGCGCGAAGCGTTGCGGGTTCCCGCCGATGATGGCGATCATCAGCGGGAAGCCGTAGTGCGCGGTGCGGATGACCGACTGGGGCGATCCGCCGACCCCGACCCACGTGGTCAGGTGCCCGGACTCGGTCTTGGGGAAGACGTCGGCGTTCTCGAGCGGGGCCCGCTTGGCGCCGCTCCAGGTGACGGGCTTCTCCTCGAGCAGCTTGGCGAACAGCTCGATCTTCTCCTCGAAGAGCACGTCGTAATCGCTCAGGTCGTATCCGAAGAGGGGGAAGGACTCGGTGAAGGAGCCGCGCCCGAGGATGACCTCGGCCCGGCCGCCGGAGAGCGCGTCCACGGTCGAGAAGCGCTGGAAGACGCGGACCGGATCGTCGGAGCTCAGCACGGTCACGCCGGAGCCGAGATGGATGCGACGGGTACGTGTGGCGATGCCGGCGAGCACCGTCTCCGGAGTCGAGATCGCGTACTCCGGGCGGTGATGCTCGCCGAGGGCGATGACGTCGAGGCCGATCTCGTCCGCGAGAACGGCCTCGTCGACGACCTGCCGGATGGCCCGTGCGTAGGACACCGGGTTCCCGGAGTCGTCCTCCGGCACATCGCCGAACGTGTCCAGACCGAAGACGAGATCAGACATTGGTGGACTCCTGAGTGAAACGGGATGGTTGATGCGTCAATCATCCGGCCGTGTCATTGACGTGTCAACCAAGCCGCTCCGGCGCCGGGGGACTCGGCACAGTGATATATCAACCATTTGGTTACACTCACCCTCGTGGAGGATCCAGTGAACTGGTTGACTGCGGAGGAGCAGCACGCATGGCGGAACTTCGTCCGGCTGCATGAGCGGCTGGGCGGCCGCTTGGCGCGCTTGTTGCAGACGGAATCCAAGCTGTCCGCCGCGGATTTCGCGGTCCTGGTCAATCTGACGGATGTGCCGGAGGGGCGGCAGCGCTACCAGGACCTCGCGCGGGCACTGGAGTGGGAGAAGAGCCGGATGTCCCACCACATCGCGCGCATGGCCGGGCGGGGACTGGTGGTGCGGGAGGAGTGCCTCGAGGACGGGCGGGGTGCCTTCGTGGCGATCACGGAGGCCGGTCGTGCGGCCATCGAGGCGGCGGCCCCGCTGCACGTGAAGGCGGTGCGTTCCCTGTTCCTGGACCATGTCACGCCGGCGGAATTGCGGACGCTGGCGGAGGTTTCCGAGCGCGTGGTCGAGAAGCTGGAAGAGGAAGCCTAGCCTGAGCGGACCGGCTCACTGTGCGTGGTCGTGGTGACCGTCGACGGCTTCAATCGTCAGTGATCGCGCAGTGATCGATCGTCAGCGGTCACGCAAACCCAGGGCTCGCTGGTCATCGCCTCCCCCTTCGTGCGTGAGTTGATGTAACAACGATCGGAGGGAGGTGGTCGGGGTGCAACGTGACGACCGAGCGGGAGGCGCAGGTCGTATGCTCCCGGCGCGGAGCGTGCCGCTGGGCGGGCCGCGCGCGATGACGGTGCGGCGGACGCTGCCGCAGCGGTCCCGGACCCTGATCGGGGCCTGGTGCTTCGCCGATCACTACGGCCCCGACCCGGTCGACCGGACGGGCGGCATGGAGATCCCGCCGCATCCGCACACCGGGCTTCAGACGGTGACCTGGCTGTTCAGCGGCGAGGTCCCCAACACCGCGACAGTCTCGGCACCTGAACGAGTCGGACGATCCCGCGCGGACCATCCTGCTCGGTGGACCGCCGTTCGAGGAGGAGATCGTCATGTGGTGGAACTTCGTCGGACGCAGCCACGAGGGCATCGTCCGGGCCCCGGGAGGACTGGGAGTCCTCCGTCGACCGCTTCGGCACAGTCGAGGGATTTGGGGGACACCGTCTCCCCGCGCCCGCCCTGCCGAACACCACCGTCACACCGCGCCGCACCCCGCCGCGTCGGTGACTTCCCGGTTCGAGGTCGACGACGCGAAGCTGACGCGCCCTGCCTGGAATAGAGGCGGTCCGGCACATGTTTGGGCAGTCAGTTGATGTATCAACCGAGTGAGGCAGGCAAGGGCGATGCAATTCGTCTTCACCAGCACTGGCTGAGCTCTGGCCCCTGTGCGGGACGGTGCCCGCGCCGGACAACTCCTGGAGGAGGACTGATGGGCGACACCTTCAACGACTACCCGGCGACGGGCGGCGTCGCGCCGGACCGCTGGGCGAGCGCCCTGCACCTGTTCGACAGCGGCGCCGGCGTCCCGCACGAGGAGACCACGGCGGAGCGCTGGGACCGGGCCCGGCTGCTGTTCGAGGCGAAGGACTACATCGGGGCCGCGAAACTGCTCGCCGTGGTCGTAGAGGAGGCCCCCGAGCAGACCGCGCCCCGGCTGCTGCTGGCCCGCGCCTACTACCACTCGGCTCAGCTGCGGCGTGCCGAGGAGCAACTGCGGCACATCATCGAACGTGACCCCGTGGAGCACTACGCCCACCTGATGCTGGGCCGCACCCTGCAACGCCAGGGCCGTCACGAGGACGCCGCGCCCTGGCTGCGCATGGCCGCCGCTTTCACCGGAGGGCTCCCGGCCGACGACTGACATGCCGCCGGTGGTGCGACAGCGAGTGGCGGGTACCCGTCACACCGGGGCCCGCCACTCACGTTCCCCCGGGGTGCACCGAGCCCCGGGGTGCACCGAGCCCCGGGCGCACCGAGCCCCGGGGTGCACCGAGCCCCGGGCGCACCGAGCCCCGGGCGAGCTGACGGGTCCGCGAGTCCGCGGCTCCTCTGTGCGTACCAGCCACTAGCCACGGCAGGAAGCGGGGCGATCAGCCCCGTGCGGCTTCACTTGATATGCCACTTCTTGATGTATCAACTATCTGCGGTAGTATGAATTGCATGGACAAGGACCCGAAGGCCACTCACGCGGAGGAGGGCACCCGGGAACCACGCTGGCTCACGAGCGACGAGCGGGACGCCTGGCTGTCCCTCATCGCCATGACGATCAAACTTCCGGCTGCCCTCGAGGCGCAACTGCAGCGTGATGCCGCCATCACGCTCTACGAGTACCTCGTCCTCGCCGGGCTGTCCGAGGCGCCGGACCGTACGCGGCGCATGAGCGATCTGGCCGTCCTCGCCAACGGCTCCCTGTCCCGGCTGTCTCATGTCGTCAAGCGGCTCGAGCGGCGAGGCTGGGTGCGTCGTGAGCCGTGCCCCGAAGATGGGCGCGCCACCAACGCCGTGCTCACCGAGGCCGGTTGGACCAAGACGGTGGCCACCGCCCCCGGGCACGTCGAAGCGGGTGGAGCCTCGTCATCGAAGCGGTCGCTGCGCCACAGCTCCAGCAGTTGATGGGCGCCTGCCTCAGTATTCTGGGCCGGATCGACGGGGGCGCCTCCTGCCCCGAGGCAGCGACGCCCGGAGTGAGGGAGTGAGGGCGAGCTCTTCGCCGGCGTGGGCGTGAACCAGAAGCTATGGGCGTGTCAGGCGACGCTGTCGCCACGGACCGGCGCCGCTGGTACCGCACCGCCATGCGCCGCCATGGCCTGGACGCCCACATCCGGAACCTGCACGGGGACAACACCGAAGCGGCCGGCGAACGTGCCGCCCGCCACCTCCTCGACTCCGGCGACCTGCCCACCGCCGTCGTCGCCTACAACGACCAGTGCGCCATCGGCGTCCTGGCCGCGCTCGCACGCGCCGGCGTCGCCGTCCCCGGCGGGGTGCCCGTGGCCGGCTACGACGACGACCGGCTCTCCCGGTTGAGCTGCTTCGATCCGACCACGGTCAGTCAGGGGGCGGAGGAGCAGGCCCGGCATGCGGTGGCGGCCGCCGTCGAACGCCTCGACCAGGGCCGCACCACGCCCCACGAGGTCGTCCTCACCCCCACCTCGTCGTACGCGGCACCACGGCCGCGCCTCGCTGATCCGGTACGCGGCACCACGGCCCCCCTCGCTGATCCGGTCGAGTAGGGAGGAGTTGCCCTTTACTCGAGTCGGGATGAGTGCCCGCTGCTCGAGCCGGGACTGAGCGCCCGCTGCTCCAGTCGGGCTCAGTCGCCCTCCGCCTGGAGAACGGCACGTGGGCGGTTCGGACTGCGACCGGGTTCCTCCCTGCTGGTAGGCGCAGCCTCCCATTCCAGGTCGGCCGGGCTCACCCGCACACGCGGCGCAGGGCGCCGCAGTGGAAAATTGTCGACCGGTTGTCTATTTTGATGGTGGCCGATGCCGACAGGTGGCCGGCCCCCATCGAGAGGACACATCATGAGCACCACAGGTCGGCAGAAGGTCGTTGTCATCACCGGTGCGTCGCAGGGCATCGGTGCCGCCTTGGTCGACGCCTACCGCAAGCTCGGCTACGCCGTCGTCGCGACCTCCCGCGGCATTGCCTCCTCGGAGGATCCGAACGTCCTCACCGTTCAGGGCGACATCGCCGACCCTGCCACCGGCGAGCGCGTCATCGCGGCCGGGCTCGAGCGCTTCGGCCGGATCGACGCCCTGGTCAACAACGCCGGCATCTTCGTGGCCAAGCCGTTCACCGAGTACACGCAGGAGGACTACGACGCAGTCACCGGCGTCAATCTGAGCGGTTTCTTCCGTATCACCCAGCTCGCGGTCGAGCAGATGGTCCGCCAGGGAGGCGGGCACGTCGTGCAGATCACCACCAGCCTGGTCGACCACGCGAACTCCGCGGTGCCCTCAGTGCTGGCGTCGCTGACCAAGGGCGGCCTGCAGTCCGCGACCAAGGCCCTGGCCATCGAGTACGCCACCCGAGGCGTCCGCAGCAACGCCGTCGCGCTCGGCGTCATCAAGACGCCGATGCACTCCGAGGAGTATCACGACACGCTCGCCGGCCTTCATCCGCTCGGCCGGATGGGCGAGGTGAGCGACGTCGTCGACGCGGTCGTCTACCTGGAGAACGCCCCGTTCGTCACCGGAGAGATCCTCCACGTCGACGGCGGCCAGAGCGCTGGTCACTGACCAGGGCGCCCCGGCCGGATCCCCGCTCGTGCGAACAGTGAAGGCGACGTGCACCTCCGTCCAGGGCGCCTGCGTTGTGGATCCCTGACCGGAGGCGCGTCGCGCAGACGGCGTCTCGGCGGCTGGTCAGCCGGTGGTGGCAGAGGTGTGGAAGTAATGGCCCTTGTCGAGATCGGTGAGGAGGCCGGGCCGGGTCGGTTCCCAGTCCAGCAGTTCGCGGGTCAGGGTGTTCGACGCCGGGGCGTCGGCGCTGAGGAAGGCGCCCAGCCAGGAGAAGTGCTCGGATGCGGCGTCGGGGGCCACGGAGGTCGTCGGCACATCGAGGTGACGGCCGATCACCTCGGCGATGTCACGGATCGCGACGCCCTCTTCGGCGACGCCGTGCAACACCGATCCGGCGGGGGCCTTCTCGACCGCCAGACGGAACAACCGTGCGGCGTCGAGACGGTGGACGGCCGGCCAGCGGTTGGCGCCGTCGCCGATGTAGCCGGAGACTCCCTTGGCGCGGGCAATGGCGACCATGGTCGCCATGAAGCCGTGGTCTCCTTCGCCGTGGCAGGTCGGAGAGAGCCGCACCACGGATGAGCGCACGCCGCGCGAGGCGAGTGCGAGCACCGCTTGCGCGGTGGCCGCTCGGATCGAGATCGGCGAGCCGTCGATCGTGGGCATGTCCCGCTCGGTCGCCACACGCCCAGGCGCGAGTCCGACCACGCCGGAGGCGAGGGCGAAGGGGCGGTTCGTGCCGGCGAGCGCGTCGCCCAAGGCGTCGACGGCGCGGCGATCGGCCTCTGCGGCGCCCTGGAAGTCGCCGGTGAAGGCGATGTCGTGCTTGAAGGCGAGGTGGATCACCCCGTCCGAGGCGGCGGCCGTGTCCCGCAGGACGCCGAGGTCGTCGAGGGTGCCGCGGACGACCTCCGCCCCGGCCGCGGTGAGCGCGTCGGCGGAGACGTCGGAGCGGGCGAGCCCGACGACCTGGTGCCCCGCGTCGATGAGCTCGGGCACGACGGCGGAACCGATCCAGCCGGACGCGCCGGTGACAAAGATACGCATGACAAAGACCCCGAACTGTTGATGTCAGTTACTGTCATCGACCCTAGCATCTGATGTCAGTTGCTGTCATCGCGCTAGGATCGGTGCATGGGTAGATGGGAGCCGAACGCGCGCGGGCGCCTGGCGAAGGCGGCGTTGGAGCTTTACAGCGAGCGCGGGTTCGAGCAGACCACCGTGGCCGAGATCGCCAAAAGGGCCGGGCTCACGGAACGGACCTTCTTCCGGCACTACGCCGACAAGCGCGAGGTGCTGTTCGCCGGCTCCGGTGAACTGGAGGAACTGTTCGTGCAGGCGGTCGCCGGCGCTCCGGAGTCCGCGGCGCCGATCGATGCGCTGGCGGTGGGTCTTGACGCGGTCTCCAGGGTGTTCGCCGACCGGCGCGAGCACGCGCGGAAACGGCAGGCTGTGATCATGGCGAATGCGGAACTCCGGGAGCGTGAACTGATCAAGCTCGCCTCGATGTCGGCCGCGCTCGCCGACACCCTGCGCCGACGGGGCGTCGGAGAGCCGGCAGCGAGCCTGACCGCCGAGGCGGGGGTCGCCGTCTTCAAGGTCGGCTTCGAGCGCTGGATCGCGGCGGCCGAGGAACGCGAGATGTCGCAGCTGATGCGGGAATCGCTGGACGAGCTCAAGGCCGTGGCTGCGGGAGGCTAGGAGGAGGCGTACCCGGCGGCCCCGCCGTGGCACCGCCGCCGACGGCCCCGCCCCGGGCGGGCCCGCGCCGTGTGGCGCTCCAACGCCCCTTCGCCCGACCGCAGTTCACTCCTCACTGTCGGACACTCGGCAGCCGGATCACAAGACAACGGCTTCTCACATCAGTGGACACCCGACGGAATGATCTCGGCGTGCGGCCACTACGATCGGACCTCAAGACAACCATTCGACCGGCCCGTTCGATGTGTGCCGGTCGGGGTCGCCGATGCCAGGGTCCGCTCCCCGGGCTGCGGTGATCTTCCTGCTCAGGAGGACCCTCCCGCATGTTCCGACGCATTGGGAACGCCGTCGTCCGACATCCCGTCTGGACGATCGTGGCATGGTTAATCGCGGCGGTGGCGATCGTCGCCACCGCTCCAAGCCTGCCCTCGAACAGTGACGAGAGCAGTTTCCTGCCCAAGAGTTACGAGTCCATCAAAGCCGCGGATCTCCAGACGAAGGCGTTCCCCAGCGCCTTCACCCCGTCCGCGATCGTGCTGTACCAGCGCACCGACGGCGGCAAGTTGACCGCCGCCGACCAGCAGGACGTCGCCCGGATCACCTCCGAACTGGGCAAGAAGCCCATCGACCAGGTGCAGAAGGTCGTCCCCGGCCAGCCGTCCAAGGACGGCAGGTACGCCCTGACCCTGGTCCAGATGGACAGCAAGAACGCCGGCCAGCCCAAACAGGCGGACGCGGCCAAGGTGTTGCGCGAGGATGCCAAGGACCTCGCCAAGGGCACGCATCTCGACGCCAAGCTGGGCGGCTCCGCCGCGCAGGCCCTCGACCAGCAGGACTCGTCCCAGCGCGGTCAGGCGCTGATCGGCATCGGCACCTTCGTGATCATCCTGGTGGCACTGCTGATCATCTTCCGGGCGCCGATCCTGGCCGTACTGCCCCTGATCCTGATCGGTCTGGTGTCCGCGGCCGCCAACGGGCTGATCGCTTACGCCACCAAGCTGTTCGACCTGCAGGCCAACAGCTCGATCTCGTCCATCCTGATCGTCGTGCTCTTCGGCGTGGGCACGGACTACTTCCTCTTCCTGATGTTCCGCTACCGCGAACGCCTGCGCGCCGGCGACGAGCCCAAGCAGGCCATGGTCAACGCGGTGGACCGGGTCGGCGAGGCCATCGCCTCGGCCGCCGGAGCGGTCATCATCGCCTTCCTCGCACTGGTGCTGTCCACGCTCGGGTTCCTCAAGCAGATGGGCCCGGCGCTCGCCATCGCGGTCGCCGCCACCCTGATCGCGGGCCTGACCCTGATCCCGGCCGTGGTCTCGCTCATCGGGCCGAAGGTCTTCTGGCCCTCCAAGTCCTGGCAACGCGAGCCGGACAACGCCCGTTTCGCCGCCCTCGGCCGCGGCGTGCAGCGCCGCCCGGCCCTGACCGCCGCGGTGTCCGGCCTCGTCCTGGTCGCGCTGTCGCTCGGCACGTTCGGCTACAAGGCCACGTTCGACCTGGCCTCGGGCTCCATGCCCAAGACCAAGGAGTCCATGGTCGTCCAGGACGAGATGCAGAAGGCGTACTCGGCGGGCGCCGCCGCCCCCACCGACGTCTACCTCTCCAGCACCGACGGCAAGCCGCTGGACAAGGCCGCCTTCGACGCGTACGCGAAGAAACTCGGCGCCGTGGACGGCGTCGCCAGCGTCCGTACGACCCAGGTCAACAAGGACGGCACCACCGCGGACTTCACCGTCACGCTCAAGTACGAGGCGTCGACGGACAAGGCGATCGACGCCGTGGGCAGGGTGCGCGACATCGCCCACTCCTCCGCCCCGCAGGGCACCGAGGCCCTCGTCGGTGGCATGTCCTCGATCTACAAGGACATCAATGCCGCGGTCAACCACGACTACCGGACGGTCTTCCCTGTCGCCGCTGTCCTGATCATGGTCATCCTGGGGCTGCTGCTGCGCAGTATGGTCGCCCCCTGGTACCTGATCGCCTCGGTGGGCCTCGGCTTCGGCGCCACCCTCGGCGCCACCGTCTGGATCTTCCAGGAGGGACAGGGACACTCGGGGCTGATGTTCATGCTCCCGGTGATCATGTACCTCTTCGTGGTCGCCATCGGCACCGACTACAACATCCTCATGATCGCCCGGCTCCGCGAGGAGGCCCGGGAAGGCCGCGAGCCACGTGAGGCGGCCGGCATGGCGCTGAGGCACGCCGGGCCGACCGTGGCCGCCGCGGGCTTCATCCTGGCGGCGACCTTCGCCACGATGTTGCTGGCGGGCAACTCGCTGCTCACGGAGATGGGTTTCGCGGTCTCCTTCGGCATCGCGGTCGCCGCCTTCGTCATGGCGATGTTCTTCACACCGAGCCTCACCGCGCTGATCGGCCACGCGGCGTGGTGGCCGGGGCACGGCGACCGCGCGGAGGAAGCGGCGGTCGGCACAGTCGACGGAGCCCTCGGTTCCGAGCCCGTCCCCGGCGAAGACCGGGACACGGTCGCGCACGATCCCTCCGGGCGCCGCGGCCAGTGACAGTGTGACGGCGCAGGTCTGCCGGGCCGCGAGGCCCGGCAGACGCCGACTCGGTTTAGATCGGACGCAACCGACAGAGCGACCGACAGACCGAACTCATGCTCCGCACGTCCGTCTTGCGCGCGGGTCAACCGCGGTCTTTGTGCCCCTTGGACGCTTGAGACTTCTTGGCCTTTTCGGCCTCCTTGACCTGCTTGGTCGGCTTACGGGCGTCGCGGAGCGCGGCCCCTGGTTGAGCAGCGCGGCTGCCCGCGCCGTTGCCGTCACCCGAGGCGCCGGAGACGTGGGAGGGAGAAGTCTTCGAGCCGGACGGGAGCGCGGACGCGGTCGGTCGAGGGGCCGCCGTGGTCGGAGCTTCCCTCGTCGCGGTTTTGGTGGGCGGCTCGGCCGACGGGGACGTGGGCGGGGCGGAGTCGGCCCGTCCGGCGCTGGTCTCGCTGCTGCCCGGAGCCACGGCCAGCGTGACCGTGAGCGTTGCCGAGAGCGCTGTGAGGACGGCGCCCGCCGTACGGCGGCGTATGTGTTTCGGCCTGCTCGCATGCCGCGTTCCGGTGCGCGGATCGGCGGCTGTGCGGTCGACCGGGAGCTCCTTGGCCTCCTCGACCGCGATCCCCGCGGTACGCGCGTGGACACGCGTGTCGGTGGATGCGGTGCACCGGGGGCTGCCGGAGGCCGAGGACGACAGGACGTGCCGATCGGCACGTAGAGCGGACAGGGCCTGGGCGCAGTGCTCGGCGGCGGGACGGGCCTCCGCGTCCTGAGCGGTCATGGCGCGCAGCAGGCAGGCCAGCTCATGGGGCACCGAGGGCGGAACCACGGGTGGGCGGTGAAGGCGGGCCAGGGCGGACTCCAACGGGGTGCCCTCGTATTCCAGTTCGCCTTTCAGGCACTCCAGCAGGAGCAGACCGAGCGCGTAGACGTCGGCGGACGGTCCCACTTCCTTGCCCATGACCTGCTCCGGGGCCAGATAGGCCGCGGTCCCGATCAGTACGTCGGAGGCCGTGTGCCGCGTGGCGTTCACCAGTCGGGCGATACCGAAGTCCGCCAGGTGAGGGGCTCCGGAAGCGCTCAGCAGGACGTTGGACGGCTTCACATCACGGTGCACGATGCCGGCACCGTGCACATGGGCGAGTGCCTGCGCAAGGGCGGCACCGAGCTCGGCGACACGTCCGGGAGGCAGGGGACCGGCGGTCAGATGCGTGCGCAGAGTCTCGCCCTTGATCAGTTGCATCACCAGATAGGCGCGCTCCTTGTGCCGGCCGGCGTCGTAGACGGTGACCAGCCCCGGGTGTTGCATACGCGCGAGGAGGACGGCCTCCTCGGAGAACCGCTCCTCCATCCGCGGATCGGTGTCCGGCCGGAAGAGTTTGACGGCCACCTCCCGGCCGAGGCGGACGTCGAACGCCTCATGGACGTCGGCGGCGCCTCCCCGGCCGATCCCGGCTCCCAACCGGTACCGGCCACCCACCATTTCCGAGGAGACATGCAGTGCCGACCCGAACCCGGAACGTGGGCCCTTCATCTGTCCTCCGTCACCGTCACCGAGCAGTGCAACCAGCGAAACGCTGCGGGCGCGAGTACCCCCCGCCGCGCCACGCAACCGGACGGAATCGGCGGCAACCGCCTCTCACGTCTGCACGGCCACACCCCGGCGCTGAATCCGGCACTTCCCCAGGCATCCGGGCCGACCGGGCTTTGACGGCAACGGCCGCCCCGGGATCAGGCCCTCCCCTGCCGCCGGGCCGCCAGCACGGCGTATACGAGGACCCCCGCGAACAGGAACAGCACGCCCTGGTACACCGCCGCGTACCCGGCGCCCGCCACGAGCCACAGCGAGAAGGCGGCAGCGACCGACGCGACCACGGCGTCCCGCACGAGCCGCCCCCGGTCGACCAGCTCGCCCCGCCCCGAGACCAGGTGGAAGAGCTGCGCGGCGGTGGCCAGCAGATAGGGCACGGTCGCGGTGAACGTGGTGACGAGGACCAGGATCTCGAAGACCTTCGCCGAGCCCGACGTGTAGTTGTAGACGGTGAGCAGCGAGGCGAGGACGACGGTGACGCCGACGCCGACGGTGGGAACGCCCCGCCGCCGGCGCGCGAAGGGGGCGGGGAACAGGCCGTCCTTCGCCGCCGCGTAGGGGGTCTGGGCGCTCAGCAGCGTCCAGCCGTTGAGGCAGCCGGTCATCGACACGAGCGCGGCGAGCGCGACGGCCCAGCCTCCCCAACTGCCGCCGAACATGGCGTTCACGGCGTCCGAGAAGGGCGCGGTGGACTTCACCAGACGGTCGTGCGCGACCGTGCCGAAGACGGAAAGGGTCCCGAGGAGATAGACCAGCGCCGCGCCCATGGTGCCGATGACGGTCGCGCGTCCCACGTTGCGCCGGGCGTTCCTGACCTCGCCCGCGCTGACGGCGGCGGACTCCACACCCAGGTAGGAGAAGAGCAGGATCGCGGCGCAGGCGGACACCGCGCCGATCGCGCTGCCGCCGCCCGCGTGGAACGGGCCGAGGTTGTGCGGGTCGAAGAAGAACAGCCCACCGACGGCGACGAGCAGCAGCGGTGCGAACTTCAGCACAGTGGACACCAGCTGGACGGCGCCCACGTAGCGGGTGCCCGCGAAGTTGGCGAGGGCGGGCAGCCATTGCAGGGCGAGCGCGGCCAGGCAGGCGCTCCAGCGGTGACCGTTCACCGGGATGAGCACGTCGAGGTAGCCGACGGCGGCGACGGCGAGTGCCGCGTTCGACACCCAGGTGGTGATCCAGTACGCCCAGGCGGCGAGGAAGCCGGCGAAGTCACCGAAGGCCTCGCGGGCGTAGACGTAGGGCCCGCCGGTGCGCGGGTCACGCTCGGCGAGCCGGCCGAAGACCAGGGCGAGGGCGATGGCACCGACGGTCAGGACGCCGAAGGCGACCAGGCTGACCGTGCCGTACGGGGCGACGGAGGCCGGGAGCAGGAAGATGCCGCCGCCGATGATGTTGCCCATGACCAGCGCGGTGGCGACGGGCAGCCCGAAGCGGCGGGCGTGCCTGCCGCCGGCGTCGCTGGAGTCCTCGGCGTGGGCGGGGGTATTGAGGGCCTCCCGAGGGGCCGGAGCCGACGGAGGGACGGTTCCGGTGACGTGCATGGGGTGGTGCGCCTTTCATCGAACTGGTGCCCGGGATCGCCGGGGCGGACCCATGGTCCGGCATGGCCCGATGCGGCTCCAAATCGGACGCCTTTGTCCTGTATGGCTCCGTCGAGCGCCGCAAAAGATGCGCCGTGACGGGCGCTGAGCCGGGAATCGTTC
The DNA here is from genome assembly GCF_040682835.1 of Streptomyces sp. NPDC051104. Lineage (NCBI taxonomy): Bacteria > Bacillati > Actinomycetota > Actinomycetes > Kitasatosporales > Streptomycetaceae > Streptomyces > Streptomyces sp. NPDC051104. The sequence continues at coordinate 262,143 of NZ_JBFBBS010000004.1, read as the reverse complement.
AGCGGTGGCGGATCTGCATGCCCGGGCGGCGCTTGTGGACGGTGAGGTAGGACAGGCCGTCCTTCCCCGCGGTGACGCTGCGGGTGGAGCCGCGCGGCAGCCAGAGCAGCGTGCCCTCGGTGAGAGGGTGTGGCCCGTCGGGGCCGCCGAGGACGCCGTCGCCGGTGACGACCAGGAGAAGGACGTCCAGGTCCGGCTCGATGTGAGTGTCCACGGGCTGCCGGGCGGGCAGGCGGATGAGTGCGCTGCATCTGGACCTGATGCAGGGCGCGCTCGCGGAACGGGGCGGCCCGGTCACCGCCACCGCACTGGAGCCGTTCGCCGAACCCGGTGCCTGCCTGGCCCGCCTGGGACGCGCGGCCCGGCTCGCCGCAGGAGAACGGGCACACGATCCGACGGAGCCGGCGCCGGCCGGGGCGACCGCCGCACAGAAGGGCGAATGAGGGAATGAATACGACGGGGGCCGCGGTCGCGTCCGCGGTGGTCTTCGTATGGCTCGGCATGGTCCTGGCGATCTCCTTCCTGGAGGCGCCGCTGAAGTTCCGTGCCCCCGGAGTGACGGTTCCCATCGGGCTCGGCATCGGCCGCCCGGTCTTCCGCGCGCTGAACCTCGCCGAGGCCGTATGGGCCGTCGTCGTGATCGCGGCGGTGGCGGCCGGAGGCCCGCCGACCGGTGTCGTCGTGCTCACCGTGTGCGTGGTGGCGCTGCTCGCGGTGCAGCTCGGTCTGGTCCGGCCGCTTATGAACCGGCGGTCCGATCGCGTGCCGGCCGGAGAGACCGGGGAGGACGCGTCCCGCTCCCGGGCGCACCTTTACTACGTGGCCCTGGAGAGCCTCAAGGTCGTCGGCCTGATCGCGCTGGGCGTCGGTGTGCTGACACGGTGAACCGAACCGCACGGGGAAAACGCGCGACCGGGGTCGGCCGCCGAGCCGGAGCGGCTGCGGGGCCAGGCGTTCGGACGATCCTGGACGTATGAGGCAACAGGCGCTCGTCACCTTCGGACACGGTACGGCGGACCGCGACCGGCTCTCGGACCTGTTGCGCGCGGCGGGGATCGCCGCCGTGGTGGATGTCAGGACCGCGCCGGGAAGCCGCCGCAACCCGGACGTCGGCAGGGAGCGGCTGCGGCAGTGGCTGCCCGGGTGCGGGATCGCCTACCGCTGGGAGCCGCGACTGGGCGGATTCCGCAAGGTGCCGCAGGACTCACCCGACACCGTGTGGCGCAACGAGTCCTTCCGCGGATACGCCGGACACACCCGGACGGCCGAGTTCGTCGACGCGATCACGCTGCTCCTCGAGGAAGCCGCACAGCGCCGGACGGCCGTGATGTGCGGGGAGGCCGTCTGGTGGCGCTGCCACCGTCGCCTCATCGCCGACTTCGTGGTGCTCGCACGCGGGCGGCCCGTCCTGCATCTGATGCACGACGGCCGGCTCGTCCCGCACTCCCTCAGCCAGGGAGTGCGGCTGCGCGACGACGGACTGCTCGTCTACGACGTGCAGCCTCCGGCCGGGGAGTGAGCGGGTAGGCCCAGCAGTGGGGCACCGACCGGTGCGGCGCGAGGTCAGGGTGCCGGACCGGCACGGCGGAACGGCAGGGTGCCCCCGGCGCACCCTGCCGTTCCGGGCGGGGTCAGCCGAAGCGGCCCGGACGGAAGGCCGCGAGGAGCGGGCTGGGCTCCCCGGTGACGATCTCGTCGGCCAGCAGTTCACCCGCGATCAAAGCGAGCGTCGCCCCGCTGTGCGTGAACGCCACGAACAGGCCGGGTACCTCGTCGAGTTCGCCGAGGACCGGCTCGCCGCCGCCGGGGATCGGCTTGGGCCCGACCCCGTAGGAGGCGGCGGTCAGTACGGGATTGCCTTCCAGCACGGCCGACGCCTCGCGCAGCAGCTGTTCGACCGTGGCGTCCTCGACCTCGTAGCTGCCATCCGGGTGGACGACCACCTCGTCCGCCGCCGCGTCGGAGTCCATCACCAGTGAGCCGTCCGGCGCCGGACGCACCGCCACCCGCGGGGTGTTGAGCACCGCTCGCAGGGCGGTGTCCACGGGCGGGGTGCGCACCAGAAGGGCCACCGGGGTGGCGTCCGGGATGGTGACACCGTGTTCCTGAGCCATCCGCGGCACGGCGGCACCGGTCGCCAGAAGCACGGCCTCGACGTCGATCCGCTCACCCGACCCGGTCAGCACGGCCCTGGCACGGCCTCCCTCCACCACGACGGATGCCGCTCCGGCACCGGTGACGATCCGGCCGCCGGCCCCCGTGAGGTCGGCGGCGAGCTGCCGGACGAGCGCAGCGAGGTCCACCCAGCCCTCACCGGGGTTGAAGATCGCCCCCTCGTCGGGGATGGCGGCCGGATCGACGCCCGGCGTCCGGTCGGCCACCTCGTCGCGGTTCAGCCACACCGCGTCGTAGCCGCACCGCCGCATATGGGCGAACGCCGAGCGATGCGGCTCTGTGTCACCGGACGGCGCCCAGGTCAGCCCGCCGTCGAAGCGCAGGTAGGGGGAGGAGGACGGAACCCGGTGTGCGAACGTGCGGTAGCGGTCCAGTCCCAGCATCCGCAGGTCGTGGTAGGCCGCCGACCGGACGCCGGGACCGCCGAAGGAGTTCAGCCACGACAGGGAACGCCCTGACGCGCCCGAGGCCAGGTCGGAGTCGGTGACCAGGACGACCTCCGCGCCGCGCCGTGCGAGCTGTGCCGCGGTCGACACGCCGAGCACGCCACCGCCGACCACGGCCACGCGGCGACGGCTGGAGGAAGAGGAGGACGAAGGTGAGGAAACGGGCATGGTAAACGTGCCTTTCCGCGGGCGCCATGAGGGATGCGCTCGCAAGAGCGTGTCGTGTGTGCGTGCGCCGCGCCGTGATCGCGCTGCGCCGAGTGAGGATGAGGGTGGGGGTCTCGGGGAGAGGCCCTGTGTCAGTCGGCGCGGGCGTTGCCGCGCCGCGGCTCCGCGGCGCTGGAGCGGACGAGCAGCCGGGTGGGCAGCACGATCCGTTCGCCGGGGCTGTCGTCGCCCTTGATGCGGGCGAAGAGCCGCTCGGCCGCGGTGCGGCCCATGTCCATCGGCGACTGGCCCACCACGGTCAGCAGGGGGTCGACCAGAGTCGTCCAGTCCAGGTCGTCGAAGCCGACCAGCGAGATGTCGCCCGGGAGGGCGAGGCCCCGCTGCCGGACGGCTGTGAACAACCCCTGGGTGGCGACGTTGTCGGCGGCGAAGACGGCGGTCGGCGGCTCGGGGAGCGACAGCAGAGCGTGGGCCTCCTTCTCGAACTCGGCGGCGTCCCCGATCACCGAGCAGCGGATCAGCTCCCGGGACGACTCCGCGCCGTACGCGTCCAGAGCGGCCAGGTAGCCGCGGATACGGTCGATCGAGGGGCGCGCCGCACCCCGTACGGTCAGTCGGCCTTTGTCCGACGTGACCAGTTCGGGGCTTTCGTCGGGATCCACGTACAGGAGCATCCCGATGCGCCGGTGGCCTAGCTCCAACAGGTGCTCGACCGCCTCCTGGGCGGCGCCCTCGTTGTCGATGACGACGCTGTCCGCGTCCAGGGCGTTGCTGTGGCGGTCGAGCAGGACCACCGGCACCCCGAGGTCCTGGGCGCGCCGCAGGTGGGCGACGTCGATCACGGCGTTCGGCGCGACGACGAGGCCCTCGATCTGCTTCTCCAGGAAGACCTTCACCGCGGCCCGTTCGGCGTCCATACGGTCGTCGCTGTTGGCCAGGATCGCCTCGTAGCCCTCTTCGCGGGCCACGTCGCAGATGCCGCGCATCGCGGTGGCGAAGTAGGGGTTGGAGATGTCGACCCCGATGAAGCCGATGGTGCGGGTGCCGCCGGAACGCATGCTGCGGGCGACGCCGTTGGGGGAGTAGCCGAGCCTGGCGGCGGCGGCCCGCACCTGGTCGCGCAGGGCGTCGCCGACCCGGCCGTAGTCGCCGAGGGCGCGGCCCGCGGTGGCCACCGACACGCCGGCCTCGCGGGCCACGTCGGCCACCGTCGGACGCCTGCGTCCGCCCTGCGCTGCCGTACCGTTCGCCGCCATCACAGGCCCTGCGAGAGGAACTTCTTCAGCCGCGCGGACCGCGGCGCGTCGAAGATCTGCTCCGGCGGCCCGGACTCCACGACGACTCCCGCATCCATGAACACCACTGTATCGGCGACCTGCCGGGCGAAGCCCATCTCGTGGGTCACGACCACCATGGTCATGCCCGCGCCGGCCAGCTCGGCCATCAACTCCAGGATCCCCTTGACCAGTTCGCCGACCCGCCGCGGTCGGTGCGCCCCAGGTTCCGGTGGTGGTGGCCGGACGGCCTGGTGGAGCCGGACGAGGTGGCCAGAGAGATCGACGGGCACCCCCAAGGTGGACGTCGCCGTGTTCCGGCAGACCGGCTACACCGTCACCGGCATCGGCGCGTCCTGGTTCACCGCCACCGGCGTCCGGCTCGGCTGGACCCATCAGTTCCTCGGCGGCCCAGTGCTCGACCTGCCCGGTGCGACCGTGTCCGGCGGACGGCTCGCCCCCGACGCCCCCGCCTGCAAAGCGCTGTTCATCGAGGGGGACTTCTTCTACGCCTCCACACCCACGCTCGCCCTGAGCGACGCCCGTAAGGTGCTGCGGCTGGCCGAGGCGGGACTACCGGTCGTCTGCCGTACGTGCAGGTGACCGTGGGCTGAGGCGGACCGGCGCACCTGGCTGCCGCCACGTGATCCGTGGCACCCCGGCTCCGCCGGGTGCGCCACGGTCGAGCCGGTCGCGGTGGGGAACGGCTCGACCAGGGCGCCCGGCGCGGTCGTCGCCGGTCTTCTGGCGACGCCCCCGTCAGTCGGGTGCCGCGGCCGGAGCCTCGCGGGTGGGCGCGATGGTCTCCGGCGTGGCGGCCTTCGGAGCCCGGTGTGTGAGGGAGGAGCGGCGGCCGCGGAGCAGCAGCCGTCGTGCGGGGCGTTCCACCGCCTCGTACAGCAGCCAGGACAGGGCGAGGGACAGGCCGAACGCGATGGCGGTGGTGACCACGGCCGTCGGCAGGCCGAAGTGGGGTGACTTGCCGAGCAGGCTGGTGCCGGCCCGCAGCACCAGGAGGTGGATCATGTAGAACGCGAACGAGAGTTCCCCCAGGCGCACCAGTCGCCGGTGCCGCCACAGCGAGGGCAGGCCGCGCAGGTCGGCGACGGCCGCCGCCGGGATGAGCAGCGCGAAGCCCATGAGGGTGCACGCGGTGGCCGGGTACCCACCGTCGGTGATCTGCGGCACGAGGAAGTAGCCGATGATCGCCAGGGCGAGTGAGGCTTCCAGGCCTGGACCGCGCCACCGTTCGAGCCGCACCAGCCGGGCGGTGGCGGCGCCGAGGACGAACTCGGGCAGGCGGGCGGCCGGGAGGGAGTAGAGCGACTGGCTCACCCAGTCGTGGGCGTCCGCCCGGGCGAGGACCAGGACCGCCAGCACGGATGCCCCGGCCAGCGCCGCCGACGCCCGGGGTCCGAGACGGCGCAGGACGACCACCATCAGCGGGAAGGCGGCGTAGAAGAAGGCCTCGCAGGCCAGCGACCAGCTGACCGGGTTCAGCGTCTGCCACCAGGACTGCCGCCAGGAGTGCACCAGCAGCACGTTGGCCACTCCCTGGGCCGCCGTCGGCTTCGCCAGATGGGGCGGCGTGTAGACCATGAGCAGCGCGATCCCGGCGGTGACCAGATGAACAGGAAAGACACGCGCGATGCGCCGCCGCCAGAAGGAGACCGCGCGGTCGTTCGGCCGCGCGGTCCACATCAGAACGAACCCGGACAGGACGAAGAAGAACGACACCCCGGTGCTACCGGCTTGGAACGCCCAGGTCATGATGTGGCCGCCGGTGCCACCGAAATAGCCGAAGTTGCCCACGTGGAGTCCGAAGACCAGGAGCGCGGCCATCCAGCGCAGTCCGGTGAGGGACGGCAGCGAGGGCGCCGGAGCGGATGGAGGGACCCTTGTGGCGGGCTCGGTGGTGGCGGGCGCTGTCAGGGGCGGCGTCGTCGTGTCAACTACCGGGGGTGTGCGAACGGGCATGAAGGGGAACGTTGCCCGTTCGCCACGTTTCATTCGGGGGCAGTAGGGAACGTCACACCGGCACTGACGATCTCCTTCGGCCGCGTGTCCGGATCCGCCGCAAAGGCGGGGCTATGGGTGTCGCCCGGCTCAGTGGCGTCCGCGTCCCTCGCCCAGGCGCTCCAGCACGGCCCGCGCCATGGCTTCCTCGCCTTGGGCGTTGGGGTGCGCGGGGGCCGCGGGCGAGGCCGGCTGCAACGGCTCGATCCACCGGTCCGCCGGGGCCTTGCACATGTCGTGGCCGCGCGTGGGGCCATAGGTGTCGACGTACTCCGCCCGGTTCCACTCCGCCACCAGACGGAGCATCAGATTCAGTCGCTTCTCGGTGTCCCGCAGATAGGGGAAGTCCTTCGACGCGAACGGGACCGACGGGTAGCAGCCGCTGCCGTCGTCGGGCAGGAGGTCCGGGTAGCCGACGACGAGCACCCGGGCGTGCGGTGCCCTGGCGTGCACGGCCCGCAGGACACGGTCCACCTTCGGCGCCGTCTGCGCGATGGCGAGCGTCAACCGGTCGACCCCGGAGGAGGCGTACGAGCGCCGGCACGGATCGCCTGTCGGGTCCTGCGAGCTCAGGCGTGCGCAGGTGGCGATGATGGAGCCGAAACCGAGGTCGTTGCCGCCGATCTGAACCGTCACCAGAGCGGTGTCGCGCCGCACCGCGTCGAGCTGGGGCGCGTTGGTGCCCTGAGCCTTCCACATGTTGTCGGTCGTCGCTCCGCCGCAGCTCACGTCCTTGAACGCGGTCATGTGCCGCTCCGCCGCCACGAGCGAGGGGTAGTTGTGGTCGGAGCGGGCGCAGGCGGCGTCCACCTGTCGGGGGATGACGGGGCCGGAGGCGTAGGAGTCCCCGAGTGACACGTAGTGCGTGTCGTGGCCGGTTCCCGCGCCGTGCGCCGCGGCAGGTGCCGTGGAGGTGGCGAAGAGGGCGCAACCGCCGAGAGCCGCGCCCACGGCGAGCGGCCACCGGCGGCGTCTCGCCGCTCCACGTCCCGCCGCTTCGCCCGTACAGGTGTCGTGCGCCATGGAAGTCCTCCCCCTGAGGCCGGAACGGCGCGCGGAGCCCGCGTCGGGCGGCGGCCGGCGCACGTTCGCCGGGGCCTGTATACCGGTCGCCGCGTCGCCGGAGCCAGAGGTGGGGAGCGAGCATTTCGTGGCATGGCTGCTTCAATCGGGCCCGGGCGCTCGGCCCTCCGCCGCGACGCCCCAAACTTGGTTCGCTCGTTTTCTTGAACTATTCGTGTTTGCGGGGGTAGGTTCGACGGCATGACCGCATCCCGGACTCCGACCACCGCCGAGGAGCTGCGCGGTGCCGGCCTGCGGGTGACGGCGGCCCGCGTCGCGCTGCTGGAGACCGTCCGGGGAGGCGACCACCTCGGCGTCGAGGCGATCGCCTCCGGAGTGCGCGACCGCGTAGGACACATCTCGCTTCAAGCCGTGTACGAGGCTCTCCACGCGCTCACCGCGGCGGGGCTCATACGCCGTATCGAACCGGCCGGCAGCGCCGCCCGGTTCGAGGGACGCGTCGGCGACAACCACCACCACGTCGTGTGCCGGTCGTGCGGCGCCGTCGCCGACGTCGATTGCGCGGTCGGCGAGGCACCCTGCCTGACCGCGTCCGACAACCACGGCTTCTCGATCGACGAGGCCGAGGTCGTCTACTGGGGCCTGTGCTCCGCATGTTCCACCGCCCGCAGTTCCTGAGCACCGTGATCCGCTCTCATCCGGAAGGATTGCCATGACCGAGAACCACGACGCAGTCGTCACAGACCCGAAGACGGAGGGTGGAGACGGCGGTTGCCCTGTCGCGCACGGGCGCGCCCTGCACCCGACGCAGGGCGGCGGCAACCGCCAGTGGTGGCCGGAGCGGCTCAACGTGAAGATCCTCGCCAAGAACCCCGCCGTGGCCAATCCCCTCGATGAGGAGTTCGACTACGCCGAGGCGTTCAAGTCCCTCGACCTGCAGGCGGTGAAGCGGGACATCGCCGAGGTGCTGACCACTTCGCAGGACTGGTGGCCCGCCGACTTCGGCAACTACGGCCCGCTGATGATCCGTATGGCCTGGCACAGCGCGGGCACCTACCGCATCAGTGACGGCCGCGGCGGCGCCGGCGCCGGCCAGCAGCGCTTCGCCCCCCTCAACAGCTGGCCGGACAACGGCAACCTCGACAAGGCCCGCCGTCTGCTGTGGCCGGTCAAGAAGAAGTACGGCCAGAGCATCTCCTGGGCCGACCTCATGATCCTCACCGGCAACGTCGCCCTGGAGCAGATGGGATTCAAGCCCTTCGGCTTCGGTGGCGGCCGCGAGGACGTCTGGGAGCCGGAGGAGGACGTCTACTGGGGTCCCGAGACCACCTGGCTCGACGACCAGCGCTACACCGGCGACCGCGAGCTGGAGAACCCGCTCGGCGCGGTCCAGATGGGCCTGATCTACGTCAACCCGGAGGGCCCGAACGGCAACCCGGACCCGATCGCCGCGGCCCGCGACATCCGTGAGACGTTCCGCCGCATGGCGATGAACGACGAGGAGACCGTCGCCCTGATCGCCGGTGGCCACACCTTCGGCAAGACCCACGGTGCGGGCCCGGCGGACCACGTCGGCGCCGACCCCGAGGCCGCCCCGCTGGAGGAGCAGGGCCTGGGCTGGAAGAGCACCTATGGCACCGGCAAGGGCGGGGACGCCATCACGTCCGGCCTGGAGGTCACCTGGACCGCCACGCCGACCCAGTGGAGCAACGGGTTCTTCAAGAACCTCTTCGAGTACGAGTACGAGCTCGAGCGGAGCCCGGCCGGCGCCCACCAGTGGGTGGCCAAGGACGCCCCGGAGATCGTCCCCGACGCGCACGCCCCGTCGAAGAGGCACCGCCCGCGGATGCTCACCACCGACCTGTCGCTGCGCTTCGACCCGATCTACGAGCCGATCTCCCGCCGGTTCTACGAGAACCCGGACGAATTCGCGGACGCCTTCGCCCGCGCCTGGTACAAGCTCACCCACCGCGACATGGGCCCGAAGTCGCTGTACCTCGGCCCGGAGGTCCCGGAGGAGACCCTGCTGTGGCAGGACCCGCTGCCTCAGCGCGAGGGCGAGCTGATCGACGACGCGGACATCGCGACCCTGAAGACCAAGCTGCTCGACTCGGGCCTCACCGTGTCCCAGCTGGTCACCACCGCCTGGGCGTCCGCCTCCACCTTCCGCGGCAGCGACAAGCGCGGCGGCGCCAACGGTGCCCGCATCCGTCTCGCCCCGCAGCGCGGCTGGGAGGTCAACGACCCCGACCAGCTCGCCCAGGTGCTGCGCGTCCTCGAGGGCGTCCAGCAGGAGTTCAACGCCTCCTCCGGCGCCAAGAAGGTCTCCCTGGCCGACCTCATCGTCCTCGGCGGTGCCGCCGCCGTGGAGAGGGCCGCCAAGGAAGCCGGCTTCGAGGTCGAGGTGCCCTTCACCCCGGGCCGCGTGGACGCCGGCGAGGAGCACACCGACGTCGAGTCCTTCGAGGCGCTGGAGCCGACGGCGGACGGCTTCCGCAACTACCTGGGCAAGGGCAACCGCCTGCCGGGCGAGTACCTGCTGCTCGACAAGGCGAACCTGCTCACCCTGAGCGCCCCCGAGACGACCGTGCTCGTCGGCGGTCTGCGCGTCCTCGGCGCCAACCACCAGGGTTCGCAGCTCGGTGTCTTCACCAAGACGCCCGGCGTCCTCACCAACGACTTCTTCGTCAACCTGCTCGACCTGGGCACGACGTGGAAGGCGACCTCCGAGGACCAGACCGCGTTCGAGGGCCGCGACGCCGCCACCGGCGAGCCGAAGTGGGCCGGCAGCCGGGTGGACCTCGTCTTCGGCTCCAACTCCGAGCTGCGTGCGCTCGCGGAGGTCTACGCCGGCGACGACGCGAAGGAGAAGTTCGTCAAGGACTTCGTCGCGGCGTGGGACAAGGTCATGAACCTCGACCGGTTCGACCTCGTCTGATCCTTCCGATCACGACGCCCGGGCAGGCCCGCACGGCCGGCCCGGGCGTCGTCCGTTCGTGGACACCGCACGACCGCCCATCCCCGAATACCAGCAAAATCCGCCCACCCCTGAAATTCCGCTAAAAAGACGTATAAATTGTCTGGAAGTGGACGGCGGAAAGGGGACCTGGTCATGTCCATAAGGCCCGATGTCCCAGGACCACCCGGTGCGACCATGCTCTCCCCCCAGTGGCCGCCGGACGCGGACCTGTTCGGACCGGCCCCAGTGATCTTCGCTTCCCTGAGCGGTCCCGGGCACATCGTGGAGACCGCGAACCCGGCGTTCTTCGACATCGTCTGCGGCGGCCGGAGGCGGACCGGCGTGCCGATCGTCGAGCTGATGCCCGATGCGGCTCTGCAGGGCGTGATCAACCGCATCCGAGAGGTGTACCGCACCGGCGTTCCCTACCGCACCCGGGACAAACGGCTGGTCCTCGGGGAGCCGGGGGCGGAGCAAGAAAGGATCTTCGACCTCACCTACGAGCCCCGGCGGGACGCCCTGGACAGGGTCGACGGGGTCGTAGTGATCGCCATGGACACGACCGCCTACCGTGACACACAGCTGCTGGCGGCGGAGCAGCGCGCCCTCCTGGAGCAGATCGCGCGCGAGGCCCCGCTGCAGGAGATTCTCACCGGCATGGCCAGGACGATCGAGGGCTTCTCCCCGGGCATGCTCGTCTCGGTGCTGCTCGTCGACGCCGACGGCCGGCGGCTGCGGCACGGCACCGGCCCGAGCCTGCCCGACTTCTACAACGAGGCGATCGACGGGGCCCCGATCGGCGAGGGCCAGGGATCCTGCGGCACCACCGCGTACCGGCGCGCCCCGGTGGTCTGTACCGACATCGCCACCGATCCGCTGTGGGCGGAGTACCGCGAGCTGGCCAAGCGGGCGGGGGTCGGGGCCTGCTGGTCCACCCCGATCCTGAGCACGGACGGCCGGTTGCTGGGCACGTTCGCCATGTACCACCGGACGCCGAAGATCCCGGAACTGAAGGACCTGGTCCTCGGCGCCGCCTTCACACGCATCGCGGCCCTGGCCATCGAGCGGCACCAGGCCGTGACGGCGGGCCGAGCCGCGCGGCAGCGTGAGAGCTCGGCCCGTGACGACCTGGCCTTCGTCCTGGAGGCGAGCACCGCCATCGCGCGCGAGCAGCACTACTCGAACAGCCTGCGGCGTCTGGCCCAGCTGACGGTCCCGGGCCTGGCGCAGCTGTGCGCCGTCTACGTGGCCGACGGCGGCCACCGCAGCCGGATCGCCTCCGCGGCCGCGACCCGGGCGCACGAGAGGCTGCTCGTGGCACCGGAGTGGTGCGAGGCGGTGGACCGCGCGGTCGCCCGCGTGCTGGCCTCCGGCACGACGGAGACCGGGTTCATCGAGGTCCGCCCCGGCACCGAGCCCGGCGGGCGCGGCGCCGGTTACCTCTGCGTACCGCTCACGGCCCGCGGATCCACCTTCGGCGCCCTGGCGCTGCTGGCCGTCGACCGGGACTGGGACGGCCACGTCGTGGCACTGGCCGAAGAGCTGGCCGGCCGGGCCGCGCTGAGCGCGGACAACGCCCGCCAGTTCACGCACCGGGTGCGGCTCGCACATGAACTCCAGGCCGGGCTGCTGCCCCCGAAGCTGCCGCAGGTGCCGGGCGCGGCCCTGGCGGCCTCCTACCATCCGGCCGGCGAGGGTCTCGACGTCGGCGGCGACTTCTACGACGTCTTCCCGCTGCCCGGCGACCGCTGGGCCGTCATGATCGGCGACGTGTGCGGTCACGGAGCGGTGGCCGCCACCACGACCGGTATGGTCCGGCACACGGCACGTGCGGTCGCCCGTCTGCTGCGTGACCCCGTGGCCGTGGTCGCCGCGATCAACGACGCTCTGGCCGAGCACACCGAGGGCCAGGAACTGTTCGTGTCGCTCGTCTACGGCGAACTGCGGCACACCACCACCGGACAGGCGGTGACCCTGATGCGCGCCGGCCATGTGCCGCCGCTCGTGCGCCGCGCAGGCGGCACCGTCGAGCGGCTCGTGCCGCCCGGCCTCCTGCTGGGCCTCGGCCTGGGCGGTGTGGGATCACCCGTGCGCGTCGACCTGCGCCTGGGCGACGGCCTGGTCCTCGTCACGGACGGCATCACCGAAGCGCGGTCCCCGGCCGGCGAGCTGTTCGGTGAGGAGCGGCTGGCCGACACGCTGACCACGGCTCCGCCCACCGCAGCCGCCCTGCTGGAGTCCGTCACCACCGCCGTCGCCGCCTTCACCCACGACACCTCGCTGGACGACCAGACCGCGCTGGTCGTGACCGCCGTATGAGCTGATCCGTGGACAGGCCCTACGGTTCGCGGTGCGCGTGTGCCGCTCGCTCCAGTTCCGCGGCCTCCGCCTCCGCCAGTCGCCTCTCGGCCTCCACATCGATGGACCGTGTCAGCAGCCAGTACAGCAGCGCGGCGACCGGCAGTCCGACGAACAGGGAGATGTCGGCTCCGCCGAGCGCCTCGGCGGCGGGCCCGACGTAGAGGTTCGGGACGGAGAAGAACGGCACCATGGCGGCGAACCCGACCAGGTACGCGATGATGCCGTGCCACCCCCAGCGCCCGTAGACCCCGCGCGGATTGAAGATCTCGGCGATGGCGTAGTGGCCGCGGCGCACCACGTAGTAGTCCATGAGGTTGACCGCGGTCCACGGGATGAACAGGTAGAGCACCAGCAGCAGGAAGTTGTTGAAGTTCTGAAGGAAGTTGGACGTCGCGGACAGTGCGCCGATCAGGGAGAGCGCCGCGGTCAGTCCGATGGTCACCAGCCGTACGGCGAGCGTCGGGCGCACCCTCCTGAAGGAGTCGATGGCGCTGATGAGCGTCAGCGACCCGCCGTACATGTTCAGCGCGGTGACCGACACCAGCCCCAGCGCGGCGAACAGCAGCACGATCGCGCCGAATCCGCCGAACACCTTGTCGCCCGCGGCGTCGATCGAGCGGATGGTGTCGAAGTTCTTTCCCGCCCAGGCGGCGAGCAGCGTCCCGAGCACCATCAGCCAGATGCCGCCGAGCGCCGACCCGAAGTAGGTCCAGTAGAAGGTCCTGCGGACCGTCACATCCGGCGGAAGGTACCGCGAGTAGTCCGAGACGTAGATGGCCCAGCTGATCTGGTAGCCGGCCACCACACCGAACTGGGCGAGGAACGGCGTCCACCGGAAGGCGCCGAGGTCGAAGGAGCCGGGCGGGTAGTGCAGGGTGACCAGGATCCCCACCGTGAAGATCCCGAAGACGACCAGGAAGGTGTACGTCAGCACCTGCTCGGCCCGGTGGATGACGTCGTAGCCCACCAGCGCGACGAGGAAGGCGACGACGGTGACCACGACCACCCACAGGTCGACGCCTCCGTGCAGCGTGGTGTGCAGGGCGTCCCCGGTGAGGATGGTGTTGAAGACGTTGAACCCGGCGTACTGCAGGTAGGCGAAGAGCCACACCAGAAGGGCCCCGACATAGCCGAACTGGGGCCGCGACTGGATCATCTGCGGCAGCCCCAGTTGCGGGCCCTGGGCCGAGTGGAAGGCCATGAAGAAGGTGCCGACGACGGTCCCCGCCACGATCGCGATGAGCGACCAGACGAGGTTGCCGCCCTCGGTGATGCTGATCAGGCCCACCGCCAGCGTGGCGATCTGCGCGTTCGACATGAACCACAGCGGCCCGAGGTGCCACAGCTTGCCGTGGCGTTCGTCGAGGGGGACGTAGTCGATGGAGCGGATCTCCAGGCCCGGCATCCGCGGCTCTGCTGATGTGCTTGTCACGGCGCCTCCTGCGTGCCGGTTCGCCCCCGGTCACACGATCTTCCCCTGATCGCGGCTGGTCAAGAGGTGCGTCGCAACGCACGCCGTTCCGCCTCACGGTGCGGCGCGACGGGGCGTCTGCGGCAGTCCCCTGTGCGACCTGTGCCCTGTTTGTTCCGTTTGCCCTAGTGGGATGGGGTTACCCGCCCAGTGAACGACGCTCAGAGGAGGGCAGTGCCGTGAGCAATGCGACGATGGAACGCAAGGAGGCGGCGAGGCTTCCGGAAGGCGACGTGGTCCGCGTCCTGCTGGAGCAGCACGCACGTATCCGAGACCTGTTCGACGACGTGAAGAGCGCGCAGGGCGAGCAGAAGAAGCAGACGTTCGACGAGCTGAGGGCGCTGCTGGCGGTGCACGAGACGGCGGAGGAGCTGATCCTGCGCCCCACCGCGAAGAGGACGGCCGGTGACGCCGAGGCCGAGGCCCGCAACCACGAGGAGGAGGAAGCCAACAAGGTCCTCGCCGAGCTGGAGAAGATGGACGTCACCAGTGCCGAGTTCGACGCGAAACTCGCCGCCTTCGAGAAGGCCGTCATCGACCATGCCGAGCACGAGGAGCAGGAGGAGTTCCCCGCGGTGCGGCGCGGTTGCGACGAGGAGCAGCTCAAGGGCCTCGGGGCAAGGCTGCAGATGGTCGAGAAGGTGGCACCGACCCATCCGCACCCCACCGCTGCGGGATCGCCCGCGGCCCAGTTGCTGACCGGTCCCTTCGCGTCCATGGTCGACCGGGTGAAGGACGCGATCACCGGATCGTCGGGCCGCACATGAGACACGCGGGCGCACACTCAACGCGTGTGCGCACCGGCAGACGGACGACGCCACCGCCGGCGGAACACCGGCGGTGGCGTCGCCGTGTCAGTGGGCACCTTCAGGGCTCCTACGTGTCGCCGTCGCCCTCTCCGCGCTGCTGCCGGGAAGGCCGGGGCGGATGGGCCGCGCCCGTGCCGCCCGGCTGGCCGCCACCGGTGGTGCCGTAGCCGCCGGGAACGCCGGGGGCCATGTCGGCGTCCGCGTCCTGCTCCGTCACGCGGCGCCGGGCCCTGACCCCTGCCCGGCGCTCCGGGTAGGGGTACTCGAACGGACGCGAAGCGGCGCGCTGGTCCTCTGCCTCGCGCTGCTCCCGGGCGGCCTGCTCGGCCGTCCGCCGCTCGTCACTGTCGTGGTTGCGATGCTTGTCGTTCATGCGCGCCGAGTACCCAGAGCCGTCGTCCGACAACGCGCCCGTGTCATGTGAGGCTGGCGGCCCGTTTCCTTGTGTTCCCGGGCGCGTTCTCGCGGCGCGGGAGCAGCAGCGGGGTGGCGAGGAGGAGGACTCCGGCGACCGCGATCGCGGTGCGGGGGCCGGTGACGGCGGCCAGCAGACCCCACAGAGCGGTCAGGGCCGCGATGGCGGCGCTGCTGCTGACCGACCACGCGGCCAGGGTGCGGGCGACCCGGTCGGGGCCGGTGTGGTCGAGCCGGTAGGTGGCCAGCACCGGGTTGAACACGCCGATGCAGGTGACCAGGCCGAGTTGCACGGCGATGACGAGGACGATCCCGGGGACACCGGGCCGGACGAACGCCAATCCGACAGGCCAGCACGCACGCAGCACCCCCGCGGTGAGCATCACCCTGTGCTGCCCGAACCGAGCCACGAGCCGGCGCGCCAGGCGTGAGCCGACGAGACCACCGACGCAAGGGGCCGCGAACGCGAGACCGTACTGCCAGGGTGCGAACCCCAGGCGGCCCAGCAGGAGTACGGCGAGCAGCGGCTCGGAAGCCATGATCAGGCCGTTGACCACGATCGTGTTGAGGAACAGCGGGCGCAGCGCCGGGTGGGCGAGGATGTGGCGCCATCCTTCGAGGAGATCGCGTGCGCGCAGCCGCGGTGCGCCGGTCCGCGCGGGGCGCGGTTCCGTCCCGCCGATGGCGCGGATGCCCAGCGCCGAGAGCAGGTAGCTGACCGCATCGGCCACCACGGTCGTCACCGGGCCGAACATCCCGATCGCCGCCCCGCCGAGCGGCGGCCCGACCACCGTCGCGCTCCACATCGTGGACTCGAACCGGCCGTTCGCGACGAGCAGGTCCTCCTGCGGCACGAGCGCCTTCATATACGCACCGCTGGCCGCGTTGAAGGCGATGTTGGCCGCGGCGACCACGACGGAGACGACGAGGAGTTGGGCGAAGGTGAGCCAGCCGAGCGCGAACGCGGCGGGGACGCTCATCAACGCCGCGAACCGGGTCAGGTCCATCGCCACCATGACCGGCCGTTTACGGCGGAACTCCACCCACGGACCGAGTGGCACCGCCACCACGGCTCCCACTGCCCGCCCCGCCGCGGACAGCGCCGCCACCTGGGTCGGCCCGGAGTGCAGCACGAGAACCGTCAGCACGGAAAACGCGCCGAACCCGAGCCCTGTGCCGTACGAGCTGACCGCATACGCTGCCCACAACCACTCGAACCGCCGCCCCAGCGCCCGTCTCCCCGCCATACCCGACGCCCCTCTCGCCGCCCGAACAACCTGCCGCTGACCCTCGGCATCAAAGCGAGTGGCAGATGACGAGATCAAACAACGGATCCGACAGGAAGGCACAACATTTTGTTGTGCGGGTACGGTGGGCCGCGTGGATCTCGATGCCGTGCGCACCTTCGTGGCCGCCGCTGACGCGGGGCGGTTCCAGGACGCCGCCGCCGAACTGTCGATCACCCAGCAGGCCGTCTCCAAACGCATCGCCACGCTGGAGAGGGTCCTCGGCGTTCGGCTGTTCACCCGCACCGCGCGAGGGGCGAAGCTCACGATCGACGGACAGGCGTTCCTGCCCCACGCCCGCGATCTCCTACGGGCCGAAGAGAGGGCGGTCGCCTCCGTCCGTCCCGGCCGCCGCGCGCTGCGCGTCGACGTGATCGGCCGACGGCTCGCCCCGGCTGCCGTGCTGCGCGGCTTCCATCGCGCGCACCCGGAGGTCGAGCTCGATGTCGTGACCCTCTTCGACGCCGACGCGGCCGTCGACGCCATCCGTTCCGGCACGATCGACGCGTCCTTCCGCGCCGTCACCATGCCCGGCCGGAAGCTCGCCGACGACATCGGGGTCGCCTGGGCCCTGGACGAGCCCGTCCAGCTTCTCACCGGACCGGACCACGAGCTCGCCGCCGCCCGCGCCGTCACGCCCGCCCAGCTCGTCGGGCACCGGATCTGGATGCCCGGCATCGTTCCCGGAACCGAGTGGGCCGCCTACTACGATGCCCTCGCCGCCGCGTTCGGGCTCACCATCGAGATCACCGGCCCCGACTTCGGCACCGAGCCCCTGCTGGACACCATCGCCGACTCCCGGTCACTGGCGACCTTCGTCGGCGAGCAGACACGGCTCGTCTGGCCCGCTGACCACGGTCTGCGGCGGATCGCCGTGCGCGACCCGGCACCGGTCTACCCGCACTCACTGCTCTGGCATCGCGACAACCCGCACCCCGCACTCGCCGCGCTCCGCGACCACCTCCGCTCCAGGCGGTTCGACCACTCCGACACCGAGACCTGGACCCCGGCATGGGCGAAGCGGTCGGGACCACCGCGTCACCCGTCGCCGATCCCATCGTGAGCCGAGAGGACCGGGGCCCACCACCTACCACGACACCCCGGTTATCCGCGCGTCGACGGGGGCACCCGGTGTGCCGGGCGAGCCCTCGTGGGGTCGCCGTATCCAGCCGAATCCACAAGGAGGCGTTGGACATGGGACATGGAGGGAACGTCATCAACGAGCTGATGACGGACCATCGGGAAGTGGAGGAGCTCTTCGGGCGGATCGAGGCGCTGCCGCCCGGTGACAAGAACCGCAAGGTGTACGCCGATCAGGCCGTCATGGAGCTCGTGCGTCACTCGGTGGCCGAGGAGGCCTACCTCTACCCGGCCGTACGGCAGTTCCTGCCCGACGGGGACGCGATGGCCGACAAGGAGCTCGAGGACCACGCCAAGGCCGAACAGATCATGAAGGATCTGGAGCGCCACGAGGCCGACGACCCGGAGTTCGACCGGCTCATCGGGATGCTGATGACCGAGATCCGGTCCCATGTGGCCGACGAGGAGGGGAACCTCTTCCCGAGGCTGGGCGAAACGGCTTCCGCCGAAGCCCTCGACGAGCTGGGCGACAAGGTCCGGCGGGCGAAGCAGACGGCGCCGACCCGCCCGCACCCCTCCGCACCGGACAAGCCGCCGGCCAACAAGCTGCTCGCGCCCGGCGCCGGCCTGGTGGACCGTATCCGTGACGCGCTCACGGGTCGCGGAGAGAAGGACTGACCGGCCGGCGGTTCACCGGTCGGGCCGGCCGGCGGCTCACTGGTCGGGCCGGCCGGCGCGGGAGCGGATCTCGTACCGGCTGAGCGCCTGGCGCAGCTGGTTCAGCTCGGGGTCGGGCAGGGCGTCACCCTGCGCGAACCTCAGGATGTGCTCGGCGACGACCCGCAGCTTGGTGTTGGTGTGCTGGGAGACGTCGCGCAGGACGCACCATGCCTCCTCCGGCGCGATCCGTCCCAGCACGACCACGGCGCCCATGGCCTGGTCGATGGTGGCATGGGAGGTCACCGCCTGCCGCAGCTGCGCGTTCTCCTCGTGCAGTCGCTCGTTCTCCGTCGCCAGGTCGGCGGGGGAGAGCAGGTGCGTGGGCAGGCGCGGAGGGTGCCGCTTGGATATCGCGTGGAACGCCATGGTGTGCCCCTGGATGAACGAGTGGCCGCAGTTCCAGCTTCCCCCAGGTCGGCGTCGTGGACGACCCGGATGTGCGGTGTCCCCGTCGGCCGCGCCGGTGCCTAGCTAGGCGCTGCGTGGCCGACGGGCCGTCCTCTTCTCCGCGGTCTTCTTCGCCGCGGCCCCCTTCGCCGCGGTCTTCTTCTGTGCGGTGTCCTTCCGCGCGGCGGTCTGTGCCCCGGCCTTCGGGGCGGTCTTCGCCGCGGTCTTCTTCGTGGTCTTCTTCCCGGCCGTCTTCTTCGCCGCGGTCTTCTCGGCGGGCTCCTTCTTCGCCGTCCTGCCGGCGGCGGCCTTCTTCTCCGGCAGCTCGTGGACCTCGGCCTCCGTCTCCTCGCCGCGGGAGGCCTTCGCCTGGGCCACGGACGCCTGGAGCGCGGTCATCAGATCCAGCACCTTGCCGGGCCCCGCCTCCGGCTCCGGCATCTGGGGCGGCGCCTGCCCCTCACGCCGGGCCTCGATCACCTGCTCGAGCGCTTCGGTGTAGTGGTCGACGAAGTCGGGGCCCTCGAGGTCCTCACGGGTCATACGGTCGATCAGATGTTCCGCCTCGGTGATCTCGTCGTCGGAGAGCCGGACCTGCTGCGGAGCCAGCTCCCCCGGGTCGCGGATCTCGTCGGGCCACCGCATCGCGTGCAGCACGATCGCCTCGTCCCGCACCCTCAGCAGCCCGAGCCTCTCCCGGCCGTGCCAGGCGAACTTCGCCACCGCGACCTTCGACGTCCGCTCCAGCGCCCTGCGCAGCAGCGCGTACGGCTTCGCGGCGACCGTGCCGGACGCCTGCAGGTAGTAGCCCTCGCCGATGCGCAGCGGGTCGATCGACCCGGCCGGCACGAACGCGGCGATCTCGATGGCCTTCGCCGTGGGCAACGGCAGCTCACGCAGCTCCTCGTCGAGCACGGGCACGACCCGCTCCCTGGACAGCTCGTAGCCCTTGCCGATCTCGTCGGGCGGGACCTCACGGTCCTCCAGCTCGCAGTACTTGCGCACCCGGACCCGGCCCATGTCCTCCAAGTGGTACTGGTGGAAGCGCACGCTGTGGTCCTCGGTCGCGGGCACCACGTTGACCGGAATCGTGACCAGGCCGAAGCTGATCGCTCCCGACCAGATGCTCCGGGGCATCGCAGACCTCCGTGACATGCCCCGAGGGCACCAGCGTACGAAGGGCGCGGGTGCGCGGCACGGTGAAGCGGTCCGCAGGACTGACGACGACCTCGGCCGGCGAGCACCCGGTGAACCCTGACGGAACTCTTGGTGTCCGCCCCTGTCGCAGGGCCGTTCGGGCGTACGGTGCTGCCTAGCATGAGTGATCGCGCCCGCCACCCGGGCGCGTCAGTACGTTCGCACGTCGTCCGGGGAGGCGCGGAGCAAAATGCCGGTGCCCGGCCTCGCATCACGGCGTGCCCGTCTCTGGGCCGCGGGCGGAGCCCTCCTCACCCTCGCCCTGGTGGCGGCTCTGCTGGCCACCACCCTCGGCGGAGCCCGGCGCGCGCGGGCCGCCACCGACGACGGGCTGCCCCACACCACCGTCGAGGTGTCACCGAGCGGCTGCGGACGGGGCTGGAACAACCCGGTCTCCGGCCTGCAGGTCTTCGACCTGCACAACACGTCCGACGGCCCCGCCGAGGTCTACCTGGAGGACGCTCGCACCCGGGCCGTCTACGGCGAGATGGAGGGCCTCGCCCCGGGCACGACACGGGCGTTGACCGTGCGCCTCGGCAAGGGCTCCTACGCTTTCACCTGCCTGCCCGACGACGCCGACGCGGTCACCGGCCCCACCGTCCGCATCACCTCGGGACGGTCCGGACCCGAGGCGGCCCCGGTCACCGAGCACGACCTGATCCCCCTGGCCATCGACTACCAGAAGTGGGTCGCGGGCGGTCTGGACGAGGTCGTACGGCTGACCGGACGGCTGAAGGACGCCATCGACCGCGGCGACCTCGAGGGGGCCAGGGCCACCTGGCTTTCCGCGCATCTGGAGTACGAGCGGCTGGGCGCGGCGTACGACGCCTTCGGTGACGCGGACAAGCAGATCAACGGAACGGACGCGGGGCTCGCCGGGGGCGTCCACGACCCGTCCTTCACCGGCTTCCACCGCATCGAGTACGGACTGTGGCACGGCCAGACCACCACTGCCCTGCGCGCCCCGGCGGGCGCTCTCGTCAGGGCGGTCACCGCGCTGCGCGACAGCTGGGCGCAGGCCCGGATGGATCCGGCGCAGCTGGGCCTGAGGGCACACGAGATCCTGGAGAACACCGTGCAGTTCGAGCTGACCGGGCGGACCGACTACGGCAGCGGCAGCAACCTCGCCACCGCCCGCGCCAACCTCGACGGCACCCGCGCCGTGCTGTCCCGGCTGCGCCCCCTGCTCACCACCCGGTACCCGGACCTGCCCGGCCTCGACCGGGAACTGGAGCGCGCCCAGCACACGCTGGACGGCCTCCACCACGAGGAGAGCTGGACGCCGCTCGACCGCCTGGACCGCTCGCAGCGCGAACAGGTCGACGCGGTCCTCGACGACCTGGTGGAGCGGCTCGCCTCGGTGGCGACACTCTGCGACCCGCGGAGGACCGTGTGAGCGCGTCCGTGGAGACCGGCGGGGTCGGGCGGCGCGGCTTCCTGCGCGGCGCGGCCCTCGCGGGCGCCGGGCTCGCGGCGGGCGGCGCGGCGGCCCCGGCCGCCACCGGCGGCGCGAGTGCGTCGCCCGTCGCGCCGTTCCACGGCCCCCACCAGCAGTCGGTGCTCGCCGCCCCGCGCCGCGTCACCGCGTTGGCGGCCCTCGACGTGACCGCCCAGAACCGCGCCGACCTCGTCGACCTCCTGCGCACCCTCACCGCCCGCGCCCGCTTCCTCACCTCGGGCGGCACGCCCTCGCCGGTCGGCATCACCGGCCCGCCCGCCGACTCCGGCATCCTCGGCGAGCGGTTGCCCTCCGGTGCGCTGGCGGTGACCGTCGGCGTCGGCGCGTCCCTCTTCGACGACCGCTTCGGCCTCGCCGGTCACCGCCCGCGCAGGCTGACGACGATACCGTCGTTCCCAGATGACGACCTCAGACCCGAGTGGTGCCACGGCGACCTCAGCCTCCAACTGCACGCCGACGACGCGGACACCGTGTTGCACGCGCTGCGCGACATCGCCCGGCACACTCGCGGCGGCCTGCAGGTCCGCTGGCGCCTCGACGGATTCTCCAGCCCGCCCCGCCCCTCGGGCACACCGCGCAACCTGATGGGCTTCAAGGACGGCACCGCCAACCCGGACCCCACCGACGCCCGGGAGATGAACAGCCTGGTGTGGGTGGGCCGCGGCATGGGCGAACCCGACTGGGCCGTCGGTGGCAGTTACCAGGTCGTCCGGCTGATCCGCATGCTCGTGGAGTTCTGGGACCGGGTCTCCCTCACCGAGCAGGAGCGGATGTTCGGCCGCTCCCGGGAGACCGGCGCGCCCCTGGACGGGAACGCGGAGCACGACGCACCCGACTACCCGAACGACCCCAAGGGCGACGTCATCCCGTTGGACAGTCACATACGCCTGGCCAACCCACGCACGTCGGCCACCGCCAACCAGCGGATACTGCGCCGGGCCTACAACTACGACGCGGGCATGGACAGCAACGGCAACCTCGACATGGGGCTGTTGTTCTGCTGCTACCAGCAGGACCTCGCCCGGCAGTTCGAGACCGTGCAACGCCGCCTCGCGGGCGAGCCTCTCACCGACTACATCAAGCCATTCGGCGGCGGCTACTTCTTCGCCCTGCCCGGTGTGCGGGACAGCGCGGACTGGTACGGACGGGAACTGCTGGCCGGGGCGTCCTGAACGTGCCGGGGCCGCCGCTGAGTCAAGAGGCGGTCAAGATTTCCCTTGGCATCCCTGACCCGGTGTTCACTTGATCGCCACCGTGCCTCCAGCATCGTGCCGTTCGTTCGGCAGAGCATCCCTGACCGTATGGCGCAATCACGTTCGTGCCCGGAAGGTGAACCAGCATGGCCAGCAGAGGTAGAAGAGCAACAATGAGGAGCCTCGGCGCGCTCGCGGGCGCCGCCGCGCTCACGGCCCTGGGGGCCGGCGCGCCCGCCTGGGCGGCGGCGGACGGCCAGGGGAGCCACTCCTCGACGGCCACGCCCATCAAGCACGTGGTCGTCCTCTTCGACGAGAACATCTCCTTCGACCACTACTTCGCGACCTACCCGAAGGCCGCCAACACGGACGGCACGAAGTTCACGGCGTCGAAGAAGACCCCGAAGGACATCGACACCCTGGCGCACGCCGGGCTGCTGACGCAGAACCCGAACCAGTACGCGCCCAAGCGGCTCACCCCGTCCCAGGCCATGACCTGCGACCAGAACCACGCCTACGGGCCCGAGCAGTACGCGTACAACGGCGGCAAGAACGACCAGTTCGTCCAGAACACCGACTCCGGCAAGTGCTCCGGCACCCTGTTCGGCGAGCCGGGCCTGGTCATGGACTACTACGACGGCAACACCGTCACCGGGCTGTGGAACTACGCTCAGCACTACGCCCTCAACGACCGTTCCTACAGCTCGGTCTACGGCCCGTCCACCCCCGGCGCGCTCAACCTGGTCTCCGGCCAGACGCACGGCGTCATCTCCGTGGACCCCACCACGGGCACCGAGAACCCCAAGCAGACCTCGACGCCGGACTCGTACACCGTCCAGTCGCCGGACGCCAAGGGTGTCGGCACGGTCATCAACGACCCGGACCCGGCCTACGACGACTGCTCCGGCAAGGACCACACCAGCAAGAACGCGCTGGCCGCGATGCAGGGCCAGAACATCGGTGACCTGCTCAACTCCAAGAATGTCAGCTGGGGTTGGTTCCAGGGCGGCTTCCGGCCCTCCACCGCGTGGGACGGCCAGCAGGGCCACTACGCCAAGTGCGACACCACGCACACCAACGTCGGCGGAGCCGCGGTCGTCGACTACAGCCCGCACCACTCGCCGTTCGAGTACTACAAGTCGACGTCCAACCCGCACCACCTGCCGCCCAAGAGCGTCGAGGAGATCGGCCACAACGGCCAGGCGAACCACAACTACGACCTGACCGACTTCGACGCGGCCCTGAAGGCGGGCAAGCTGCCGGCGGTCAGCTTCCTCAAGGCCGGCGAGTACCAGGACGGCCACGCCGGCTACTCGGACCCGATCGACGAGCAGCACTTCCTGGTCAACGAGATCAACGCGATCCAGAAGTCGCCGCAGTGGAAGTCCACCGCGGTCGTCATCGCCTACGACGACTCCGACGGCTGGTACGACCACGCCTACGCCAAGCCCCGCAACGGCTCCACGGACACCTCGACCGGCTCCAACGGCAAGGCCACCGACAGCCCGGCCTGTCAGGCGGGGCCGGCCGCGTCCGGCGGCTACCAGGACCGCTGCGGCCCCGGTACCCGTCAGCCGCTGCTCGTGGTCTCCCCGTACAGCAAGGTCAACCAGGTCGACCACACGCTGACCGACCAGGCCTCGATCACCCGCTTCATCGAGGACAACTGGCACATAGGTGGCATCGGTGACCACTCCTTCGACGCCACCGCCGGCTCCCTCGAGGGCATGTTCGACTTCCGGCACCCCAACAACAAGCAGGTGCTGCTGAACACGGACGGCTCGGTGCAGTCGGTCGGCCCGATCCACCCGGTGAAGGCCGTCGCCACCAGCATCACCCCCGGCCCGGCGATGCAGAACACGGCCGCCAGCACGGACGCCTCGTCGTTCCCCGCCCTCCCGGTGGGCATCGCGGCGGGCGCCCTCGTCGCGGCCGGTGCCACCGGCACCTTCCTCACCCTGCGCCGCAGGGAGCGCGTCGGCGCCTGATCCGGCACACGCGCACACATGAGCGGTGGCCCCGGCGATCCCGGGGCCACCGCCCATTTCTACCGGCCACGGTGGCCGAGTATCTCCACCAGTCGCTCGAGGGGCCCCGCCGGTGCCACGAGGAAGCCGGCAGGGCCGGGTGAACCGTGCGTGGCGCGCGCTTAGGGGTCCTTGCACTATGCCCGCCCGGGTCGCGCGTCCTGGCACCGCACCTCGCCGCGTTGCCGGAAAGCCCTGGTAGCTCCTCCCCCGAGCTCTCGGCTTCGCTCGAGCAGGGGGACCCCCACCGAGGGCTCTCCGGCGCCTTGCGATGCACGGCACCGGACCACGCGACCTCATCGGGCGCTCATAGTGCAAGGACCCCTTACCCTGGACGCCGGCCCGGACCGACCGGGCCTGCGGCGAACGCGTCCAGACAGGCAGGTCGACGATGACGGACTCCTCCGACAGCAGACCCGGGGGACGGCAGTTCCAGGTGGAGCCGCACGGCCTCGACGTGATCGGCGACGCCGAGCGAAAGGGCACTCCGCGGACGCTGTTCTGGCCGTGGTTCGGGGCCAACGTCTCCGTCCTGGGACTCAGTTACGGCGCCTTCGCGCTCGGCTTCGGGATCTCCTTCTGGCAGGCGCTGGCAGCCGGGGCGATCGGGATCGTGTTCTCCTTCCTGCTCTGCGGTTTCATAGCGGTCGCGGGCAAGCGAGGCTCGGCCCCGACGATGGTGCTCAGCCGCGCCGCGTACGGAGTGCGCGGCAACCGGCTGCCGTCGGTGATCTCCTGGGTGCTCACCGTCGGCTGGGAGACGGTCCTGACCGCACTCGCCACCCTGGCCACCGCCACCGTCTTCGGACGGCTCGGCTGGGGCGGCGGCACCGGGACCAAGGTGGCGGCGCTCGTCCTGGTCGGCGCGCTGACCGTCGTCGGCGGCGTCATGGGCTTCGACCTGATCATGCGCCTGCAGACCGTGATCACCGTGGTCACGGGCGTGCTCACCGTCGTCTACATCGCCCTCGTCGCCGAGCACATCCACTGGCACACGGTCAGTGCCCATCCGGCCGGCTCCACCCAGGAGTTCATCGGCGCCCTGGTCTTCATGATGACCGGCTTCGGGCTCGGCTGGGTCAACGCGGCCGCGGACTACTCCCGTTATCTGCCGCGCAGCTCCTCGAGCCGTGGCGTGATCGGCTGGACCACCTTCGGCGCCTCGGTCGCCCCCGTGCTCCTGCTGGTCTTCGGGCTGCTGCTGGCGGGCTCGTCCGACACCCTCAGCAAGGCCGTCGCCGCCGACCCGATCGGAGCGCTGACCACGATCCTGCCGACCTGGTTCCTGGTCCCGTTCGCGGTGGTCGCGGTGCTCGGCCTGGTGGGCGGCGCGGTGCTGGACATCTACTCGTCGGGCCTGGCGCTGCTCTCCGCCGGGCTGCGGATTCCCCGCCCCCTGGCCGCGTTGGTCGACGGCGTCCTGATGATCGCGGGCTCGGTCTACATCGTCTTCTTCGCCGGCGACTTCCTCGGCCCGTTCATGGGTTTCCTGACGACGCTCGGCGTCCCCATCGCGGCCTGGTGCGGCATCATGCTCGCCGACCTGGTCCTGCGTCGCCGCGACTACGACGAGGACGACCTCTACCGCCCGCGCGGCCGCTACGGCGACATCCCGCTCACACCCCTGCTGCTGACCCTCGCCGCCACGGCGATCGGCTGGGGCCTGGTGACGAACACCGCCGCGAGCTGGCTGGACTGGCAGGGCTATCTCCTCGGCCCGCTAGGCCTCGGCGGCACGTCGGGCGCCTGGGCGTACGCCAACCTCGGCGTTCTGGCGGCCCTCGCGGTGGGCTTCGTCGGCATGCTCGTCCTCGGCCGCGGGCGTGTGCACCGGCAGGAGCAGGAGGCCACGGGCCGGACGACGAACGAAGGCGCACCGATCGCATGACCGCCGCCGACCTGCTCGCCGTGATCGACATGCAGCGCGTCTTCGCCGATCCCGCGAGCCCCTGGGCCGCCCCCCTTTTCCGGGAGGCGGCGGACGGCGTACGGCGCCTGCTGCCCGCCTTCGGGGAACGCGTCACCTTCACCCGCTTCCTGGCACCCCGGACACCCGAGGGCGCCTGGCGGGCGTACTACGAGCAGTGGCCCTTCGCCCTGCAACCGCCTCACGCCTCGCTGTGGCGGCTGGCCGACGACTTCGCCGCCGTGGCGCGGCACGTGGTGGACGCGGCCACGTTCGGCAAGTGGACGCCCGAACTGGCCGGGCGTGTCGGGGCCGAAGGCCGTCTGGTGCTGGCCGGTGTCAGCACCGACTGCTGCGTGCTGTCCACGGCTCTTGCCGCCGCGGACGCCGGAGTCGAGGTGCTGGTGGTCGCCGACGCCTGCGCGGGAGCCGACGACACCGCCCACGACCGGGCGCTGGGCGTGATGGACCTGTACCGTCCGCTGATCCGGGTGGTCACCACCGGGGAACTGCTTGCGGAGCGGCGGGCCTGACAGGCGTCCCGCACGACGGCCGCCCCCGGCCCCCGCGTCAGTCGTGCCCCTGCCTGCCCCTGACCTTGCCGACCCCTGACCCGTGCGGCATGCATGGCCCGGCGCGGGATGGGTACGTGGGCGGGAGTGCGCCCGGAGCCACTGGTTCCGGGGCGTCCCGCCCGCACCTACCTGGGGATTGCCATGGACACTCCGGACAAGAACCACCACCCGACCGCGGCCCAGGCGGCACTGGACACCCTTGCGGTGGATGCCGGGGACGAGGAGGCGCTGGACACGCTGGCCGGGAGCGATGTGCTCGTCCCCGTGCCGGACGACGCCGGCGAGGAGGAAGCCAACAACCCGAACACCGTCGCGCTGCCCGTCCTGGAGCAGCCGGACGGCGAACAGACCGTGCCGGTGTTCACCTCGGAGACGGAGATGGCGGACCTGCTGCCGTTCGTCTCCCGCTACCGCCTGGTGCCGCTCGGCGCGCTCGCGTCCCAGTGGCCCACCGGCGATCTCACCCTGACCATCGACGCGGCCTCCCCGCACGGTCTGACCCTCAATTCGGACGGGGTGCGTCACCTGCTGGCCCGGCCGTAGGGCTGACGCGCACGGCGGCGTCGGGGGTGGCGGCCCCGACGCCCTGAGCCGCCTGTGCCGAGGCGGGCCGGGCCGCGCGGTCCACAATGACCGCATGAGGTGGATCTCCGGCGTCGCCGGCGCCCTGGTCCTGGTGGCCGTGCTCTCCAGCATCGTGCGTACTCTCGTGGTGCCCCGCGGGCTGTACTCGATCCTCGTGTACCGGCTGTGGTGGGCACTGCGGCGGGTGCTGCGGCTGGCCGCGCCGAGCGGCCGCTACGAGGACATCGACCGGGCGCAGACCTGGCTCGCCCCGCTGATCCTGATGGGCATGCTCGCCATCTGGCTCGGTGGGGCGCTCGTGGGTTACGGCCTGATTCTGTACTCCGTGTCGACGCTGAGCTGGAGCAATGCGTTCCGTGAGGCGGGCTCCAGCCTGTTCACGCTCGGCTTCGCCAGCGGTATGCGGCTGCGGCTGTCCGTGCTGGACTTCGTCGCGGCGGCCACCGGGCCCGTGCTCATCGCCCTGCAGATCGCCTACCTGCCCACCCTGTACGCCGCCTACAACCGCCGTGAACTCGAGGTCACCCTGCTGCAGTCCCGGGCCGGCGAGCCCGCCTGGGGCCCGGAGATCCTGGCCCGTCAGTGGCTCGTCGAAACGGAGACCGCGCTGCCCGAGCTGTACCGTGCGTGGGAGCGGCTGGCCGCCGACATCGGCGAGAGCCACTCCACCTACCCGGTGCTGATCTCGTTCCGCTCGCCGGGCCCGTACCGGAACTGGCTGGTCGGGATGCTCGCCGTGATGGACGCGGCTGCGATGCAGCTCTCCCTCGCGCCGCGCGCCGCGCCACCGGAGGCCCGGCTGGTACTCCGGGCCGGGTTCACCGCCCTGCGCGACATCGCCCGCTCGCTGCGCTTCCCGTTCGAGGCCGACCCGGCACCCGACGCCCCGATCCACCTCACCTTCACGGAGTTCGATGCGGCCGTTGCGATGCTGGAGGCGACGGGCTTCACGGCCGAGCGGACGGCGCGGGAGGCCTGGCCGCACTTCCAGGGCTGGCGGGTCAACTACGAGGCGATCGCATACGAACTGTGCCGCCGCTGCGACGCCGTACCCGCGCTGTGGAGCGGTCCCCGCGACTTCGACTGCCCCCAGATCCCGCCGCGCCGCCCGGTGGACCGGCGGCCCGCGACGGGGTGAGCACAGCTGGTCCAGGGCCTGGCGGGCCGGCCCGATCCGAAAGACAGGCGCTAGGCACCCCTGCCGGAGACGTCGGGGGCGTCGTCAGCGGCCGTCTGCTCGGCCTCCTCGTCGGTGACCGTCCGTCCAACCTCGTCCTCCGGCCGGACCCCGCTTCGTGACGGCTGCTGCTCCTCGAACTGCTGCTGCTCCTCCTCGAGATGCCTGCGTACCTCTTCCGGCTTGTCTCCGACCTGTTCCATGACGTCCCTCCGGTTGTCCTGGCCCATGTCGTGCGCGCCGCGGCGCCTGCACCACCAGGTTCACACGGAGCGGCCACGCATGCGATCGCGCGCATGATGCCGGGGCCGCCGGTGCGCCGGGCTGACAACCCCGTGCCGCCGGGTCAGGCGGGTCGGCCGGGCCAGGACGTCAGCGTGCGGGCGAGGACCTCGCGTTGCAGCGGCAGCACCACGGCGTGCAGCGCGCGGCCCTTCTCGGTCAGGGCGACCCAGACGCCGCGCCGGTCCTCCTCGCACACCGAGCGCCGCACCAGGCCGTCCTTCTCCAGCCGCCCGATCAGCCGGGACAGCGCGCTCTGGCTCAGATGGACACGCCCGGCGATGTTCTGCACCCGGCACTGGTCGCCGTGGTCGGGCGTCTCGGCGGCGAGGACGTCGAGGACCTCGAAGTCGCTGGCGCCGAGGCCGTGGGGGTGGAGCACACGGTCGATCTCGCACATGGTGCGCGCGTGCACCGACAGGATGTCCCGCCACTGTTCCTCGAGCCGGGAGTCGGCCGTCTTCACTGCCATACCCGCACGGTAACAGAAAAGCCCCCGTTTGTTTACATTGCAACTAGTGTGCGTGCAAGCACTTCACGGAGGGCGAAACCCTACGCGGCCGGGTCCTGGAGGAGGCCCACGAGGTTGCCGTCCGCGTCCTTCACCGAGGCGATCAGCCTGCCGCCGCCGACGTCCTGGAGGTCCTGCAGCACCTCGGCCCCGGCGTCCACCAGCGCCCCGAGCCGGGCCTTGATGTCGGACACGTGCCAGAACGGCACCGGCCCGGTCAGGCCCTTGGCGTGCCCGTTCGGGTCCAGCCCGACGTCCTGCCCGGCGACCCGGAACCCCACGTAGTAGGACTCGTCCACGTACGGCTCCGTCCCCAGCAGGGCGCTGAACATCGACTTGGCCGCGGCCAGGTCCTTGACGGGGTAGATGATGGTCTGCAGGCCCGTGGTCATGGTGTGCTCCTTGGCGTTGGGCGGGCCGACGTCGTTCGCCGGTGCTCTCACGCTACGGAGGGGGAGTGGCGTACGGCTTCTCCAAAACTGATCGGTCGCACGGGAACGCCGACGGCCCGGTGGCGAGCGACGCACCCGTGCGATCGTGAGGTCACGTCGACTCGCGTTGCACCAGTTCCGTCGGCAGGATCACCGCCGCCGGGTCCGCGCCGCCGATCTGCGCCAGCAGGACGCGGACCATCTCGTTGCTGATCCGGTCCCAAGGCAGGTCCTCGCGGTTGCGCAGAAGCCGCCGTCTGGCCTTCCACTCCGGGTCGCTCGCCCGTCCGCGCCGGCCGCGGGTCTCGGCGGTGGTGCGGCGCCTGACCATGGACAGCATCTTGTTGGCGAGCTGGACCAACGTGGAAGTCGTCGACCACGACAGTGGCGTGCGCCAGGCCGATACGCATCGCGGCGCGGTAGGTGGCCGACATGTCGATGGCGACGTAGCCGATGCCCCTTCTCCAGTCCAGGCTGGTGGTGGCGAGCCAGGCCAGGACGTCGGCGACGGTGCGGCCCTCGACTTGTCCGAGCAGTCCGCCGTGGCCGAGGGCGTCGACGAAGCCGGTGTGCCACCGGTCCCGGGTCAGGCGCCACTTGCCGGTCTCCGCATCCTGTTCCCAGCTCGGCCGTCCGCGGCGGGTCTCGTCGATGCCCAGGACTGTGACCTGCGGCAGAGGTGCCTCGGTGACGTCGAGGGCCTGCGTGCGGAAGGCTTCCATCACGGTCGGCCAGGACAGATGCAGATCCCGTGCGGCCTGGATGACCGTGGAGCCGGCATCCCGTATGCGGCGCCCGGCCGTATCCCGCAGCCGGGCGGTCAGTCTGGCACCGGCCGGGATCTGCGGGATCTGCTCGGTGAAGGACCGGCGAGGGCAGCCGGCCTCGCGGTACCACCGGCGGCGCTCGTGCCAGCGGAACTCCAATTCGCTCTCGCAGTGAGGGAGATCGCGTGGCCGGGTCACCGCCGAGCCCTTAACCCGGGTGGCGAACACCCCGCAGGCCGGGCAGGCTCTGGCTGTCTCGTCGGACGTGACCAGGTGAACTCGGCGCCTTCCGTCGGCCAGCCGCTCAACCCGCGCGACGGACACCCCGTCGAGGTCGAGCAGCAACGTCGTATCGTTGACCAAGCCCGTGGCTCCTGCATGATCGTTCTGCGTCGAGAACAGAGATGATCACGCAGGTCCACGGGCATCCTGCATCCGGGGTCGTGCCCGAATGCGTCATGACAATCGGCCGGGTGTGGTTCGCTGCTGGGGTGACTCAGGACTTGGAGATCGTCGCATTCGAATCCGCCGAGGCATTCCAGGCATGGCTCGGTGAGAATCACGCCGTCTCGCCGGGCATCTGGCTCAAGCTTCGCAAGAAGGGCCCTGAAATCGCCGCGCTGGACTACGCCCAGGCGCTCGACGTGGCACTCTGCTACGGCTGGATCGACGGCCAGAAGGCCAAGTTCGACGACCAGTGGTGGCTCCAGCGGTTCACCCCGCGCAAGCCGCGCAGCAAGTGGTCCAAGGCCAACCGGGACAAGGTGGCCGCCCTGATCGAGCAGGGCCGGATGCATCCGCCGGGACAGGCCGAGGTCGACCGCGCCAAGGCAGACGGCCGCTGGGAAGCGGCCTACGACGGCGCGAAGACCGCCATGGTGCCGGACGACCTCACGGCGGCCCTGACCGCCGACCCGGCCGCGGCGGAGTTCTTCGAGACACTGGAC
This sequence comes from Streptomyces sp. NPDC051104, assembly GCF_040682835.1. Taxonomy (NCBI): domain Bacteria; kingdom Bacillati; phylum Actinomycetota; class Actinomycetes; order Kitasatosporales; family Streptomycetaceae; genus Streptomyces; species Streptomyces sp. NPDC051104. The sequence continues at coordinate 230,497 of NZ_JBFBBS010000004.1, read as the reverse complement.
CGGCAGAACCGCTACGCGATCCTGTACCGGATCCAAGACGCCAAGAAGACCGAGACCCGGGCGCGCCGGATCGAGAAGTACGTAGCGATGCTGGCGAAGGGCGAGAAGCTGCACCCGTAGTCACGGAGAGGGACCGTGGCCGTGTGCTGCCCTGGACTCCCGGCGCGCCTGCGGCCCCGGCAGCAGCCACCAACCGCCGTCGCTGAGCGTAACGAAACGTCAGAGGCCCTGAGCAGGCGCACCGCTCAAGATCGAAGACCCACTATGACCCGGGTCTGAACCGCCTCACCACCCGGGACATGTACAACGGCGCCCTCTCCGACATCAGTCTCGGGGCCGACCCGTACACCGGTAACCGGTACGCGTTCACCGGCGGCAACCCGGTGAACTTCGGCGAGTTCGACGGCCACATGCCCGCGCCGGACCCCGCTGGCAGCAGTACTCCGCAGCCCACCGGTGGCTGCGGGACGCCGGGCTTCATCGGGCCATGCCCGATGGCGGCCGTCGCCCCCTCGGTTCAGAACCCCGACCTGCAGAAGGTGCTCACCGAAGAAATCTACACATAAAGCCCGGTAGCGTTCCTGCCGTCGGGACCGGAAAGGTGAGCGAGGCCGTTGTCAACGAGCTCAAGACCGGCCAGCCGACCAAGAAACTGTGGCACCTGGCAGACGCCGCCGGTTCGCTCCGGCAGCTCCAGAAGCTGCTCGAAGCGGACCGCAAGAGCGGCAACACTCTGCTGAGTGACAGTGACCGGCGGGTCGCCCTGAACGAGGCGAAGGAGATCTGGGACGCGTTCGACACGGATGATGCAACGGGCAAGATCGCGCAGCTGATGAACGACAACCCGGAAATCGGAAAGGCGGACAGCCCACGGTCCCACCCTGTACGCTCGGCCACCAGAAAGGTGTCCTGACTTCTGCACCGGATACGACCTCGACACTCGCATCCTTGCAGGCCAGCGGCACCTTTCTGCTGTCAGGGCGTCAGCTCACCCAATTCCGCTGAACAGCCGGGGTTAGCGTTGGGCGCGTACGTCGGTGAGGTGCTCGTGCGCCGCGCGGGGGCGGTGTGAGTGGACTTCGACGCCGAGCAGCGCGCCTACTTCGGGCAGTCGGTCGGCGTACGCATGCCGGACGGGCGGGTCTGGAACCCCCTCGGCAAGGTTCTCAACCGCCTCGAGGTGGGCGGCCCCGAGGAGTCCCTGCAGCTCTTCTATCTGACGTTGCACGGCAGGGCACGGAGAACGGCGGGCGTGACGTCCTGACCTACGGTTGTGCGCGTGGGAGCGGACGGCACGGTCGCGCACGAGTCCGAAAGGGAGCGGGCGCATCCGGGTACCCGCTGCGAGGATGAACGTCTTCGAAGTGAAGGGCAGGCACGCATGGACCGTCCCACGGCTCTTGTTCCGCTCGGCTACGTCGCCATCGGCGGCCGGGGGCCCGAGGACGTCGTCGTCGACCGGCGCGGGCGGGTGCTCACCGGTGTGGAGGACGGCCGCATTCTGCGGCTCGACGGGCTCGCCGACCCGGCCCGTACCCGCGTCGAGGTGCTCACCGCGACGGGAGGTCGTCCCCTCGGCCTCGAACTCCTTGCCGACGGCGACCTGTTGGTGTGCGACGCGCACCGCGGACTGCTGCGCGTCGCCCTCGACGACGGCACCGTACGCGTGCTGGCCGACTCGGTGGCGGGGGAGCCCCTGCGGTTCTGCAGCAACGTCGTCGCCCTGTCCGACGGCACGGTCTGCTTCACCGTGTCCAGCCGCCGCTACCCCTTCGAGCAGTGGATCGGCGACATCGCCGAGCACACCGGGACGGGACGGCTGCTGCGCCTCGCTCCCGGCGCCGGGGAACCCGAGGTGCTCGTGGAGGGGCTGCAGTTCGCCAACGGTCTCGCCCCGGCCGAGGACGAGTCCTTCCTCGTCGTCGCCGAGACCGGGGCCCGCCGCCTCACCCGCTACTGGCTGACCGGACCGCGCTCCGGCCACGCCGAACCCTTCGCCGAGGACCTCCCGGGCCTGCCGGACAACCTCTGGCGCGAAGGACGCGACGGTCCGATCTGGGTGGCCCTCGCCGGACCGCACGTCCCCGCCCTGGACATGCTGCACCGCGCCGCCCCGTCCGTGCGTCGCGCCGCCGCCCGGCTCGCGGTGCGGGCCCCGTACCGCCCGGCGGCCATGGCCGGCGTCCTCGCGGTCGACGACGACGGCCGGGTCGGGCGGCATCTCGTCCACCGTCCCTCCGGCTTCCGCATGTCCACCAGCGCCTGCGTCGCCGACGGCCGGCTGGTCCTCGGCAGCGTCCGGGAACGCGGCGTCGCCGTGTGCGAGCTGCCCGACGACACCGGCTGACTCGGGTGTGCGGGGCCGCCGCGCCCGGAGGTAACCTGTTCCCCGGCCGCGATCATGTCCCGCGGCGCGGCGGCGGGGCCCGCCGCACCCGAACCGCGGCAGTGCCGCCGCCAACGGTCCCTACTTGCGATGAGCGTGCCCGTCCGGCAGGGCCCCGGCGAGTAGGAGAAGTACGTCCATGTCAGTCCCGCACCCCAAGAGCGCCGACACGACCGGTGCCGCATCGCCCGAGCCGGTGCGGCGGCCGTCGCCCTGGCACGGACAGGGCCCGGTCGTCGCGGTCGTCGCCCTCGGCGGTGGCATCGGTGCCACGGCCCGCTACGGTGCCTCGCTGCTGTGGCCGGCACGGACCGGGGGTTTCCCCTGGACCACCTTCGGTGTCAACGTCGTCGGCTGTGCCGTGATCGGCGTCTTCATGGTCGTGATCATCGATGTGTGGGCGGCCCACCGGCTGGTGCGGCCCTTCTTCGGCACCGGCGTGCTCGGCGGCTTCACCACCTTCTCGACGTACGCCGTCGACATCCAGAGGCTGGTCGACGCGGGCCATCCGCGCACCGCACTCGCGTACCTGTTCGCGACGCTCCTCGGGGCCCTCGCCTCGGTCTGGCTCGCGATGACGGCCGTCCGTCGCGTCATGGCGTGGCGGCAGCGATGAACGACACCACCGACCGGCGCCCGCGGAGGCGGCCATGACACGACTGACCGGCAGGGCCCTCAGGCTGACCGTCTTCATCGGCGAGCACGACACATGGCACCACAAGCCCCTCTACAGCGAGATCGTGCACCGCGCGCATGCCGCGGGTCTCGCGGGCGCGAGCGTCTTCCGCGGCATCGAAGGCTTCGGCGCCTCGTCGCTGATCCACACCTCGAGGCTGCTGTCGCTGAGCGAGGACCTGCCCGTCGCCGTCGTGATCGTCGACACGGAGGAACACGTCCGTGCCTTCCTGCCCCAGCTCGACGAACTCGTCACAGAAGGACTCGTGACGCTCGACGACTGCGAAGTCGTCCGGTACGCCGGACGCGGGGGCACCGGACGAGGGAAAGGTGAGAACACGTTGTGAATTGGCTGCTGGTGATCCTCGGTGCCGTGGTCGGCGCACCCCTGCGCTACCTCACCGACCGCGCGGTGCAGCTCAAGCACGACACGGTCTTTCCCTGGGGCACCCTGGTGGTCAACGTCACGGGCTGCCTCGTCCTCGGCCTGCTGACCGGCGCCGCCGCGGCCGGCCATGCCTCGCCGCACCTGCAGCTCCTGCTCGGCACGGGCCTGTGCGGGGCGCTGACCACATACTCGACGTTCTCGTACGAGACACTGCGGCTTACCGAGACCGGCGCGGGGTTCTGCGCTGCCCTCAACGTCGTCGCGAGCGTGACAGCGGGCCTCGGTGCGGCTTTTGCCGGGGTTTCGCTCGCCCAGGCCGTGTGGCCCTAGTCGGTGGCCGCCACCGGCGCGTAGTACAAATTCCTCAGCACCACCGTCTACAGAACTGTCGACCAACTCCTCAGAACTGGATCCCATGAGCGTCATCAACGTCGGTCAGGCCGCCGTCCTCGGAGTCGTCGAGGGATTGACCGAATTCCTCCCTGTGTCCTCGACGGGCCATCTCAAGATCACCGAGGGGCTGATGGGGATCCCCGTCGACGACCAGGCCGTCGTCGGTTTCTCGGCCGTCATCCAGGTCGGCGCGATCGCGGCCGTGCTCCTGTACTTCCTCAAGGACATCGTGCGGATCGTCTCCGCCTGGTTCCGGGGCCTGTTCAACAAGCAGGAGCGGTACCACCACGACTACAAGTTCGCCTGGTGGGTCATCGCCGCGACGATCCCGATCGTCCTGGTCGGCCTGGCCGCCAAGCCGCTCATCGACGGGCCGCTCGCCTCGCTGTGGGTGGTGGCCGGCTCGCTGATCGTCGGCAGCGGCGTGATGTGGTGCGCGGACCAGATGGGCCGGCACAAGCGCGGCGAGGACGACACCTCGTTCAGGGACGCGATGCTGGTCGGCAGCTCGCAGATCCTCGCCCTGCTCTTCCCGGGCTTCTCCCGCTCCGGCGCCACCATGTCGACCGCGCTCATCCTCGACCTCGACCGGGTGGCCGCCACCCGCCTCTCCTTCTTCCTCGGCATCCCGGCCCTCACCGGCGCCGGCCTCTACGAGCTGAAGGACGCCCTGGGCACGGGGGTGGGCGCCGCGCCGCTCGCCGTCGGCACGGTCGTCTCGTTCGTGGTCGCGTACGCCTCGATCGCGTGGCTGCTGAAGTTCGTCGCCAGGCACTCCTTCAACGCCTTCGTGATCTACCGGATCGTTGTCGGCGTGGCGCTCCTCGGACTGCTCGCGACCGGCGTGCTCAGCTGACCGGGCCGTCCTGGAAGCAGCCCACGAGCTGATCATCGCAGATCATAGGGGGTCGGGAAGCCGGTATTCAGGCGCCCCGGCCCCCTGAAAGTTTCCTTACTCCGCCCCTTGACAGTCCCGTCCGGTTACCCGGAGGATCAACCCCCGCGAACCTGTCAGACAGCCAGACAGGTGGTTCGGGACCGCGGCGCGTCAGCGCTATGGAAGCGGTCCTCACCCACCTCCGCGGCGCCCTCGAGCGCGGCGAGTACGCGATCGGTGACAAGCTCCCCTCCGAGGCCGAGCTGTGCCGCACCCTCGAGGTCAGCCGCCCCGTGCTGCGCGAGGCCCTGCGGGCCCTGCAGACCATGGGGCTGACCGTCTCGCGGACCGGCAAGGGCACCTTCGTCGTCGCCAACGCGGTCGAGGACCCGACCTTCGGCGACTACGCGGCGAGCGACCTGCTGGAGGTGCGCCGGCACATCGAGATCCCGGTCGCCGGGTACGCGGCGCTGCGCGGCACCCCGGAGAACCTGGACCACCTGGCCCATCTGATGGACCGGATGGAGCGGGAGACGGACACCACCGCGTGGGTCGCGATGGACACCCTCTTCCACCTCGCCGTGGCCGAGGCCGCCCAGAACCCGGTCTTCCGCCGGGTCATCGAGGAGATCCGCGACGCACTGGCGCGTCAGTCGGCCTTCCTCAACGAGCTGGGCGGCCGGCGCGAGCAGTCCAACCGGGAGCACCGGGCGATCGTCGAGGCGCCGATCGACGGTTCCGAAGACGACGCGGTGGCGGCCATGGCCCACCACATCGACCGCGTCGAGACGACCCTCACCGACATCCTGCGCCCCCGGCGCACGGATCTCCCCACGGAAGGCGGACCAGAGGCGTGAGCGAACAGCACCTCAAAGAAGAGACGCGCCCATCGTCCGGTCACGTCGACGCAGGAGACGCGGGCTACAGCAGGGCTACAGCAAGTCCCTGAAGTCCCGGCACGTCAACATGATCGCCATCGGCGGGGCCATCGGCACCGGCCTCTTCCTCGGCGCCGGCGGCCGCCTCGCCGACGCCGGCCCCTCCCTCTTCGTCGCGTACGCGATCTGCGGTGTCTTCGCCTTCCTGGTGGTGCGCGCGCTCGGCGAACTCGTCCTGTACCGGCCGTCGTCCGGCGCCTTCGTGTCGTACGCCCGTGAATTCCTCGGCGAGAAGGGCGCGTACACCGCGGGCTGGATGTACTTCCTCAACTGGGCGACCACCGGCGTAGCCGACATCACCGCCGTGGCCACCTACACCCACTACTGGGGCATGTTCTCCGACATCCCGCAGTGGGTGATCGCGCTCATAGCCCTGGCCGTGGTCCTCACGGTGAACCTGATCTCGGTGAGGATCTTCGGCGAACTGGAGTTCTGGTTCGCCATCGTCAAGGTCGGCGCCCTCGTGGTCTTCATGGCGATCGCCATCTTCCTGCTGGTCACCCAGCACAACGTCGACGGCAGCACCCCCGGTCCGTCCCTGATCACCGACCACGGCGGTGTCTTCCCCAACGGCGTGCTGCCGATGCTGCTGATCATCCAGGGCGTCGTCTTCGCCTACGCCTCCGTGGAGCTGGTCGGCGTCGCCGCGGGCGAGACCGAAAACCCCGAGAAGATCATGCCGAGGGCGATCAACTCGATCATGTGGCGCGTCGGCCTGTTCTACGTCGGCTCGGTCGTCCTGCTCTCGATGCTGCTGCCCTGGAACAAGTAACTCCGCCGGCGAGAGCCCCTTCCTCGTCACGGTCCTGTCCCACATCGGCGTTCCGGCAGCCGGCGGCGTGATCGCTGGAACTGCTGGGGCACGCCAAGGGCGAGTACCGGCACCTGCACCCCAACGAGGACGTGAATCTCGGCCAGTCGACCAACGACGTCTACCCGACCGCCGTCAAGATCGCGACCGTGTACGCGGTGCACGGCCTAACGACCTGCGCCTGCTGTCGTCCGGGCCGCGCGCGGGCCTGAACGAGATCAACCTGCCGCCGGTGCAGGCCGGTTCGAGCATCATGCCCGGCAAGGTCAACCCGGTGATCCCCGAGGTCGTCAACCAGGTCGCCTTCGAGGTGATCGGCAACGACGTCACCATCACCATGGCCGCCGAGGCGGGACAGCTCCAGCTCAACGCCTTCGAGCCGGTCATCCTGCACTCCCTCTCCGAGAGCATCACCCACCTGGAGCGCGCCTGCCTCACCCTCGCCGAGCGGTGCGTCGCCGGGATCACGGCCAACGAGAAGGAACTGCGGGCGGCCGTGGAGAACTCCATCGGCCTGGTCACCGCACTCAACCCGTACATCGGCTACGAGGCGGTCACCGGCATCGCCAAGGAGGCCCTGACCACCGGGCGCGGCGTCGCCGAACTCGTCCTGGAGAAGGGCCTGTTGCCCGCCGAGCGGCTGCAGGCCCTGCTGCGGCCCGAGGTGGTCGCGGGCAGCGGCTCCCCGGAGGTCTGACCTTCCCGGTGAGCAGGGAGCACGCACCTGGGGACGGCGGCCGTGGCTGCCGTCCCGCCGGGTGGAGCAGCCGCGGCCGCGTCATAGGATCCAACGCGTGATCACGAGGCACGTCAGGTGAGCGGTCCGTCGCAGGGGGCGGCACGATGGTGACCATGGCCCCGTCGTTGAACTTCCAGCCCGTGCTGGAACGTATCGCCGAAGAGATGGAGCACCGCCCCGGTCGCGGCCGGGCCGCCGACTACATACCGGCGCTCGCCGCCCTGGACCCGCGCCGCTTCGGCATGGCCGTCGCCGAACTGGACGGCACGGTGTACGGGGTGGGGGAGTGGCGGGAGCCGTTCTCCACCCAGTCCATCACCAAGGTCTTCACCCTCGCCCTCGACCTCGCCCGCGAGGGCGACGCGCTGTGGGAGCACGTGGGCCGGGAGCCGTCCGGCAACCCGTTCAACTCGCTGGTCCAACTGGAGTACGAGAACGGCATCCCGCGCAATCCCTTCATCAACGCGGGCGCCCTCGTCGTCACCGACCGGCTGCACACCCGTACGGGTGACGCGGCCGGCACCCTGCTCGACTTCCTGCGCGCCGAGAGCGGCAACCCCGGCCTCTCCTTCGATACGGAGGTCGCGGCCTCCGAGGCCGCGCACGGCGACCGCAACGCCGCCCTCGCCCATTTCATGGCGTCCTACGGCAACATCGGCAACCCCGTGCCGGTGCTGCTCGAGCAGTACTTCCGGCAGTGCTCCCTCACCGCGTCCTGCGCCGACCTCGCCCTCGCCACGGGCTTCCTGGCCCGGCACGGCGTCCGCGCCGAGGGCACCCGGCTGCTGACCCGCAGCCAGGCCAAGCAGGTCAACGCGGTGATGCTGACCTGCGGCACGTACGACGCGGCGGGCGACTTCGCCTACCGGGTCGGCCTGCCCGGCAAGAGCGGCGTCGGCGGCGGCATCATCGCGGTCGTGCCCGGCCGCTGCACCCTGTGCGTATGGAGCCCCGGCCTCGACGAGCGCGGCAACTCCGTCGCGGGTGTCGCGGCACTCGACCGCTTCACCACGCTGACCGGGTTGTCCGTGTTCTGACCGGGACTTCCGTGCCCCCATGGGCCCGTCGATCACGCGGCGGTCACAAGCAGGCCGCCCGCGCGAGAGACGGACGTTGCTTTCCGGCCACCCGGTGTTGACACGCTTCCCGAGTGTTGGCCATGGCTTTCCCCGTCGATCTCCGCCGCTGCCAGGCGCTCGGTCTGGCCGGTACCGCCTTTCTCGCGCTGGGCGGTGAGACCGCCGGGGCCCTGCCGGTCGAGGATCTGGTCTCCCCGGAGTCCGGGCGCGCCGCGCTCGGGCTGGTGGGGGTGTACTTCGGTGTCGTCCTGCTGATCGCCGCCTGGGCACTGCTCGGCCGGGTGATCCGCGGCCCCGAACCGCCGACGCCGCGGGCCCTGCTGCTCGTCCTCGCCACCTGGGCGGCGCCGCTGCTGCTGGCTCCGCCGCTGTTCAGCCGGGACGTCTACAGCTACCTCGCCCAGGGCGCCATGGTCCACGCCCACCTCGACGTCTACGCCTACGGGCCCGCCCAGCTCGGCGGTCCGCTGGCGGACGAGGTGGCTCCGGTGTGGCGGGACACCGCGGCCCCCTACGGTCCGGTCTTCCTCGTCGTCGCCTCCGCGCTGTCCGGACTGACCCGCGGCGAACTGCCGGCCGGGCTGCTCGGCATGCGGCTGGTCGCGCTGCTCGGCGTGGCCCTGATGGCGTTCACGCTGCCACGGCTCGCCAGGCACTGCGGCGCCGACCCGGCCGCCGCGCTGTGGCTCGGCGCCCTCAACCCGCTCGTCCTGCTGCACCTGGTCGCCGGCGCCCACAACGATGCCATCATGCTCGGCCTGCTGGGCATGGGCCTGCTCGCCGCCCGCGGCCGGCTGCACGTCCTCGGCGTCGTCCTGGTCACGCTCGCCGCCCTGGTCAAGGCCCCCGCCGCGCTCGGCCTGCTCGCCGTGATCGCGCTGCGCCGGCACGTCGGCGTCGCCCGGGCGACGGCGACGACCGCGGTGGTCGCGCTCGCCACCACCGCCGCGGCCACCGCCGTCGCCGGCACCGGGTACGGCTGGATAGCGGCCCTGAAGACACCCGTCTCCCCGCACAACTGGTCACCCACCAGCGTCCTCGGCCGGGTCACGGGCCGGATGCTCGACGGTCTCGGCAGCGACCTCGCGCCCCTCGCGGAACCGGCCTGGCACGCGGTCGGCGTCGCCGCGACCGCCATCACCGTGCTGGTCATCTGGGTGAAGCTGCGGCCCGCCCCGGTCTACGCGCTCGGCCTGAGCCTCGCCGTCGTCGCCGTCCTCGGCCCGGCCATCCGCCCCTGGTACGCCCTGTGGGGACTGTTCCTCATCGCCGCAGCGGCCCCCAGCACCTTGGTACGCCACCGGGTGGCCGCCGCCACCGCCGTCCTCGCGCTCGCCGTGCTGCCGAGCGGCGGCCCGCCCGACCTCGCCCAGGTGGTGCTGGCCGTCTCCGGCGGCCTGCTCGCCGTGGTCGTGCTGTGGCAGGCGCACCAAGCGGCCCAGGCATTCGTGCTGGGACGGACCGCGTGAGAACACCTCGCACCGAGAAGGGACGGCTCGCCCTCGTCCTCGGCCTCGCCGCCGCAGTGACCGTCTTCACCGCCACCGTGCCGCTGCTGCGCGGCTGGTTCGACCTGAAGGTCTACTACGGGACCGTGAACGCCTGGATCCACTACGGCGGCCACGTCTACGACTACCGGGTGCCGGGCACGACGTACGGCTTCACCTATCCGCCGTTCGCCGCGCTGTGCATGCTGCCGATGGCGTTCGTCGGCCTGCACACGGCGATCGCGCTCGCTCTGCTGTTCAACCTGGCGGCCCTCGCCGCCGTGGTGCGGATCCTCGTCGGCCGGGAGCTGGGCCGCTACGGCTGGTTCGGCTGGGGCCTGGCCGCCTGCGCGCTGGCCCTGTTCGAACCCGTCCGGGACACCTTCAGCTTCGGGCAGGTCAACCTCCTGCTCCTGGCGCTCGTGCTCGCCGACGCCTGGCTGCTGTCCACCGGGCGCGGGCGCTGGGCGGGGGCCGGTGTCGGACTCGCGGCGGCCGTCAAGCTCACCCCGGCGGTGTTCATCGCTCTGCTGCTGCTCGCCCGCAGGTGGCGGGCCGCCGCCGTCGCCACCGCCGTCGCAGGGGCCGCCACCCTGCTCGCGGCGTGGGCGGCGCCGGACGCCTCCCGCTTCTACTGGACCAGCGCCCTCTGGGACACCACCCGCGTCGGCCGCCTCGACTACGTCTCCAACCAGTCCCTGCAGGGTGTCCTCGCCCGGCTCGCGGCGCCGGACGACCCGAGCCGGGCCGCCTGGGCGCTGGCCGTCGTCGTGGTCCTCGCGGTGTGGGCGTGGCGCACGCACCGGGCGCTGCGCGCCGGGGACTGGCGGGCCGCCTTCGCCCTCACGGGGCTCATCGCCTGCCTGATCTCCCCGATCACCTGGGTGCACCATCTGGTATGGCTGCTGCCCTCGTTCGCGGTGCTGGTGCACGCACGCCGGCTGCGGACCGCGGCCGCCCTGTACGCGGTGCTGTGCACCAGCGTGGTGTGGCTGTGGTTCAACGACGCGTCCGGGATCGACGGCTTCCTCGGCAGCAACACCTACACATGGATCACCCTCGGCCTGCTGCTCGGGCTGCCGGTCGGTCAGTCCCGCTCCGGCCGTCTGCCCAGCAGCCGCAGCGCCAGCGCGACCGCCGCGCCCGTCCCCAGACCGACGGCGCCCGCCAGTGTCGCCGCCTCCGGCCAGTCGGAGGGGTCTTCGTCCTCCTTGCGGGGGGTCGTCGTCGGCAGCGCGGTGGGACCGGAGCGCGCCACGCCCGAGCCCTCGGGCAGCAGCGAGCCGACCGGCGCGACCCGCCCGGCGGCGTCGAAGCCCCAGTCGAGCAGCGAGCGGGCCTCCTCGTAGACCGTGAGCCCGCCGCCCTCCTGAGGGTTCATCACCGTCACCACGAGGGTGCGTCCACCGTGGCGGGCCGCGGCCATGAGGGTGTTGCCCGCCTTGCTGGTGTAGCCGTTCTTGATGCCGATCAGCCCCGGGTAGCGTTCGACGCCGTCGGCGCCGGTCAGCAGCCGGTTGGTGTTGCGGATCCCGTACGACGCGCCGTCGCCGGGGAACGTCGACTCCGCCAGGGAGCAGTACCGGGCGAAGTCCGGATTGCGCAGCCCGGACCTCCCGAACACCGCGAGGTCGTACGCCGACGACACCTGCCCGGGGGCGTCGTAGCCGTCCGGCGAGACCACCTGGGTGTCGAAGGCGCCCAGTTGCCGGGCCTTGGCCTGCATCCGGCGGACCGTGGTCTCCACGCCGCCGTTGAGCGCGGCCAGCACATGCACCGCGTCGTTGCCGGAGTGCAGGAAGACCCCCTTCCACAGGTCGCTCACCCGGTAAGTGAGGCCCTCCTTGATCCCGACGAGACTGCTGCCGGGTCCGATGCCCGCCAGCTCTCGCTGCCTGACGGTGTGCCGGGTGCCGGCGGGCAGCGCCGGCAGCACGGTGAGCGCGAACAGCGTCTTGAGGGTGCTCGCGGGCGGCAGCGGACGGTGCGCGTCGTGCGCGGCGAGCACATCGCCGGTGTCGGCGTCGGCCACCAGCCACGACAGCGCCGACACATACGGCACCTCGGGGGCTCCCACGCGTGGCCGCACCTGAGTGCCGGGCCCGTACAGGAGCGACGACTGCGACGCGGCGGGCCCGGGAGCGCCGACGCCGGTGCCCGTCAGAGCGGTGGCGGGCAGCGGCGCGAGGGCCGACATGCCGACCGCGCCGAGAGCGCAGCAGGAGAGGAGGGCGCGAGAGGAGAATCCGATGCTCATACCGGACACCGTAGGAACAATGAGCGCCCGTCCGCCCGGTCGGCGTGAGCCGAGTGGGGGGATCGTGCACCCGGATGCCTGACGCCGGAGCCTGTCCGGTCGGACGGATCAGCCGGCCGGCAGTGTGGGCTGGACCTGGCGCAGGAACGCCGCGTTGTCGGGCGTCGCCCGCAACCGCTCCAGCAGGGTCTCCACGGCGGGCTGCCCCTGTGACTGCAGGGCGCGCCGCAGTCCCCGTACGGCCGCCACCCCGGCCGGGGGCAGCAGGAGTTCCTCACGCCGGGTGCCGGACGCGGGGATGTCGACGGCCGGGTGGATCCGGCGGGCGGCCAGGGCACGGTCGAGCCGCAGCTCCATGTTGCCGGTGCTCTTCAGCTCCTCGAAGAAGAACTCGTCGGCCCGGGAGCCGGTCTCGACCAGGGCGGTGGCCAGGATGGTGAGCGAGCCGCCCTCCTCGGCCAGACGGGCGGCGCCGAAGAAGCGCTTCGGGCCGTGCAGGGCGGATGCGTCGACACCGCCGCTGAGGGTGCGGCCACCGGAGGAGGCAGCGTTGTTGTGGGCCCGGCACAGCCGGGTCAGCGAATCCAGCAGGACGACGACGTCCTGACCCTGCTCGACCAGCCGCTTGGCACGCTCGACGACCATTTCCGCGAGCGCGATGTGCTGCTTCGGCGTGCGGTCGAACGTGGAGGCGAACACTTCACCCCGCACTGAGCGCCGCATGTCGGTGACCTCCTCGGGCCGCTCGTCGAGCAGCACCACCATCAGGTGGCACTCGGGGTGGTTGCCGGCGACGGCCGCGGCGATCTGCTGGAGCAGCACGGTCTTGCCGGTCTTGGGCGGGGCGACGACCAGCCCGCGCTGGCCCTTGCCGACGGGCGAGAGAAGGTCCATCACGCGTCCGCCCAGGCCCGACGCCGGGTGCTCGAGCCGCAGCCGCTCACGCGGGTGCAGCGGGGTGAGGTCGCGGAAGTGCGGACGGCCGCGCAGTTCCTCCGGGGGCCGGCCGTTGACCAGCTCGACCTCGGTGAGGGAGCGCCCGGTACGGGTGCCGGCGAGGCTGTCGCCCTTGCGCAGCCCGTGACGGCGGATCAGGGCGGGCGAGACGGGGAGGTCTGCGGGCGAGGCGAGGCAGCTTGCGGCACGCAGATGCCCCTTCCCACCGGCGTCGATGTCGAGGACTCCGGTGACGGTCTGGGGCGTTCGCTCCTGCTGGATCGGGGGGTGTTCGAGTGTGGTGGTCATGGAGGGCCTTTCAGGAACGGAAGGAAGGAGGAAGGGAAGGGGAGAGGGGCCGGGAGGCGGCATGATCACGCCTCGCCACGGCGAGGAACGGCACCTCGGGTACGGCGTACGACGCACTGCCTGACGAGGTGGTGTCGGAAAGCCGATGCGCCGGTCCGCAACGACGGGCGGAACGGCGAACGGGGAGAAACGGGCACCGGCGCCCCGGACAGGGCGTACACAAGTGCTCACCGCACTGTAGCACTCAGCGGTCCTGCTGGGGAGAACACGGACGGGGCGCGGTCTGTTCCGCGCTCAGGTGACATCCGTGTCGTCCAGCGGAAAGCCGTACCGCCCGAGCAGCCGGACGAAGCAGGCCGCGGTCACGATCCGCCACTGCCGCAACCCGGACGCGGTGCGCACGAAGCACACCACCTGTTCGCGCCCGCCCGGCCCGACCGGCTGCACGAGACGGCCGGACGGCCGTAGCTGCGCGACCAGCGGCTCGGGCACCTCCGGGAACGCGGCCGAGACGATCACCGCGTCGTACGGGGCGCGGTCCGGCACACCGCCGCTGCCGTCACCGACCCGCAGCTCCACGTTCTGCACGCCCTGCCCGGCCAGATTGCCGCGCGCCTGCCGGGCGATGTCCGGCCGCATCTCGACGCTGACCACGTCGCCGGCCAGCCGGGCGAGCAGCGCGGTCTGGAAGCCGAGACCGGTACCGACCTCGAGGACGTGCTCGCTTCCGCTCAGCTCAAGGCTCTCGATCATCACGGCGGACAGCGACGGCTGTGTGGTGACCTGCCCCTGCCCGATCGGGACGGGCGAGTCCCGGTATGCGGCGGCCGCCTGAGCGGCGGGGACGAACCGGGCCCGGGGCGTCGTCCGCACGGCCTCCAGCAGCCGCTCGTCCCTGATCCCGGCGGATCGAAGAGCCCGCACGAGATCTTCGGGGCTGCTGGGTACGGAGTGCACGGGGGCTCACCTCACCCTCACTGCCAGCGTATACCTGCGCTCCGACCCCCGATGCGCTGTTCTCGGCCCTGCGAGGCCCATCGCCGGACACCCGGCTCCGCTACCCGCCGAGTTCGAAGATGCCGTAGCCGAATGCCCGGGCCGTGATCGTCCCGCCCGCGAGCTCCACCCCCGACACCTCCAGCGCGCGACCGGTGGCGGAGTACCCGTAACTCGCCTCGCTGCTCCGCGGGTTGACGACCACCAGAAACCGGCCGCCCCGGACGTACACGAACGGGTATCCGGTGTGCAGCACCTCCACCGCACCGCGCGGGCCGAACTCCGGTGTGGTCCTGCGCAGGGCGATCAGCCGGCGTACGAGATGCAGCAGCGAGGTCTCGTCGGCGCGCTGCGCGGCCACCGTCGGGCGGTCGGGGGAGGGATCCAGGGGGAGGTAGAGGAGGTCCTCGGGCGCCGTGGAGAAGCCGGCGTTCGGGCCCTCGTCCCACTGCATCGGGGTGCGGGAGCCCGCCCGGTTGTAGCGGGGGCCGAGGACGCTGCCCTCCTTGTCGGGCAGACCTGGGACGTACCGCATGCCGATCTCGTCGCCGTAGTAGATCGCCGGCAGTGTCGGCCAGGTCAGCTGGAACGCGAAGGCCGCCGGGAGCTGCTCGGCCGTGCGTGGGCCGCAGTTCAGCCGGGAGAAGTCGTGGTTGGCGGTCGGCAGGGAGACGAAGCCGGAGCCCGCCAGCGCCGTTGTCGCCTTGTCGTACGCCTCCACGAACGGGCGCGCGGAGCCCCTGCCGCTGGGGTCGAAGAAGCAGTCCAGAGGGTCCCAGGCCGCGTTCACCGTGCCCTCGCCGTTGCTCCACAGGGACCGCAGCGGCAGACCGTTCGTGGGGCCGCCGAAGTGCAGGAAGAAGTCCGTGTGGAAGCCCGCCGGGACGGACACCTCCGGGTCGCCCCACTCCGACAGCAGCACCGCCTCCGGGTGCGCCCGGTCCAGCCAGTGGCGCAACTCGGTCCAGATCGCGGTCGTCTCCGTCTTGTCCGGGTCGTCCTTGACGAGGGACGCGGCCATGTCGACGCGGAAACCGAAGACGCCGAACCGCAGCCAGTGGTCCATGATCTCGCGCAGTGCGGCCCGGTTGGCGCGCGGGCCCTCCGCGTCGACCGGCTGTCGCCAGGGCTCGGCCGGATTCTCCCGCGCATAGCCGAAGTTGAGGGCGGGCTGGCTGTCGAAGAAGTTCGGCAGATAGGAGCCGGGACGGGTGCCGGGGGAGGGGACGAAGCCCTCGGGACGGCCCTCGGGGGCCCAGATGCAGCGGTGGTCGTCCGGGTCGTCCGCCGAGGCCCGGAACCACGGGTGCGCGTCGGAGGTGTGTCCGGCGACGAGGTCGAGGAGGATGCGGATGCCGCGGCGGCCCGCCTCGTCGACGAGCGTGGCGAGATCGTCGGCGGAGCCGTAGCGGGGCGCGATCGTCAGGTAGTCCGCGACGTCGTACCCCGCGTCGCGGAACGGGGAGACGAAACAGGGGTTGAGCCACACGGTGTTCACGCCCAGCCACGCGAGGTGGTCCAGGCGCTCGGTGATCCCGTCGAAGTCACCGATGCCGTCGCCGTTCGAGTCGGCGAACGACTGAGGGTAGATCTGGTAGAAGACGGCGTCGGCCAGCCAGGCGGGGGCAGGACGGAACGAAGTCATGCACACGACCCTAGGTGAGCGGCGGGCGGCCCCGCAGGCGTCGTCGGCCGTTGACCGAAGATGATCCGAATCGAACGGTCGGAGATGAGCCCCTCCCTGGGGCGGCGCTGTTCTAAGCTGATGCCGATGTTCTCCCCGCACGGTCCCACCCTCCGCGAGCTGACCGTCCAGGCGCTGTCGTCGGTCGAGCGCGGTTATGACCTGCTCGCGCCCAAGTTCGACCACACGCCCTTCCGGACCCCGCACGCCGTCCTCGACGCCGTCCAAGGGGAGCTGAAGGGAATGGGACCCTTCGCGCGCGGGCTCGACCTGTGCTGCGGTACGGGCGCGGGGACGGATGTGCTGCGCACCGTCTGCCGCGAGAGCGTCACCGGCGTCGACTTCAGCGCGGGCATGCTGGCCGTCGCACGCGCACGGGTACGGTCCGACGGGCCGCCGCGCGTCGCGTGGGTGCGCGGTGACGCCCGCGCCCTGCCGTTCGGCCCCGTCTTCGACCTGGCGGTGAGCTTCGGCGCGTTCGGCCACTTCCTGCCGCGCGAGCTGCCCGGCCTGTTCGCCGAGGTGCACTCCGTGCTGCGGCCCGGCGGACGATTCGTGTTCCCCATCGGCGCCCCGCCGTCCCCGGCCTCGCCCTGGTACTGGGCGCTGCTCGGCTTCGACACCACGATGCGGGTGCGCAACGCCCTGTGGCGGCCGCCGTTCGTCATGTACTACCGGACGTTCCGCTTCGGTGACGTCCGGCGCGAGCTGACCCGCGCCGGATTCACCGTGGCGCACCGGGCACTGACGGACTTCGGCCACCGGCCAGACGGCAGCCCACGCTGCCGGCTGATCGTGGCCACCCGGACCTGACCGGACCCGCGCGGGCCTCGGCCGGGTCTCCCTGGTTCGTCAGAAACGTGCCGGCAGCCAGCGCAGCTTGACCCCCTGCTGGTGGGCGCCGCCGCCCTCGTGGTCGTTGAAGTCGTAGACCTCGACCGTCTTCTCCTCGTGCGCCCACGCGTTGAACGCGGCGAACACCGTCGACGGCGGACACGTCTGGTCCTCCAGCGCCGCCGAGAACAGCGCGGGCGCCCGGCCGCGCGCGGCGAAGTGCACGCCGTCGAAGTACGACAGGGTCCGCATGACCTGCTCGGTACGGCCGCGGTGCGTCTTGAGGTAGCTGCCGATCTCCCGGTACGGGTGGCGGTCCGTGAGCGTCGTCGCGCGCGGGAAGTCGCACAGGAACGGCACGTCCGGCGCGACGGCCACCAGGTCCGGTACGAGACCGCCGACCGCGATCGTGATACCGCCGCCCTGGCTGCCGCCGACGGCCGCGGTACGGGAGGCGTCGGTCAGCGGATGCGCGCGGGCCGCCTCCACGGCGCGCACGCCATCCGTGAACACCCGCCGGTAGTAGTAGCTTTCGGGGTCCTCGATCCCGCGCGTCATGAACCCGGGGAAGGACGGCGCGCTGCCCACCGGGTCCGGAGTCTCACCGCCGCCCCACCCGCTGCCCTGGCCCCGCGTGTCCATCACGAAGTGCGCGAAACCCGCCGAGGCCCACAGCAGATGCTCGTGCGGAAGGGCGCGTCCACCGCCGTAGCCGACGAACTCCACGACCGTCGGCAGCGGACCCCCCACGGAGAGGGGCACGGTCAGCCAGCCCTTCACCGGGTGGCCGCCGAACCCGGCGAACGTCGCGTCGTACACCTGCACCGTCCTCAGTCCCGTCTCGACGGGTTCGAAACGGGCGTCCAAGTCGTGCTCGCGGGCCTCCTGGAGCGTCTTCGTCCAGAACGCGTCGAAGTCCGCGGGCTCGACGGACGCGCTGCGGTACTCGCGGAGTTCGTCCAGCGGCAGGTCGAACAGGGCCATGACGGACCACCTTTGACGTCAGGTGCGGATGATCACACCGTACGGTGGCCGTCAGGGACCCGCCAGACCTTCATTGGCCTCCTTGTGAGCGCGGTCAGGCCGTCCGCCGCCCCCACTCGGGCCCGGTGCGGGCCCACTCGGCCTCCCACTCCGCCATGCGGTGTCGCTCGGCGACCCGCCTGGTCACCGCGCGGGCCAGGAGTACCGTCCCGGCCATGCCGCCTGCGGCCCACACACCGGCCGTCAGGGCGTGCTGCCACACCGCGCCGTCACTCGGTGGCGGGGCGACCCCGCGATCCCTGGAGTCCAGCCACACCGGCACCCGGTCGCCGCTGCGCGAACCCGCCGGGACCTCGGCGATCGTGGTCAGCGTGCCCTTGCCCGGCTCGCTCCAGCGCACCTTCGCCGGGTACAGGGGCTGCTTCCCGCCCTGCGTCGCGGGCGCGGCGGCCGGGGCGTCCTCGGCGAGCACCGCGGCCACCTGGTGGCGTTCTGCGCGCTGGGCCACCTGCGTGGCATGCCCCTGCTCATACGCCCGCCAGGCCACGGCCGTGCCGACGAGCGGCGCCCCGACACACAGCAGCACGGCGACGATCAACGCCGTCCACGCCTCGACGACATCGCAACGGCGGCGCAGCGGATTGCGCTTCCAGTGCCAGCCGCGCACCCGGGTTCGCATCTCGACCTCCTTGCCGCCATACCCCGCCGGCGGGTCGGTGCGCGGCGGGCGTCGCCACTCGGCGCACGGCCCGGGTGCCTCCCGTGGCCCGGGGTGGACCGTCCCCGACGGGACGTGTCCGACACGAAGCGGCTTGTGAAGCGGCTTTTACGCCCATTCTCCCTCTCGGGCGGGGTTCCCGGACCTGTGGCCGCGAAACCTTGGCCCGCCCCGCGGCGACACCCCGCTGCCGGTGCGCCGGGGCGCTCACCGGGGCCGGTCATTGCAGGCGTATGAACTCTGCCGACGCCCGGGAATAGCCGCCCCGTGATCTTCCTTGCGCTGTAGTGGCCGGGACCGGTGGCTCCTGCGACGGGTGGTCCGGCGACAGCGAAGGAGAGTGAGGCAGGACATGCCCAAGGCGTATGCGTACACCCGCTACGGCGGCCCCGAGACGGAGACGTTCATCGACGCGGACCGGCCGGGCCCCGGCCCCGGACAGCTCCTCGTCGCGGTGCGTGCGGCGGGCGTCAACCCCGTCGACTGGAAGCTGCGCTCGGGCTTCCGGCGCCCCGGCGACAGCGGCACGCCCGAGTTCCCGGTGGTGTTCGGCAGCGAGGCCGCCGGGATCGTCGAGGAGATCGGCGAGGGCGTGACCGGTTTCGCCGTCGGGGACGCGGTCTTCGGCAACACCGTGGCCGGCGGATACGCCGAATACGCGCTGCTGCCCGCGACGGTGACCGCGCACGTGCCGGGCGGCCTGTCCCTCAGGGACGCAGCGGTCCTGCCGGTCGCCGCGGCCACCGCCTACGACGGCATCCGGCAGCTCGGCCTGCCCGCCGGTGCGACCCTGCTGGTCACCGGCGCCGGCGGGGGAGTCGGCGTCGCGGTCGTGCAGATCGCCCGCGCCTTCGGCCTGCGTGTCGTGGGCACGGCCAGCGAGGGCAAGCAGGGCTTCGTCGAGCAGCTCGGCGCCGTCCACGTCCCCTCGGGCACGGATCTTGCCGCGCGGGTGCGGGCGGCCGCACCGGACGGCGTCGACGGCGTCTACGACCTGGTCGGCGGCGAGGTGCTGGAGGAGACGGCGACCCTGCTGACCGACCGCTCCAAGCTGATCACCGCAGGGGCGTCCCCGCAGGAGGTCGGGCGGCTGGGCGGCGCGCGGGTGGAGCGCGCCCGTACCGCCGCGGTGCTCGACGAGGTGGCACGGCTGGTGGTGGCCGGTGAGCTGAACCCGTATGTCACACGGACCTTCCCGCTCGAACAGGCCGGGGAGGCCCTGCGCCTGGTGGAGGACGGGCACGCCCGCGGCAAGGTCGTGATCGAGGTCGCCGCATGAGCGACCACGTGCTCGACCACCCGGCGCTCGCCTCGCTGACCGGCCCGCACGCCCACTTCGCGGAGCGCCGGGGCCGCATCCTGCGTTACCCCGTCGACGTGTCCCCGTGGGTGGGCCTGCCGGAGGATCCGGACGCCGACGACTGGGCCGACCTCGCGGCGCTGGCGGGTCCCGGTGCCGAGGCCCCGCTCCCCGGCTTCCGCGGGGAGGTCCCGGACGGCTGGGAGATCACCTTTGCCCTCGACGGCGTGCAACTCGTCGACGACGGCATAGCCGCCGCGCCCGACCCGGAGGCCGTACGGCTCACTGCGGCCGACGTGCCCGAGATGCTGGACCTGGTGGCGCGCACGCGACCCGGGCCGTTCCTGCCGCGCACCATCGAACTGGGCACCTACCTGGGCATCCGCCGCGGCGGAGCCCTGGTCGCCATGGCGGGCGAACGGCTGCACCCGCCCGGCTGGACCGAGATCAGCGCCGTGTGCACCGATCCGGCGTTCCGCGGGCAGGGCCTGGCCACCCGGCTGGTCCTGGCGGTCGCTCACGGCATCCGCGAGCGTGGCGAGACCCCGTTCCTGCACACCGGCGCGGGCAACACAGGCGCCATCCGCCTCTACGAGTCCCTGGGCTTCCGCCTGCGCCGCACGACGAAGTTCGTGTCGGCGCGGGTCCCGGAGCGGCTGGGGGACGAGCAGGTGGTGGGGATCTGACGGCAGGGCCCACGGGGTTCGCCGCAGGCGGGCCCCTTCGCGTCGCTCGTCGTCAGCCGTCAGCGGGGGCGGGCGGCCCGACCGGTGGGGCGACGGCCGCTGCGTTGTAGCGCAGCAGGTAGGCCGCGAAGCGTTCCAGGTCCTGCTCCGGCCAGCCCGCGAGCCGTTCCCGGAACGCCTCCCGGCGGCTCTCCGTGACCTGGGCGAGGATCCGCGTGCCCGCCTGGGTCAGCTGCAGCACCTGGACCCGGTGGTCGTCCGGATCCTGCCGCCGCTCGATCAGCCCGGCCCGCTCCAGCGCGGCCACCTGACGGCTCACCGTGGACTTGTCCAGGGCGTAGTGCGCGGCCAGGTCGGTCGCCCGGCAGCCGCCGCTCTCCTCCAGGTGCCCGAGCAGCGTGTACGAGACCAGGGACAGCTCCGGGTGCATACGGCCGGCCGAGGCCCGGGCGCGCCGGGCGAACACCGTCATCTCGCGCTGAATGGTCTCGACGGCGGCTTCCGCGGACGCGGCGGTGGCGCGCTCTGTCTGCACGGGACCTCCCTCGTCACTCAGTTGTAGAATACAACTTGGGCTGGCGCGGACGTCTTCGCGGCCGGAGGGGGCTTCCGCGAACGTCCCTCCTGCTAGGGTGTCCGTCCTGGCCGCGGACCGTCCCGGCTGGTGTGGCCGAGGAGGTGAGTCCCATCACCGCTGTGTCGGTTCGGGTGCTCTCCCACCTCAGGACGGCGCGGACCACCGCCGCCGGCTGACCGTGAGTGCGCCCTTCGGTCCACCGGAAGGCTTTCTCCGCTCCATGCCACCACTGTCACGTTCCCACGTCGTCTCCGCGCTGCGTTCCGCCGGCTGTGTCTTCGCCGAGGACGAGGCTGAGTTGATCCTGTCCACCGCCCGCACCCGCGACGAGGCCGCCCGGATGGTCGACCGGCGCGTCGCCGGGCTCCCCCTGGAACACGTCCTGGGCTGGGCCGAGTTCCACGGCCTGCGCATCGCGATGGAGCCGGGCGTCTTCGTGCCCCGCCGCCGCACCGAGTTCCTCGTCGAACAGGCCCTCGCCGTCTCTCGCGGTGCCCGTCTCGTCGTGGACCTGTGTTGTGGCTCGGGCGCGGTCGGCGCGGCGCTGGCGGCCGGGCTCGACCGGCCCGAACTCCACGCCGCCGACATCGACCCGGCCGCCGTGCGCTGCGCCCGCCGCAACGTCGCCGCGTACGACGGCCGGGTCCATGAGGGCGACCTGTTCGCCGCCCTCCCGGACGAATTGCGCGGCCGTGTCGACGTCCTGACCGCCAACGTCCCCTACGTCCCCACGGACGAGGTCGCGCTGCTGCCGTCCGAGGCACGCGACCACGAGCCCCTGACGGCTCTGGACGGCGGCTCCGACGGCCTGGAGGTGCTGCGCCGGGTCACCGCCGAGGCGTCCGCGTGGCTGGCACCCGGCGGCCGTCTGCTCGTCGAGACGAGCGAACGCCAAGTGCCCTCCGCGATCGAGGCGTTCACCCACGGCGGCCTCGATGTCCGGCTCGCCGTCTCGGAGGAGTTGTACGCCAACGTGCTGATCGGCACCAGGCGCTAGCGACTCCCCTCGGGCGAGCGCAGGAAGTCCCGGACGATCGCGTTGAAGGCATCGGGCCGCTCCATGTTGGGGTAGTGCCCGGTGCCCTCCACGACCGTGGCCCGGCCGTGCGCGACGGTGCGGACCAGACGCTCGGCCATGCCGATGTGGTCGGGCGAGTCGATGCCGCCGTTGACGGCCCGCACGGGTACCCCGATCTTCGCGGCGCGGGCCCAGGTGTCGGTGACGCGGACCGAGTGGTCCGGCTCGTCGCCGGTGTGCTTGGTGATCGTCGCGCGGGCCATCTCCCGCACCCGCCGCTCGACTTAGGGGTCGACGTCCTCGGCCGTGCGCTGCGGGCCGTACGTGAACCGTGCGAACGCGTCCACGAAGGCGTCGATGTCACCGGCGCCGAGCGCATGCCAGTACGCGGAGCTGACGGACTGCGTCCACGGGTCCTGGAAGTCGGGCTCCCTCGTGCCGACGACGGGGGCGCGGACGAGGTCCGGGTGCTCCAGGGCGGTGTCCACGGCGATCGCTCCGCCCATCGACAGCCCGAGCAGGGTCGCGGGACCGGTGCCGAGGTGGCGCAGCAGCGCGGCGAGGTCGTCGGTTTGGCGGAACGGCCGGGTCGCGTTCGAGGACGCCCCGTGGCCGCGCGCGTCCGGGGCGATCACGGGGTGGGTCCGCGCGAACACGAGGTCTTCGCCCTGGTGGGCCCGCTGTACCGGCGGGTGCAGCGCAAGGTCGAACAGGCCGAAGCGATCGAGGGCGTCTCCGTCGGCGTACGCGCCGTGCTCGCCCTGCTGCGCGACCACGGGCCCATGACCGTCCCGAAAATGGGGCGCGCGCAGGCGCTCAGCAGGCAGTTCGTACAGCGGATGGTCAACGAGGCGGCGCCGCGCGGGCTGGTCGAGAGTATCCCGAACCCTGCTCACAAGCGCTCCTCGCTGTTCCGGCCCACCCACGAGGGGCAGGCGGTGATCGACGCCGTCACGGCCCCCGAGTACAGGCTGCTGCGGCAGGTGCGCGGCGACCTGACCGAGGCCGATCTGCAGGCGTGTCTGCGGGTGCTGACCCGGATGCTCGACCTCTTCGACGACGTGGACGTGGACTGAGGGCTGACAGAGGCCGGCTGACGGCTGACTGAGGGCCGGCACCCGAACCGCCCTTCGGCTTTGTGCAACTAGTTGCACAAACCTGTCGCCGTCGTCTACAACAGACGGACGACACGCCGCACGGAGGGCCTCCATGAGCCGCTACCCGCACCTGCTGACCCCGCTCGACCTGGGCTTCACCACGCTGCCCAACCGCGTGCTCATGGGCTCGATGCACGTGGGCCTGGAGGAGGCCGAGCGCGGCTTCGAGCGCATGGCCGCGTTCTACGCCGAGCGGGCGCGCGGGGGAGTGGGGCTCATCGTCACCGGCGGTATCGCCCCCAACGAGGCCGGACGCCCGTACGAGGGCGGCGCCAAGCTCACCGTCGATGCGGAGGCCGAACAGCACCGCGTCATCACCGACGCCGTGCACCGTGAGGGCGGGCGGATCGCGATGCAGATCCTCCACTTCGGCCGCTACGCCTACCACCGCGACCTCGTCGCGCCCAGCGCCGTCCAGGCGCCGATCAGCCCGTTCGTCCCCCATGCCCTCACCGACGCGGAAGTCGAGCAGACGATCGACGACTACGCACGCGCCGCCCGCCTGGCCCGGCAGGCCGGGTACGACGGCGTGGAGATCATGGGCTCCGAGGGCTACCTGATCAACGAGTTCATCGTGGCGGGGACCAACCGGCGCACCGACCGCTGGGGCGGCTCCTACGAGAACCGGATGCGCTTCCCGGTCGAGATCGTGCGCCGCGTCCGCGAAGCGGTCGGCGAGGACTTCATCCTCGTCTACCGGCTCTCCATGCTGGACCTGGTCCCCGGCGGCTCGTCCCTGGAGGAGGTCGTCACCCTCGCCAAGGCGGTCGAGGCCGCCGGAGCCACGATCATCAACACCGGTATCGGCTGGCACGAGGCCCGCATCCCCACCATCGCCACCTCCGTGCCGCGCGGCGCGTACGCCTGGGTGACCAAGAAGGTCATGGGCGCCGTCTCGGTGCCGCTGGTGACGACCAACCGCATCAACACCCCCGAGCTGGCCGAGCAGTTGATCGCCGAGGGACACGCCGACATGGTGTCCCTGGCCCGCCCGATGCTCGCCGACCCGGACTTCGTCGCCAAGGCCGCGGCCGGGCGGCCCGAGACCATCAACACCTGCATCGGCTGCAACCAGGCCTGTCTCGACCACACCTTCAGCGGACGGATCACCTCCTGCCTGGTCAACCCGCGCGCCTGCCACGAGACCGAACTCGTCCTCGCCCCCACCCGGCTGCGCAAGCGCGTCGCCGTCGTCGGCGCCGGTCCCGCCGGACTCGCCTGTGCCGTCTCCGCCGCCGAGCGCGGCCACGACGTCACGCTGTACGAGGCGGCGGGTGAGATCGGCGGCCAGCTCAACGTGGCCCGCAAGGTGCCGGGCAAGCAGGAGTTCGACGAGACCCTGCGCTACTTCCGCACCCAGCTCGACCTGCGCGGCGTGGACGTCCGGTTGAACACCCCTGTCGCCGCCGGTGACCTGTCCGGATACGACGAGATCGTCGTGGCGACGGGCGTCTCCCCCCGCACGCCCGACATCCCCGGCGTCGACCACCCCCGCGTCCTCGGCTACCTCGACGTGCTGCGGGACGGCGCGCCCGTCGGCGACCGCGTGGCGATCCTCGGCGCGGGCGGCATCGGGTTCGACGTCGCCGAGTACCTCACCGACGGCGGTGACAAGGCGAGCGAGGACCCGGCGACGTACTTCCGCCACTGGGGCGTCGACATGGACTACCGCGCCCCCGGCGGCCTGGCCGCCCCCGAGCGGCCCGCCCCGCCGCGCACCGTCCACCTCCTCCAGCGCAAGACCTCCAAGGTCGGCGCCGGGCTCGGCAAGACCACCGGCTGGATCCACCGCGCCGAGCTGAAGCACCGGGGCGTGACCATGGTGCCGGGCGTCGGCTACGACCGGATCGACGACGCCGGGCTGCACATCACCGTGGACGGGGAGAGCCGCGTCCTGGAGGTCGACACGATCGTCCTGTGCACGGGGCAGGAGCCGCGCCGCGACCTGTACGAGGAGCTTCTCGCCGCGGGCCGCACCCCGCACCTCATCGGTGGCGCCGACGTGGCGGCCGAGCTGGATGCCAAGCGTGCGATCAAGCAGGGCACCGAGCTGGCAGCGGCACTGTAGGAGCCGGTCCCTAGGATGAGGCCATGTCCCTCCCGCACGCGATCCTGACCGCCCTGCTGGAGAAGCCGTCGTCGGGGCTGGAACTGACCCGCCGGTTCGACCGGTCGATCGGCTACTTCTGGTCGGCCACCCACCAGCAGATCTATCGCGAGCTGGGACGCCTCGAGAGCGACGGCCTGATCCGCACCCTGCCCGCCGAGCAGCCGGCCCGCGGGCAGAAGAAGTCGTACGAGGTCCTGCCGGCCGGCCGCGCCGAACTCGCCCGCTGGACGGCCGCCTCCCAGGACCCCAAGCCGCACCGGGACGTGCTGCTGCTGCGGCTGCGCGCCGCCGCCGTCGTCGGCACCGAGGGGATGGAGGCGGACCTGCGCCGCCATCTCGACCTGCACCGGCGCCAGCTGGCCGAGTACCGGGAGATCGAGGAACGTGACTTCGGGCCCGGCCGTGACTCGGTGCGGGACCGCCTCCAGCACCTCGTGCTGCGGGCGGGCATCGACCTGGAGACCTTCTGGATCCAGTGGCTCACCCACGCCCTGGAGGAGTTCCAGGAGCTGCCCGCACCCGAATAGCGGATCCGCTCGCACCCGGACAGCCCAACCGGACCCCGCGGACGGGGGCGGCGTTGGCCCGGGCGCGCCCGGGCTACGTATGCTGGTGCCCTACGCGGCGTGAACTCGCTTGCCTTCGAGGGCAGTTCGTGCCGACGGCGCGGTCCGCTGTCGTCGCTGATCCCGCGCCGGCGAACGCGGCCGGGGGCCGGGGCCCCGTTCCGCCCCGGCCCCCGGCCGCACCATCCCCACGACTGGGGCGCCCCGTCACTCCTTCCGGTAGGAGTACGCCTCCCTGGCCGCCGCCTCCACCGCCGCCAGGTCCGCGCCCGTCGACGCCGTGACCATCGCGGCGACCGCACCCTCGACGAACGGGGCGTCGACCAGCCGCGTGTTCGCCGGAAGCTCGTCGCCCTCCGCGAGCAGCGCCTTCACGGTGAGGACAGCGCTGCCCAGGTCCATGAGTACGGCGACCCCCGCACCCCGGTTGACGGAGGCCGCCGCGGCGGACACCAGCTCGGAGCTCGTTCCGAACCCGCCGTCCACCGTGCCGCCCGCCGCGGCGATGGGCGCGGTGGTCCCGCCGCCCGACAGCGCCTTCGCCAGCGCCGCCACCGACTCGGCGACCGCCGGGCTGTGCGAGACGAGCACGATCCCGACCATGTTCTCCGTGCCCTCACTCACCGGAGGCCTCCACGAGCGCGGCGATCAGCAGGGCGGAGGAGGTGGCGCCGGGATCCTGATGCCCGATGCTGCGCTCACCCAGATAGCTCGCCCGGCCCTTGCGGGCCTGCAACGGGGTCGTCGCCACGGCACCCTCCTCGGCGGCGGCCGCCGCCGCCCGGAAGGAGGTGGCGAGCGCGTCCACCGCGGGCACCAGGGCGTCGACCATGGTCTTGTCGCCGGGCGCGGCCCCGCCGAGCGTCATCACCGCGTCCACGCCCGCCCGCACGGCGTCCGTCAGCTGTTGTTCGGTCACCTCGGTGGCGTCCCCGAGGGCCTTGCCGGTGCGGCGCAGCAGCGTCCCGTACAGCGGGCCGGAGGCACCGCCGACCGTCGAGATCAGCTGACGGCCCGCGAGCTGGAGAATCGCACCGGGCGTGTCCGGCGCCTCCTTCTCCAGCGTGGCCGTGACCGCGCGGAAGCCGCGCTGCAGGTTGCTGCCGTGGTCGGCGTCGCCGATCGGCGAGTCGAGCGCGGTCAGCCGCTCGGCCTCGCGGTCGACGGACGCGGCGGCCGCCGTCATCCAACGGCGGAAGAAGTCGGCGTCGAGCACTGCATCTCCTTGCCTGATACGAACGTTGACCTCACTCGTCTGCCCCGCGACCGGCCCGGCGGACAGGTCGCTCACAGGCCCCAGCGCAGCGCCGGCGTGCTCACCGGTGCGTCCCACAGCCGCAGCAGCTCCTCGTCGACCTGGCAGAGGGTGACCGAGGCGCCGGCCATGTCGAGGGAGGTGACATAGTTGCCGACCAGCGTGCGGGCCACCGGGGCGCCACGCTCGGACAGCACCCGCTGCACCTCCGCGTTGTAGCCGTACAGCTCCAGCAGCGGGGTGGCGCCCATGCCGTTGACCAGGACCAGCACCGGATTGCGCGGCTCCAGGTCGTCCAGGACGGCGTTCACCGAGAAGTCGGCGATCTCCCGTGCGGTCATCATCGGGCGCCGCTCACGGCCCGGCTCGCCGTGGATGCCGATACCCAACTCCAGCTCGCCGGGCGGCAGGTCGAAGGTGGGGGTCCCCTTGGCGGGCGTGGTGCAGGCGCCGAGGGCGACACCGAAGCTGCGGGAGTTCTCGTTGACCTGCCGGGCGATGGCCTGCACCCGCTCCAGCGGCTGCCCCTCGTCGGCCGCCGCCCCCGCGATCTTCTCCACGAACAAGGTGGCGCCGGTGCCGCGCCGGCCCGCCGTGTAGAGGCTGTCGGTGACGGCGACGTCATCGTTGACCAGGACCTTCGCGACCTGGATGCCCTCGTCCTCGGCGAGTTCCGCCGCCATGTCGAAGTTCAGCACGTCGCCGGTGTAGTTCTTCACGATGAACAGGACGCCGGCGCCGCTGTCCACGGCCGCCGCCGCCCGTACCATCTGGTCGGGCACCGGGGAGGTGAACACCTCGCCCGGGCAGGCCGCCGACAGCATGCCGGGGCCCACGAAGCCGCCGTGCAGCGGCTCGTGCCCCGAACCGCCGCCGGAGACGAGCGCGACCTTTCCGGCGACCGGGGCGTCACGCCGTACGATCACCCGGTTCTCCACATCCACGGTCAGCTCGGGGTGCGCGGCCGCCATGCCCCGCAGCGCGTCGGCGACCACCGTCTCCGGGACATTGATCAACATCTTCATGGGAGCCTCCTGCGTCCACTCACTCTCGGCAGTATCGATGTTCGGGAGGCGGTGGTCACGTGTGCGGACGTTCTTCAGCGCGTCCGGCCTGCTCGAGCCGCCCGGCATGGACATGACCGCTGCCGGGGGCCGAATATCTCTACAGGTGTGACCTGTCTTACTTTCTTCTCGCATTCCCGGACTGAATACGGACATTCCGGAAGCCCGGCTGACCTGCGCAAAGCGTGAGTAAAAGAAATCCCCCTGGAAGGGTCAAATTTCAGGTGACGACCTTCTGTCGAACGGGTCTCGGTTCCTACCCTGAGCCGCCAATTGCGCGTTAATTCCCTGCTCAGATAGTGAGAGGCCCCTTGACATGGTGAACCTGGACCATGCAGCCCCTGACGCCACCCGCGACCGGACCGGTCTGCGGCGGGACGTCGGCCTGATCGGACTGATGTGGGCCTCGGTGGGGTCCATCATCGGCTCCGGCTGGCTCTACGGCGCCAAGAACGCCGTCATGACAGCCGGTCCCGCGGCGACCATCTCGTGGGTGATCGGCGCGGTCGCCATCGTCCTCCTCGCCCTCGTGCACGCCGAGCTCGGCGGCATGTTCCCGGTGGCGGGCGGCACGGCACGCTATCCGCACTACGCCTTCGGTGGCCTGGCCGGCATGTCCTTCGGCTGGTTCTCCTGGCTGCAGGCGGCGACCGTGGCCCCCATCGAGGTCGAGGCCATGATCGGCTACCTCGGGCACTGGCACTTCGCGCAGGGCTTCCAGCACGCCTCCGACGGCACCCTGACGGTCAGCGGTCTCGTCGTCGCCGTCTTCCTGATGGCCGTCTTCGTCGCCGTCAACTTCCTCGGCGTCAAGGTCCTCGCGCACACCAACAGCGCCGCCACCTGGTGGAAGATCGCCGTGCCGCTGGCCGCGATCTTCATCGTCGCGGTGGGCAACTTCCACCCGGGCAACTTCACCTCGGAGGGCTTCGCCCCGATGGGCGCCAAGGGTGTGCTCGGCGCGATCAGCACCAGCGGCATCATCTTCGCCCTCCTGGGCTTCGAGCAGGCGATCCAGCTCGCCGGTGAGAGCCGCGACCCCAAGCGCGACCTGCCGCGCGCGACCCTCGGCTCCGTCGCGATCGGCGCGGTCATCTACGTCCTGCTCCAGGTCGTGTTCATCGCCGCGCTGCCGCACAGCAGCTTCGCGCACGGCTGGGCCAAGCTCGCCTTCAAGGGCATCGAGGGCCCGTGGGCGGGCCTTGCCACGCTGGTCGGCCTCGGCTGGTTGGCCGTCGTGCTGTACATCGACGCGGTGATCTCCCCCGGCGGCACCGGCCTCATCTACACCACCGCCACCTCCCGCGTCTCCTTCGGCCTCTCCAAGAACGGCTACGCGCCGAAGCTGTTCGAGAAGGTCGACGCCCGCGGCGTGCCGTGGTTCGGCCTGATCCTCTCCTTCGTCACCGGCGTCATCTGCTTCCTGCCCTTCCCGAGCTGGCAGAAGCTGGTCGGTTTCATCACCTCGGCGAGCGTCCTGATGTACGCGGGCGCCCCGCTGGCCTACGGCGTCTTCACCGACAAGCTGCCGGACCACGAGCGCCCCTACCGCCTGCCCGCCGGCAAGGTGATCGCTCCGCTGTCCTTCGTGGTGGCCAACCTGATCATCTTCTGGTCCGGCTGGGACATCCTCTGGCGGCTCGGCGTGGCGATCGTCCTCGGCTACGTGCTGCTCGGCGGCTACGCCCTCTACGCCAACAGCAAGGGTCTGCCCGACGCGCCCCGGATGGACTTCAAGGCCGCCCAGTGGCTGCCGGTGTACCTGCTGGGCATGGGCCTGATCTCCTGGCAGGGCACCTTCGGCGGCCAGGGCAACCTCCCGCTGTGGTGGGACATCCTGGTCATCGCCGTCTTCTCCCTGGTCATCTACTTCTGG
Source organism: Streptomyces sp. NPDC051104 (assembly GCF_040682835.1). Classification (NCBI taxonomy): domain Bacteria; kingdom Bacillati; phylum Actinomycetota; class Actinomycetes; order Kitasatosporales; family Streptomycetaceae; genus Streptomyces; species Streptomyces sp. NPDC051104. Next base: position 200,397 of record NZ_JBFBBS010000004.1, on the reverse strand, counting down.
GCCCGCGCCGTCGCTCCGCGCCCGGAGGAGATCCAGCGCAGCATCGACGAGGTCGTGGTCGTGGACGTGCCCACGCACTGACCCCTCGGATCTGTGTGCAGTGAGGCGGGTGCCGTACCGGATCGTCTTTCCAGTACGACACCCGCCCCTTCTTTCCCGGGGCGCCTGAGCCGCCGTGCGCCGGCGGCGGCCTCACCCGTGATGACGCGTCAGCTCCGCTCCCCCCAGCACCGTCACCGGGGGCGTGCAGGTGAGACGGAAGCCGGTGAAGTCTGCCGTGAACGCGGCGTCGACCAGGTCGCGGGCGTGGATGCCCGCGAAGGCGCCATGAACGACACCCAGGGCACCGGCCTCACCCGGCGCACCGTTCTCCAGGCCGCGGGCGCCGCTGCGGCCGCGTACTCCCTGGTCGGCGCGGCGGCCGGGACCGCGGGAGCGGATGACACGCCCGCATCGACCGACAAGCTGATGATCCGTCCCATCCCGAGCGGGGTCCCGACCAACCTGAGCTACTCCGTCAAGGCCCGTACCTCGGGCGGCGACTGGCAGACGGTGCCGGTCTACCGCGCGAGAGCGAAGCAGATCGACGCGAACACGGGCAGCGGTCCGGTGTTCAACTCCTCCGTCGCCACGTTCGACTTCCAGGGCACCGTGGAGGTCGCCGTCACGTCCTCCAAGGGCACGATCGGCAGCGCGCGGATCCGCCCGCTGTCGTACGGCACCCATCGACAACGTCAGCGTCACCTCCCACACCCGCGGCGAGGTCTGGTCCGTGCCGCGCCCCGCCCGCACCGCCACCGACCTGAGCGCCACCGCGGGCGCCGACGCGGTGGAGCTGGCCTGGACCGACCCGGACCTCGCGGGCCGCTACAAGGTGCTGCGGTCCACGCAGGCCGACGGCCCGTACGAGACGAACGCGGCCTGCGTCGGCCCCGTCGGCTTCGGCACCCGCATCCGGTACGCGGACGCCACCGGCACGCCCGGCACGACGTACCACTACGTCGTCGCCAAGACGAACTGCGCCGGACGCGGCCCGCTGTCGGACCCGGCCACCGCGACGATGCCGACGCAGTCGGTGCCACAGGTCACCTCCGCGACGGCGGCGTTCGCCAACAAGGGCGTACCCTTCCAGTTCCTGCTGCGAGGGTCGCACGAGCCCGTTCGGTTCGCGGCGGACGGCCTGCCCGACGGGCTGAGCGTCGACAAGCGCACCGGCCTGGTCTCCGGAACGCCCAACGAGACCGGTGAGTTCAGCGTCGCGACCACCGTGGGCAACGCGGCCGGTGACGCCACCGGCACCCTCACCCTCACGGTCGGCACCCCGCCGCCGGACCCCTGGACGTACGGCGACCTCGGTGACGTCGTCATCGACGATCGCGCCTTCGGCACCTTGTGCGTGGTCGCCATCCAGACCCCCGGCAGCACCTCCTACGAAGACGGGTCCTTCGTGGTGCGGGGCGCCGGGATCGACCTCAACGCCAACAGCCGGGGAATGACAGGCCAGTTCGTACGACAGCCCGTCACCGCCGACTGCGAGGTGACCGCCCGGCTGGTCTCCCGCAGCGGAGCGAGCGGTGACCGGGTGGGGCTGCTCATGGTCCCTTTCGCCGTTCGACCAGGCGGCCGGGGCCATCGTCACCGGCGGCACCAGCGCCCAGCTCATGCTGCGCACGACCGTCGCCGGAAAGTCCGCCTTCACGGCCAACGCGGCGGTCACCGCACCTGGCTGCTGCGGCTGAAGCGCACCGGGACGAGCTTCGCCGCGTCCGTCTCCACCGATGACGGCGTCACCTGGACCCCCCTTGCCGCGGGAGACAGCCCCGGCTTCGGTGACGCCCCCTACTACGTGGGCCTCGTGGTCTGCTCACGCAACCCGCCGGCCCTCGGCACCTCCCCGTTCGATGAGGTGAGCATCACCACGACATAGATCCCCCCACGGATCGGAGATGCACGAATGAGCCGCAGAGATCTCCACCCAGCAACGGATTCCCCCCACACCGGGCCCAGTCGGCGGGGCGTGCTGCGCACCGCCGCGATCTCCTCCGCTTCCCGCGGACAGATCCGTCCGGTGTGGGCGATGCTCCACTTCCACTACAACCGGCGCCTGTACCTCGACGACAAGTACATCTCGGCGATGTACTACAACCTCGTCTCCCCCGAGGGCGGCGGCGGTGACTACGGCTCCACCAGCGGCGGCTACGACCAGCTCGGCTTCGGCACGCTGACGTACGTCAAGTAGCGCACCGCAGGGCCGCGCGGGCCGGTCGGCATCGGATCGGCCGACGGGCCCGCGCGGAAAACAGGGCGGCTGAGGGTGCGGATGCGGGCCCTGTTCCCTAGCGTGGCAGGGGTCGAAGTCTCCCGCTGGAGGGATCTGTCATGGCCGTGCTCCGGATCGTGATCGTCGGCGGCGGGTTCGCCGGCATGGAGACCGCGCGGCGACTCGAGCGGATTCTCAAGCCCGCCGAGGCGCGCCTGAGGCTCGTCGCGCCCTACAGCCACCAGCTCTATCTGCCCCTGCTGCCGCACGTCGCGTCGGGAATCCTCACCCCGCAGTCGGTCGCGGTCCCGCTGCGCCGGCTGCTGCACCGTACGCTGCTCGTGCCCGGCCAGGCGGTCGGCGTCGATCCCTCCGCCAAGGCCGTGGTCGTGCGCAAGATCAACGGCGAGACGACCATCGAGCACTACGACTACCTGGTGCTGACGCCCGGCAGCGTGACCCGGCAGTTCGACATCCCCGGGGTGGACCGGTACGCGGTGGGCATGAAGACGCTGGCGGAGGCGGCCTGGGTACGGGACCACGTCATCTCCCAGCTCGACCTCGCCGCGGCCAGTTCCGACCCGGTCGAGCGCGAGACCCGGCTGCAGTTCGTGGTCGTCGGCGGCGGCTACGCCGGCACCGAGACCGCCGCCTATCTGCACCACCTCACCACCGCCGCCGTGAAGCGCTATCCGGGCCTGGACCCGTCCCTGGTGAAGTGGCACCTCGTCGACATCGCGCCCAAGCTCATGCCGGAACTCGGCGACCGGCTCGGCGCGAAGGCACTCGCCATCCTGGAGCGGCGCGGCGTGCACGTCTCACTCGGCGTCTCGGTCGCCGAGGCCACGGCGGACACCGTCACCCTCACCGACGGCCGCAAGCTGCGCTGCCACACCCTGATATGGACCGCCGGCGTCGCCCCCAGCCCGCTCATCGCCACGCTGGACGCCGAGACCGACCGCGGCCGGCTGGTCGTCCGCGACGACCTGGCCGTGCCGGGCCTCGACGGTGTGTTCGCCCTCGGTGACGCCGCGGCGGTGCCCGACCTCGCCAAGGGCCCCGGCGCCATCTGCCCGCCGACCGCCCAGCACGCCATGCGCCAGGGCTGGAGGGCCGCGAAGAACGTCGCGGCGGCGCTGCGCGACGTGCCGCTGACCCCCTACCACCACCGCGACCTGGGGCTCGTCGTCGACCTCGGCGGCCTCCAGGCCGTGTCAAAACCGCTCGGCGTGGAGCTGACCGGCCTGCCCGCACAGGTCGTCGCGCGCGGTTACCACCTGGGCGCCCTGCGCACGGTCCCGGCCCGCCTTCGCACGCTGACGAACTGGACCCTGAACGCGATGGCAGGTTACGACTTCGTCCGCACCGGCTTCCAGGCCGGGCGCCCGGCCACGCTCAAGGACTTCGAGCGGACCGACGCCTATCTCACGCCCGACCTGATCGCCTCGCACACGACACCGAAGGCGGTCGACTGACTCGGGTCAGGTGCCGACCGGCATGGGTCAGGTGCGGTTGCCCTTCGGCTTGCCCCGCTGATCGGGTGTCCCGTGCGGCGGCGGGCTCATGGGCTCCGGCGAGGTCGCCGGGGACACCGGCGAGCCCCCACTGCTCCGGCTCGCCTCGGGACGCAGGCCCGCGGTGTCGCCGGACGTCGGCTCGGCGCCCGCGCGCAACTGCTCCAGCTGGGCCGTGAGCAGCTCGGTCACCGGGACACGGCCCGCGTGCTCACGCTCGTACGCGAGCAGCTGCTCCACCTCGTCCGCGCTCAGCGCGCGGATGCGGCTCTCCAGGCTGCCGAGGGGCAGCTCGTCGTAGTCGGGCAGCGGCAAGGTGCCGCGGCCGGGCTCAGCCATGGATCTTCACTTCCCTCTGTGCGACGGCCTGACGTGGGACGCGGCTCAGCGCGACCGTGCGGCCCGGGTACGCGAGCGGTTCTCCTTGCGGATCGCGTCCAGCAGCTCCGCCTTCGACATCCGGGACCGCCCGTCGATGCCCAGGTGCTGCGCGACGTGGTAGACGTGCTCCTTCGAGGCGTTCTCGTCGACGCCCTCGCCGCTGCGCCCGCCCTGCTGCCGGGGCCGCGCCGAACGGGGGTCCGAGGGGCCCTTGCGGCCGCCCTCCTTGCGCTCCCAGTGGTCGCCGACCTTCTCGCAGGTGTGCTTGAGCGCGCCGTACGCCACCCGGTGCGCCCGCTCGCCCTCGCCGTAACTCTCGACCGCCGAGTCGTGCGCCTTGATCCAGGTGCGCCGCGCGTCCTGGGAGGAGCGCTCCAGCGTCGACGGCAGTTCCTGTCGTCCGGGCACGGATCCACCTCCTCGTCTCGTCGCTCTCTGTGCCCCACGAGTGCCCTGGGGCCCGCCGGGAAAACGGGCAGAGCCCCCGCGAACGCCGGTTTGACGGGGTCGTCATCGGCTACCCGCGCGGTGTGACAGCCACGACTTCACACACGACTTCGCAGCAGGATCCCATTCGGTTTCTGGAGGATCGCTTCGCCTGCGCACAGGCATGCACGGAGTGCGCGCGGGCGTGCGCCTTGCGCGCGAGCCTCGCCGAACCGGGCGGTACCCAGGGCCAGGAACGTCTGCGGCGCAAGGGCATCATGTGCGCGGAGGTCTGCGACGCGACCTGCCGCGTGCTGTCCGCGTACGGCAGTCAGGACGAGGACGACATCCGCAGCCAGGTCACCTGGTGCCGGGCCGTCTGCCTGGACACCGCGCACGTCTTCGACGCGGACCCGGGTGGCGAGGAGGCGGCGCGGGCCTGTCGCGCGGCCGCCCGGGCCTGTTCCGACTTCCTTCAGACCCTGGGCTGACGGATCCGGACACCGGACTCGACGCTCCGGACGCCGCGCCGGGCATTCCCCTCCCTCGGCATTCCCAATTTCTGGAACAGGTTCTACGGTGTGCGCCGTCAGGACCGGCCTTGGGGAGCCTGGAGGCGCCGTGCATCTCGAGCAGCAGCGGCTGCGCAACGAGCTGCGCGGGTACTTCGCGCGGCTGGTGCCCGAGGGCGCCTACGCCCGGCACACCGACCCGGCGGCGCAAGCGCTCCACGGCGAACTGGAGCGCGGCTACCGCTCTGCGGTGATCTTCACCTTCGGTGGCGGGAACAACGAGATCGAGCGCGAGATCATCTCCTGGATCGGCCTCGGCATGCCCCGCGTGCGCAGGTGACGGCCGGGCGCGTCAGCTGCGCGGCCGGGGCGTGAACCCGGCCTTGTCGTAGGCGGTGTCGATGAGCCGCATCGTCGCCAGCGCGTCGTCCGCGCCCAGGGGCAGCGGCTGCCCGCCCCGCACCCGGGCCGCGAACGCCTCGAGCTGGTAGGTGTACGAGGACCTGCGGCCCAGCTCCTCCGTCCGTTCGCCGCTGTCCGTGCGCACCACGACCCGGTCGTCCTGGCGAGGCAGCACGAAGTCGAGCGCCGTGGCCTCGCCCCGGGTGCCGACCAGCCGGCACGTCGCCTGCCAGGTGCCGTGCACCATGGAACAGCGCGCGGTTCCGGTGGCGCCGCCGGGGAAGACCAGCTCCGCGTCCAGCCAGGCGTCGACGCCCGGCGCCTGCGGCCGTTCCCCACCGCACGCCGAGACCACCTCGGGGGCGCCGCCGGCCCACGGGGCGAGCATCCGCTGGGCGTGCAGGGCGTAGCAGCCCAGGTCCATCACGGCGCCGCCGGCCAGCGCGAGTGACCAGCGCACGTCGTCGTCCGGTGGCGGGGGCATGGCCACCACGGTCTCCACGTGCCGCAGTTCGCCGAGTTCCCCGGAGGCGAGCAGTTCGTGCAGCCGCCGGGTGACCGGGTGGAAGAGGTAGTGGAAGCCCTCCATGAACACCGTGCCGCCCAGCGCCGCCGCGTCGCGTACCTCGGCCGCCTCCTCGGCGTTGCTCGCGGACGGCTTCTCGGTCAGCACATGCTTGCCCGCCTTCAGCGCCGCCAGGTTCCAGGGGCCGTGCAGGCCGTTGGCGAGCGGGTTGTAGACGACGTCGACCTCGGGGTCGGCGACGAGATCGGCGTACGAGCCGACGACCCGCTCCACGCCGTGGGCGTAGGCGAACGCCTGCGCCCGGTCCCGGTCACGGGCGGCCACCGCGACCAGGCGGTGGCCGCCCGCGCGGGCCGGGGCCACGAGCGCGATGTCGGTGATGCGGGCCGCACCCAGCAGGCCGATGCGCAGCGGTTCGCTCATGCCTCACTTCACCTCGTCCATGCCGTGGCGCACCTCGTCCATCCGCACCGGCCGGTGCTGCGCCAGCGACAGCGTGCAGGCTTCGGCGATCCAGCTCGCCTCGATGGCGTCGGCCACCGTACACGGTGAGGGCCTCCCGCCCGCCACCATCTCGGTGAACGCGGCGAGTTCGGCGCGGTAGGCGTCCGCGAAGCGGTCCATGAAGAAGTGGTGCGGGGCACCGGCCGGGAAGGTGGCGCCCGGTTCCACGGACCGCAGCGGCAGCTTCTCCTCCAGGCCCACGGCGATGCTGTCCTTCATGCCGTGCAGCTCCAGACGTACGTCGTAGCCGCGCGCGTTGTGCCGGGAGTTGGAGATCACCGCCAGGGTGCCGTCGCCCAGGGTGAGGAGCGCGGAAGCGGTGTCGACGTCGCCCGCGGCCGCGATGTACGCGGCACCGCGGTTGCCGCCGGCCGCGTACACCTCGGTGACCTCCCGCCCGGTCACCCAGCGCACGATGTCGAAGTCGTGCACGGAGCAGTCGCGGAAGATGCCCCCGGAGACCGCGATGTACGCCTCCGGCGGCGGCGCCGGGTCCAGGGTGGTGGAGCGCACGGTGTGCAGCGCGCCGAGTTCACCGGCGAGGACCGCCTCGCGCGCGGCGACACAGCCCGCGTCGAAGCGCCGGTTGTACCCGATCTGCACCTCGACGCCGCTGTCCCGCACCGCGCGCAGTACGGTCAGGCTCTCCTCGACGGTCTTCGCCACCGGCTTCTCGCAGAAGACGGGGATGCCCGCCTCGACGGCGGCGAGGATCAGCGCCGGGTGGGCGTCCGTGGCGGCGGCGATCACTACGCCGTCGACCCCGGCGGCGAACAGCGCCTCGGGGGAGTCGACCGCCCTCGCCCCGAAACGCTCCGCCGCCGAGGCGGTGGCCGCGGCCACGGGGTCGGTGACCACCAGGGAGTCCACCGCGTCCAGTGCGGCGAGGGTGGCGGCGTGGAAGGCGCCGATCCGGCCGAGGCCCAGGATGCCGATACGCATGGGAAGTTGCTCCAATGAACGATGTGCGACAGCTGACGGGGTGAGGGGTGAGGGGTGAGGATTCAGTCGAGTCCGCCGAAGACGATCTGGTCCCAGTCGATCAGCGAACCGGTCACCACGCCGCTGCGGTCGGAGAGCAGGAAGACGACGAAGTCGGCGATCTCGTCGACCTGCCCGATCTTGCGCATCGGCACGGCCTCGGCCGCCTTCTCACGCCAGTCGTCCCCGGCGCCGTGGAAGGCGCGCTGGATCGCGTCCTCGCCCTCGGTGTCCGTCCAGCCGATGTTCACTCCGTTGATCCGGACGCGGTCCCAGCGGTGCGCGTGCGCGGCGTTGCGGGTGAGCCCCATCAGACCGGACTTGGCGGCGACGTACGGGGCGAGGAACGGCTGCCCGCCGTGGGCCGAGGAAGTGATGATGTTGACGATGGTGCCGGGCGCCCCGCGGTCCACCATGTTCCGCACGGCCGCCTGCATCGCGAAGAACGGCGCCCGCAGATTGATCGCGACGTGCGCGTCGAAGAGTTCCGGCGTGGTGTCCAGCAGCGAACCGCGTGAGGTCAGCCCGGCCGCGTTCACCAGGCAGTCGATCCTGCCGTACAGGTCCACGACCTGTTCCACGCTGCCGCGCGCCTCGGCCGGATCCGCGAGGTCCGCCCGTACGAAGACGGCGCCGGTCTCCTTCGCGAACGCCTCGCCGGCGTCGGCCCTGCGCCCGGTGAAGACGACGCGCGCCCCTTCACGCAGGGCCGCCCGGACGATACCGGCGCCGACACCCTGGCTCCCGCCGTTGACGAGGACGACCTTGTCCAGAAGCAGTTCCATGTGATGCCCTTCTCAGATCCGGCGGCGCTCGGCGCCCGCCCGCAGTTCCTGCCGCAGCCGCTCCGGGCTCCAGTCCTCGGCCACGGCCCGCCACACGGTGTCCGCCTGCGAGGGCGGTGCCAGCCCGTCGACCGGCGGGTCCAGATCCAGGTTGGTGGGGAAGGGATAGCCCTCGGCGCAGGCGGCGACCACCCGGCGCAGCCAGTCCTCGTCGGCGCCCTCGGCCTTGCGCCTCAGCAGCACCGGATAGACCGCGTTCGACACCGCCTCGCGGTCGACGGTCTCCATGGCGCGGCCGAAGGCGGAGGAGATCTGCAGCAGGTTCGCCATTCGCCGGATGTCCGCGGACCTGTTGTGCCCGGCTGCGTGGAAGAGCGCGGGATTGAAGAAGACCGCGTCGCCCTTCCGAAGGGGCAGTTGGACGTGGTGCTCCTCGAAGTACGCGACGAACTCCGGCCGCCGCCAGGCCAGATAGCCGGGCTCGTACTTCTGCGAGTGCGGCAGGTACAGCGTGGGTCCCGACTCCACGGGCATGTCGCAGTGCGCCACCGCTCCCTGCAGGGTCAGCACGGGGGAGAGCCGGTGGACGTGGGCCGGGTAGCGGGCCGCCTGCTCCTGGCGCAGGAACCCGAGGTGGTAATCGCGGTGCACGCTCTGCGCCGCGCCGCCCGGGTTGACCTGGTTGATCTGCGAGGTGATCTGGTAGCCGGGGCCGAGCCAGGCCTCGGCGATCAGCGCCAGCATGTCGTTGCCGTAGTAGTCGGCGAACGTCACCGGATCGTGCGCGGCCATCTTGTCGAGCGCGTTCCACACCCGGTCGTTGGCGCCGGGTTTGGCGAAGTGGTCACCGCGGGCGGTGCCGGCCGCGCGCTCCCGCTCGATCAACGCGGTGAAGACGGCGCTCGCACGGTCCACCACATCCAGGTCGGGGAACGCGCGCTTGAGCACCACGATCCCGGGCCCGTCCAACAGGGCCCGCACCCACTCCGTCCGTACCTGCTCCGGCCCGGCGCCCCGCAGCCGGTCGCTGTCGTACAGGAGGACGTTCTGCTCGACCCCGTCGGCGAGCGGGTATTCCGCCGGATCGGTGCGCCCGTCGACCAGGGAGCGGAAGGCGTCGAGGTCGCAGTCCTCCTCGCGTAGCCAGGTCCCGGGTCCCGCGGTGGTGAGAGACATCGCGGAGTCCTTTCGCAGTGCCGTCGTTTCCGCCAGTCTTGTGAACCCGGACCCTTCAATCAACAATCAGGAGACCATCAAAAAACCATCATCACGGGCCATCACCCTCCTCCACTTCCGGGAACAGCCATGGGACACCCGTACACGATCCGCGAGATCGCCCGTCAGGCCGGACTGAGCCAGGCCACCGTGGACCGCGTCCTCAACCATCGGGGCGGAGTACGGGAGAGCACGGCGCGCGAGGTGCACCAGGCGATCAGGGACCTGGACCGGCAGCGGACGCAGGTCCGCATCGGCGGCCGCACCTTCATGATCGACATAGTGATGCAGACCCCGGCCCGGTTCTCCACCGCGGTGCGCGACGCCCTCGAGGCCGAACTGCCCTCCCTGCACCCGGCGGTCGTCCGCTCCCGCTTCCACTTCCGCGAGACCTGCCCGCCCGCGGAGCTCGTCCGCGTTCTCGACCGGATCGCCCGGCGCGGCACCCAGGGCGTGATCCTCAAGGCCCCGGACCTGCCCGAGATCACCGACGCCGTCGGCCGGCTGGTGGCGGCCGGGATCCCCGTGGTCACCCTGGTGACGGACCTGCCCGGCAGTGCACGCCTCGCCTATGTCGGCATCGACAACCGCGCCGCGGGAGCCACCGCCGCGTACCTCCTCGACCAGTGGCTGGGGAACCGCCGGGGCCAGGTGCTGGTCACCATCAGCCGGGGCTTCTTCCGCGGCGAGGAGGAACGCGAGATGGGCTTCCGCGGCGCGCTCCGGATGACCTGCCCCGACCGCACCGTGGTCGAGGTCACCGACAGCGACGGCCTGGACGCCACCCAGCGCGACCTGGTCCTGGCCGCGCTGGAACAGGACCCGGACATCAACGCCGTCTACTCCATCGGCGGTGGCAACGCGGCGACCGTGGAAGCCTTCGCGACACTCGGCCGCGCCCCGGCCGTCTTCATCGCGCACGACCTCGACCACGACAACACCCGCCTGCTGCGGGAACACCGTATCTCCGCCGTCCTCCACCACGACCTGCGCCAGGACATGCGCCACGCCTGCCAGACGGTCATGCGGGCGCACGGCGCGCTCCCCGAGGAAGGGCCCCGTCTTCCCTCGCCGATCCAGGTGGTCACGCCGTTCAACCTGCCGCCCGGGGTGGTGACGGAGGGGTGATCGGGCCGGGCAAACCTCAGAACTGGCATCCGGCACCATAACTCTCAAAGATCACGTAACATCCAGATCGGAATTCGATCAACTGTCGCAGTCACCCGCCCAGTTGGAGAACTCCTCCACACCTCGACCAAGGGTGACCGCGCAAGGGGGAAGGAAGAAACCGATGAAGTCATCCGGTCTCCGGCGACGCCTCGCCGGGACGGCGGCCACCGCTGTCATGGTCGGTGCGGGCGTCCTGGCGGGCGCACCTTCGGCGGCGGCGAAGGCCAACCTGCTGGCCATCGACAAGGTGTCGTTCCACGCCCCGGGCCTGCAGGTGAAGGTCACCTACTCCTGCGACCCCGGCATGGACCACGAGCTCGTGGCCAACGCGACGGCGCTCGGCCGGGGCACCCACGACGAGTCGATCGCCGCGGGGACCATCAAGAAGGACAAGCTCGTCTGCGACTACGACAGCCACATCGCGCAGGTCACACTGCGCCCGGCCGTGGGTTCACACTTCGCAAAGGGAGACAAGGTGCAGGTCGCCGTCTTCTACTTCGACACTGACGGGTTCAGCTACGCCCGCCAGGAGACCGTCGCCGTTCTGTGACGCGGCACTCGCCCCGGCAGGCGGCACACGGGCGCTCGGGAGACCGACCGGCCCGTCGCCCGCCGGGGCGGTGCGCACGGCCGGAGGCTGCTCGGCAGGACAACAGCGCCGAGCGCAGATCCTTGCCGGTCGGTGGATTCTTGCGACCACGGCACCAGACCACGCGACCTCATCGGGCGCTCATAGTGCAAGGACCCCTAAGCCCCGGGGCCGAACTCCCGCAGGACGGCCTGCGCCGCCGCACGGTGCTCGGCGGCCTCCGCCGGATCCGTCCGGTCGAGCACGGTCGCGATGCCTTCGTGGGCCAGCACCTCCTCGTGCCGGTTTCCCAGCCTCGGGGCCAGCTCCAGCGCCTGCCGGTGCAGCCGTAGGGCCTCCTGGGTCAGTCCCGCGAGCCGGCAGGTCTCGGCATAGCCGTTGAGGAAATGGATCTTCCAGTGTTCCTCGAACAGCTCGTCGAGCAGCGCGAACGCCTCCCGGTGGCCGGCCAGTGCCTCCTCGTACCGGCCCATCTGCCGCAGCGCCACGCCCAGGCAGTTCAGGCACCACGCCTGATTGTGAAGGTGCCCGTCGTCGCGGGCCACCGCCAGCGCATGGCGCAGGTGCTCCGCCGCCTCGTCGGGCTCCTCGCGGGCGATGGCCACGCCGAGCGTGATCCTGGCCGTCAGAGCGGGCGGCCACGCGGGGTCGGTGTGGGGGATGCCCAGCACCTCCCGGGCCCGCTGCGCCGCCTCCTCACGGTGCCCCAGCTGCAGCATCGCCCAGGCCTCCGACGCGGCCGCGTCGGCCACGCCCGTCGGGCAACCGGCCTGCTCGTACAACTTCCCCGCCAGCCGGAACAGTTCGAGCGGCTCCTCGACGTGCCCCGCGTCCCAGGTCAGACAGCCGCGGCGCATGGCCAGTTCGGCCTCCGCCCGCGCGTCACCCGCCTCGGACAGCCGGAGTGCCGCCGCCCCGTACGCGGCGGCGGCCTCCGCCATCCGGCCCGCGTTGTAGCGCGCGAAGCCCAGATCGCTGTGCGCCTCGGCCAGTCGCAGCGGGTCGCCCAGGCGCTCGGCGGCGGCGAGCGAGCGCTCGAAGAGGACATTGAGATGCGTCGTGCCGCAGCGCCGCGCGAAGTAGGCCCGCAGGAAGCGCGGCAGCTCGCACACGTGCACGTCGGCCCCGACGGCGGCCGCCGTCTCGAAGGCGGCGATGACGTTTCCGTACTCGGTGACGAGCCAGGCGAAGGCCGCGTTCTTGTCCGGGAACCGTGGCAGCTCGGCCGGAGGCGGCCCAGCGGAGGCCGCTCGGCCGGGCGACACGAACGGCATGGCGGCGTCGGCGGCGGCCGCCGCGTGCACGTAGTAGCCGAGCACCCGGCCCAGTGCCCGCTCCCGCTCGTCCGCCGAGTCCTGTTCCGCCGCGGCCCGGCGCGCGTGCTGGTGCACCAGGTCGTGCAGCCGGTAGCGGCCCGCCGTCGGCTGCTGGACCAGGTGCGCGTCGAGCAGGTCCTCCAGCATCGCCTGCGCGCTGCGCAGCGGCACGTCCGCCAGGGCCGCCACCACGTACTCGTCGAAGGACTCCCCGGGCAGCAGGCCCAGCATCCGGAACAGGCGGGCCTGGGAACGGTTCAGCTGCCGCACCGACATGGCGAACGCCGCGCTGAACGCGGCGTCGAACTCGCTCACCCCCTGCGCCATCCGTTCGACGAGGATGCCCACGGTCCAGCCCGGGCGGTGCCGCAGTCGTGCCGCGGCCAGCCGCAGGGCCAGCGGCAGATGGCCGCACAGCCGCAGCACCTCGGCGGCGGACTCCGGATCGCGGGCGAGCCTGCCCTCGGGCCCGACGGGGTCGCCGCTGGCACGGGCCAGCAGCTCCGCGCTCTCCTGCGGGCTCAGCACGTCGAGCGAGACGGGGGGCACCTCGTCCAGGCCGAGGAGCCGGTTGCGGCTCGTGATCAGGGCGACGGAGGGGCCGGCGCCGGGCAGCAGCGGGCGGACCTGGTCGGCGTCGGCGGCGTTGTCGAGGACCACGACGACCCGTCGGCGGGCCAGTTCCGACCGCCAGCAGGCGGCCAGTTGCTCGATGCCCTCCTGCGGGACCTTCTCCGACGGGACGTCGAGCGCGCCGAGCAGCATCCGCAGCGCGGAGTCGGGGTCGAGCGGGGGCCGGCCCTCGGTGAACCCGTGCAGATCCACATAGAGTTGGGCGTCCGGGAAGCCGGCGGCGAGCCGGTGCGCGGCGTGCACCGCCAGACAGGTCTTGCCGACGCCCGCCATGCCGTCGACGGAGACCACCCGATGGCTGTCCACCGCGGCGAGCACGGCGGCGAGCCGGGCCTCCCGTCCGGTGAAGTCGGGCACGTCGCGCGGCAGATCGTTGCGGGTCAGCGGCCGGACCTGGCGGGTGCTCCTCGGGGGCGCCGGCAACGGGTTCGAGGTCCGTTCCCACAGGGGGCGCAGGGGCCGGGGGTCGCGCTTGACGAGGCGGCAGAGGGCGACCACCGCGGGCCAGGGCGGCACGGTCTGCCCGTTGAGGTAGCGCGACAGCGACGAGGAGCTGAGGCCGGTGTCCCGCGCGAGGGCCCTTACGCCGAGCCCGGACAGTTCCTGGAGCAGGCGCAGCCGGGCCGCCAGCTCCTCCTGTGGGTCGGCCTTCGCCGTATGTGCTTGCGCGTCCACCCGTTCCCCCCGTTTCCCGTCCCGCTCCGGCAGAAGTGTCCCGAGCCAAGTCACCGCTGGTCAAGGTCGTTTCAGCTGTCCCACGGTGTCCCATCGCCGTGGCCGGAGCAAGCCGGCCCGGCTGTCATGGAGTCACGCCCCGACGACAGCGGGGCACCGACAGAAAGAGGAGAACACTGAGATGCAGTCCCGTATGCAGAACCCCGCCGTCGTCCTGTCCGGTGCGATGCAGCCCATCCAGGAGATCCTCAAGGCCGTGCAGTCCGGTGGCGTGGACGGGCAGACGCTGGAGCTGGTGCATCTGCGGGTCAGCCAGATCAACGGATGCAGCGCCTGCGTCGTCGGCGGCGCCAAGACGGCCCGCAAGGCCGGAGTCAGCGACGAGCGGCTGGACGCGGTCGCCGCCTGGCGGGAGACCCCGTACTTCACCGAGGAGGAGCGGGCGGCACTCGCGCTGGCCGAGGCCGCGACGCGGCTGGCCGACCGTCCCGACGCGGTGAGCGACGAGGTGTGGGACACGGCCGCCACCTACTTCGACGAGAAGCAGCTGGCGGCGATCGTCCTGATGATCGGCGTCACCAACCTGTTCAACCGGCTCAACGCCACGACCCGCCAGATCGCCGGCGCGTGGGGATGACGCCCGCCGCCACCGGCCAGGACGAGCCGGCGAGCGATCTCAACACCGATACTGCATACATCCATGATCCGCACACCCGGAGGGAACCCGCTGTGAAGGACGCACAGAAGCCCGCCAAGAGCACCACCGCGGCCGACAGGACGTCCGAAAGATTCACGGACGAGGAGCGGGCCGCGATGAAGGAGCGCGCCCAGGAGCTGAAGGCGTCCGCGCGCCGCGGGTCCAAGGCCGCCAAGGCGGCGGAGGACGAGGCCGCCGTGCTCGCGAAGATCGCCGAGATGCAGGAGTCGGACCGGGTCACGGCCGAACGGATCCACGCCGTCGTCAAGGAGAGCGCGCCGGAGCTCGCCCCGAAGCTCTGGTACGGGATGCCCGCGTACGCCCTGGACGGCAAGGTCGTCTGCTTCTTCCAGAGCGCGGAGAAGTTCAAGTCCCGCTATGCGACGTTCGGCTTCAGTGACAAGGCCAACCTCGACGACGGCACCATGTGGCCGGCCTCCTACGCCCTGAAGGAGCTGACCACCGCCGACGAGGCGAGGATCGGCGCGCTCGTGAAGCAGGCGGTGAACTGAGGCCTGGGGCCTGTCGTCCGGATCAGGGCGGCCGTGCTGACATGTCAGCACGGCAGGCCCGGTCGCCGAGCCGGCGTACCGCGGTGGACGGTGGGTTGATGGAGCCCGGCGGGCGAGGTCACACTGGCCGGGTGGACGCGGATCCGGGGTTCTACGGGCCCTCCTCGGTGACCTGGCAGATGCACGCCGACCCCATGATGTGGGTCGCCGGTATCCGCGCGCTCTACCTCCAGGCCCT
Source organism: Streptomyces sp. NPDC051104 (assembly GCF_040682835.1). Classification (NCBI taxonomy): domain Bacteria; kingdom Bacillati; phylum Actinomycetota; class Actinomycetes; order Kitasatosporales; family Streptomycetaceae; genus Streptomyces; species Streptomyces sp. NPDC051104. The sequence goes on along the minus strand of NZ_JBFBBS010000004.1, from coordinate 185,061 downwards.
GCATCCGCTCACCGTGCGCGGCGTCCTGCAGAACTCGGACTTCCGCCGCGACGCCTGGGGCCGGCTGATGCGCACCGCCAACTTCGTCGGGACGACCACGTACGGCACCACCGAGGCCGCCGAGCGGCTGGCGGCGCGGGTGCGGAAGATTCACGGCATGCTCGGCGCCACGGACCCCGACACGGGGGAGCGGTATTCCGTCGACGAGGCCGGGTTGCTGCTGTGGGTGCACTGCGCCGAGATCGACTCCTACCTCCACGTCCTGCGCCGCTCGGGGTTCCTGCTCACCGAGGCACAGGCTGACCGGTACCTCCGTGAGAACCGGGCCGCCGCCGCCCTCGTCGGACTCGACCCCGAGCAAGTCCCAGCGAGCCAGGCCGAGTTGGCCGCGTACTTCGAGAAGGTACGACCCGAACTCGCCGCCGGGCCCGAGGCCCGCGAGGTGGACGACTTCCTGCGGCGCCCGCCGATCCACCCGCTGCTGGTCCCGATGCGCGCCCTGCTGTGGCGGCGCGTGGCGAACCTGGCGTACGCCGCCCTGCCCCCGTGCGCCCACGAACTCTACGGCCGCCCCGCCCCGAGCCCCGCGGCGGTCACCCGGCGGCTGCGCCTGACCGGCACCCTGCTGCGCAGCATCCCGGCACGCGTGCGCTGGCAACTGCCCCCGAAGCACGTTCTGCGCGCCATGGCCCGGCTCGGCCCCGGCGCACGGCCCGCACCGGACAGGGTCGGCCGGCACGTCGGCTGATCCGGCGCCGTCCGGCCCGTCTCTGGCCGATCCGGATCTTCGCGTGCTACGAAGAAGCATGCCTGCACGCGAAGGACACGAGGGAAACCCGAGGCACGAGCGATACGACGCCGTGATCGTCGGCGGCGGCCACAACGGCCTCGTGGCCGCCGCCTATCTGGCCCGGGCCGGGCGATCCGTGCTCGTGCTGGAGCGGCTGGACCACACCGGCGGCGCCGCCGTGTCCACGCGCCCGTTCGCCGGGGTCGACGCGCGGCTGTCGCGCTACTCCTACCTGGTCAGCCTGCTGCCCCGGAAGATCGTGCGGGACCTGGGGCTGGACTTCCGCGTGCGGGCGCGCACCGTCTCGTCGTACACCCCCGTCGAGCGCCACGGGCGCCCCACCGGGCTGCTCGTCGGCGGTGGCGAGCGGCGCACCCGGGAGGCGTTCGCCCGGCTCACCGGCGCCGACCGTGAGTTCGAGGCCTGGCAGCGCTTCTACGGCATGACCGGGCGGGTGGCCCAGCGGGTGTTCCCGACGCTCACCGAGCCGCTGCCCACCCGTGACGACCTGCGCCGCCGCATCGACGACGAGGAGGCGTGGCGGGCCCTGTTCGAGGAGCCGATCGGCGCCGCGATCGAGGCCCGCTTCACCGACGACCTGGTCCGCGGAGTCGTCCTCACCGACGCGCTCATCGGCACCTTCGCCGACGCCCACGACACCTCCCTGAAGCAGAACCGCTGCTTCCTCTACCACGTCATCGGCGGCGGCACCGGCGCCTGGGACGTCCCCGTCGGCGGCATGGGCGCCCTCACCGACGCGCTCGCCACGGCCGCGCGCGCCGCCGGGGCGGTCGTCGCCACCGGGCGCGAGGCGGTACGGATCGACACCGACGGGCGCGCCGCCGAGGTCACGTTCAGGAGCGCGGACGGGGAGGGCACCGTCTTCGCCCGGCACGTCCTGGTGAACGCCTCCCCGCAGGAGCTGGCCCGGCTCACCGGCGACACCCCGCCGGCCCCGGCCGAGGGCGCCCAGCTGAAGGTGAACATGCTGCTCACCCGGCTGCCCGCGCTGCGCGACACCGGCGTCGACCCGCGCGAGGCGTTCTCCGGCACCTTCCACATCGCCGAGGGATACGAGCAACTGGCCACCGCCCACGCCCAGGCCGCCGCCGGTTCACTGCCCGCCGCGCCACCGTCCGAGATCTACTGCCACTCGCTCACCGACCCCACCATCCTCGGCCCCGACCTCGTCGAGCGCGGCTACCAGACCCTCACCCTCTTCGGCCTCCACACCCCCGCCCGGCTCTTCGAGGAGGACAACGACGCCGTACGCGAGGAGCTGCTGAAGACGACGCTGGCGCAACTGGACGCCCACCTCGCCGAGCCGGTCGAGAACTGCCTGGCCACCGACGCGGACGGGCGTCCCTGCATCGAGGCCAGGTCCCCGCTCGACCTGGAGCGCGACCTGCGGCTGCCGGGCGGCAACATCTTCCACCGCGAACTGGCCTGGCCGTACGCCCAGGAAGGCACGGGCCGCTGGGGCGTGGAGACCCGGCACGCGAACGTCCTGCTGTGCGGCGCGGGCGCGGTGCGCGGCGGCGGGGTGAGCGGCGTGCCCGGGCACAACGCGGCGATGGCGGTGCTGGAAGACCTGGGGGAGCCGCTGCCGGTCGGTGCACGGGCGTGACGGGATCCGGCCGCGGGGACGGCACTCCCACCTTCACCGAGCAGGCCCGGCGCCGCCAGCTCATCGAGTGCACCATCGACCTGGTCTCCACCCGGGGCTATCCGGCGACCTCGCTCTCCGCGATCGCCGAGGCGGCGGGGGTCTCGAAGGCCGCGGTGCTCTACCACTTCGGGTCCAAGGACAGCCATCTACCCCGCCGAGGTCGAGGCCGCGCTCCTCACCCACCCCGCCGTCGCCGACGCGGCCGCCTTCGGCATCCCGCACGACGACTGGGGCGAGGAGGTCAAGGCGGTCGTCGAACCCGCCGCAGGCCACGAGCCCGGCCCGGCACTCGCCACGGACTGCGCACGGCAACTCGCCGGCTACAAGCGGCCCAAGGGCGTCGACTTCGTCGCGACGATGCCCCGCGACCCCAACGGCAAGCTGTACAAACGACGACTGCGCGAACCGTACTGGGAAGGCGGTACCCGCTCCTTGTTTACGGCTGCTTGACCTGCCCCACGAGCCCGGCGAGGATCGCGCCAGGGCCGGACACGAAGGAGCGGGACATGACGGCGGGACGAAGCGTCACGGTCGACGGCACGTTGCGGCGCAGCGCCCGGCGCACCCCGGCGAGGGTGGCGATCCGCTACGGCGACCGGTCGTGGACCTACGCGGAACTCGACGACGCCGTCTCGCGCGCCGCCCGCGCCCTGCGGGAGGCAGGGCTCTCCCCAGGCGACCGGGTCGGCGCCCTGGGCCACAACTCCGACGCCTGTCTGATCGCCTTCCTGGCCTGCGCCCGCGCCGGACTGGTGCACGTACCGGTGAACCAGAACCTGACCGGCGACGACCTGGCGTACATCGTCGACCAGTCCGGCTGTTCCCTCGTCCTCGCGGACCCTGACCTCGCGGGGAATCTCCCGCAGGGCGTACGGCGGCTGCCGCTGCGTGACGCGGACGACTCGCTGCTCGCGCGGCTCGCCGCGACCGAGCGGTACGACGGCGAGGAACCGCGCGGGGAGGACCTGGTGCAACTGCTGTACACGTCCGGCACGACCGCGCTGCCCAAGGGCGCGATGATGACGCACCGCGCCCTGGTGCACGAGTACCTGAGCGCGATCACCGCCCTCGACCTGAGCGCGGGCGACCGGCCGGTGCACGCGCTGCCGCTCTACCACTCGGCGCAGATGCACGTCTTCCTGCTGCCCTACCTCGCCGTCGGCGCGGAGAACGTCATCCTGGACGCGCCCGACGGCGACCGGCTCTTCGACCTGGTCGAGGCGGGCCGCGCCGACAGCCTGTTCGCGCCGCCCACGGTCTGGATCGGACTGGCGAACCGCCCCGACTTCGCCACCCGCGACCTGAGCGGCCTGCGCAAGGCCTACTACGGCGCCTCGATCATGCCGGTGCCCGTCCTGGAGCGCCTCAAGGAGCGGCTGCCGAAGCTCGCGTTCTACAACTGCTTCGGGCAGAGCGAGATCGGCCCGCTCGCCATGGTGCTCGGGCCCCACGAGCACAAGGGACGCATGGACTCGTGCGGGCGTCCGGTGCTGTTCGTGGAGGCGAAGCTCGTCGACGAGTCCGGCGAGGACGTGCCCGACGGGGAGCAGGGAGAGATCGTCTACCGGTCACCGCAGCTGTGCGAGGGCTACTGGGAGAAGCCGGAGGAGACCGCCGAGGCGTTCCGCGACGGCTGGTTCCACTCCGGGGACCTCGCCGTGCGGGACACCGACGGGTACTTCACCATCGTCGACCGGGTGAAGGACGTCATCAACTCCGGCGGCGTACTGGTCGCTTCGCGGCAGGTCGAGGACGCCCTGTACACCCACGAGCGGGTCGCCGAGGCCGCGGTGATCGGGTTGCCGGACGAGCGGTGGATCGAGGCGGTCACCGCGGTCGTCGTACAGCGCGGCGAGGTGACCGAGGTCGAACTGATCGACCACGTGCGCGAGAAGTTGCCGCACTTCAAGGCGCCCAAGCGGGTGCTGTTCGTGGACGAGCTGCCGCGCAATGCGAGCGGGAAGATCCTGAAGCGGGAGCTGCGGGACCGGTTCGGCTCCTGAGACCGTCGGCAGCTCCCGCAGACAGGCCCTAGCGGGGCCGCAGGTCCACGATCCGCCTGATCTTGCCCACGGACCGCTCCAGGGACTCCGGTTCGACGATCTCGACCCCCACCGAGACACCGATCCCGTCCTTCACGGCCGCCGCGATGGCGAGCGCCGCCGTCTCACGCTGCTCCGGGGTGGCGCCGGGCCGGGCCTCGGCCCGCACGGTCAGCGCGTCGAGCCGGCCCTCGCGGGTCAGCCGGAGCTGGAAGTGCGGGGCCACGCCCGGGGTGCGCAGCACGATCTCCTCGATCTGCGTGGGGAAGAGGTTGACCCCGCGCAGGATGACCATGTCGTCGCTGCGTCCGGTGATCTTCTCGATGCGCCGGAAGACCCGCGCCGTGCCGGGCAGCAGCCGGGTCAGGTCCCGCGTCCGGTACCGGATCACGGGCATGGCCTCCTTGGTGAGGGAGGTGAAGACCAGCTCGCCCTCCTCACCGTCCGGCAATACTTCGCCGGTGATGGGATCGACGATCTCCGGGTAGAAGTGGTCCTCCCACACGTGCAGGCCGTCCTTGGTCTCGACGCACTCCTGCGCCACACCCGGGCCGACGACCTCCGACAGGCCGTAGATGTCCACCGCGTCGATCGCGAACCGCTCCTCGATCTCGCGCCGCATCTCCTCGGTCCACGGCTCGGCTCCGAAGACGCCGACGCGCAGGGAAGTGGTGCGCGGATCGACGCCCTGGCGCTCGAACTCGTCCAGCAGGGTGAGCATGTACGAGGGGGTGACCATGATGACGCCGGGTTGGAGGTCCTGGATCAGCTGCACCTGGCGGGCCGTCATGCCACCGGAGGCGGGGATCACCGTACAGCCGAGGCGTTCGGCGCCGTAGTGCGCGCCGAGGCCGCCGGTGAACAGGCCGTAGCCGTACGCCACATGCACCGTGTCACCGGGCCGGCCGCCCGCCGCGCGGATGGACCGGGCCACCATGTCGGCCCACATCGACAGGTCGTTGTCGGTGTACCCGACGACCGTGGGCCGTCCGGTGGTGCCGCTGGAGGCGTGGATGCGGCGGATCCGCTCCCTGGGGACGGCGAACATGCCGTACGGGTACTGCTCTCGCAGGTCCGCCTTCACGGTGAACGGGAAACGGGCGAGATCCGCGAGCGTACGGCAGTCCTCCGGCCGCATCCCCGCCTTGTCGAAGGACTCACGGTAGAAGGGCACGTGCTCGTAGGCATGTCGCAGCGAGGCCCGCAGCCGCTCCAGCTGCAGGGCCCGCAGCGCCTGAGCGCCGAGCCGTTCCCCCGCGTCCAGCAGGCCCTGAGCGTCTGCCATGGGGACGCCTCCCTAGCAATCACAAGCAATCGTCACGAACCGGTCGACCGATCATTCGGTAGACGCCGAGGATCAGTAATCCAGCCCGCTCGGCCGGAGGCAAGAGCCCGACCGAAACTTTCTTGCGGCGAAGCCGCCCCCGCCGCGAAGATCAGGTGCATGCCGAGCTTTGACGCCTGCGACGGGACCCGACTCGCCTACCACCTGCGGGGAGAGGGGGAACCGCTCGTCGTGCTGCCCGGTGGACCGATGCGGGCCTCCGCCTACCTCGGGGATCTCGGCGGGCTCGACCACCGGCGGCAGCTGGTGCTGCTCGATCTGCGCGGATCCGGGCAGGCCTCGAGCCGGTCCTCGGCCGTGGCGGGCATCCCGAGCGCCCACGGTGTGACGGTGATCAGGGCGAGCCGGGCGACGCGCTCGGGGAACCGGGCCGCGTAGAGCAGGGCGAGGCTGCCGCCCGCCGAGTGCGCGAGGATGTCCATGCGTTCCAGGCCGAGGTGCTCGCGCAGCGCCTCCACATCGTCGACCGGCGAGGCTGCGCGAGGGCGAGTCCTGGTTCGAGGAAGCCTTCCCGGCGTTCGAGGCCTGGCTGAAGGGAGACGGCGAGTTCGACCCGGTCTTCATCTGAAACCTCCGAGGAAACCTCCGCGTTCAAGCGGAGGAAGGAATCGGACTCCTGCGGAGCAGGGCAGGGGGAAGCCGAATCGCCGCCACGGCGATTCGGCGTCGACCCCCGACAAACCGTCAGAAAGTCACAAGCTGATCTGATATCTTGTGAGGCATGGCCACTGGCGTGAAGCGGGCGTTCAAGTACCGCTTCTACCCGACAAATGCGCAGGCAGCGGAGCTGTCGCGCACGTTCGGGTGCGTGCGGAAGGTCTACAACCTCGCCCTCGCGGCGCGTACCGAGGCGTGGACGTTGCGGGCCGAGCGGATCACCTACAACGCCACCTCGGCGATGCTGACGGCGTGGAAGAAGACCGAGGAACTGGCGTACCTGGGCGACGTCTCCTCCGTCCCGCTCCAGCAGGCACTGCGCCACCTGCAGACGGCGTTCACCCACTTCTTCGCCAAGTGGGCCAAGTACCCGCGCTTCAAGTCGCGGAAGAAGTCCCGCAAATCCGCCGAGTACACCACCAGCGCGTTCCGCTTCCGTGACGGTGAGCTGACGCTGGCGAAGATGACCCAGCCGCTGGACATCGTGTGGTCGCGGCCACTGCCCGAAGGCGCGCAGCCTTCCACGGTGACGGTGTCCCAGGACGCGGCCGGACGCTGGTTCGTGTCCCTCCTCGTGGAAGATCCCGGCATCAGGGCGCTGCCCGCCACGGATACGGCGGTCGGCGTCGATGCCGGCCTGGACCATCTGCTGACTCTCTCGAGCGGGGAGAAGATCACCAATCCCCGGCATGAGCGCAAGGACCGGGCCCGGCTTGCCAAAGCCCAGCGGGAACTGTCTCGCAAAGCCAAGGGTGACGGCGCCAACCGGGCCAAGGCACGGCGGAAGGTCGCCCGTATCCACGCCCGCATCGCCGACCGCAGGCGTGACCATCTGCAGAAGCTCACCACTCGGCTCGTTCGTGAAAATCAAACGATCGTGATCGAGGACCTCACCGTTCGCAACCTGCTCAAGAACGGCAGGCTCGCCCGCGCCATCTCCGATGCGGCATGGAGCGAGTTCCGCAGCATGCTGGAGTACAAGGCCCAGTGGTGCGGCCGTGAAGTGATCGCCGTCGACCGCTGGTTTCCCTCCTCCAAGCTGTGCTCGGCCTGCGGAAGGCTGCAGGCCAGGATGCCACTGCACGTCCGTACCTGGACGTGCGACTGCGGCGTCACCCACGACCGCGACGGGAACGCCGCGAAGAACCTTCTGGCCGCCGGGCTGGCGGTGTCGGCCTGTGGAGCTGGTGTAAGACCTCAACGGAGCACTCCGGGCGGGCAGTCGGCGACGAAGCAGGAAACCCTACAGCGCGAGCCGTAGGAATCCCCCGCCTTCAGACGGGGGAGGAAGTCAAACCCTTCTTCTACGGCCGGTGGGACGCTGCGGCGCAGGAGCACGTCGCGGAACGGGCGGGGCAGGCCAACGACGCGGCGGCCGACTTCTTCCTCTCCGACGCGGCCTTCCACCCGCCCGCCACCCTGGCCGCGCTCGCCCGACTGACCGCGCCCGTCCTCGTGTACGCGGGCGAACTCGACGGCGGTCCCCGCCCCGAACTCGCCCGCCGTGTCACCGAGTTCTTCCCGCGCGCCGAGTTCACGGTCCAGCCGGGCGCCGGGCACTACCCGTGGCTGGACGACCCCGAGCACTTCGCCGCGCGGGTGGACGCCTTCTTCGCGGGCTGAGCGGGCCTGAGGGGGTGGCCTCGGCCGTCAGCCGCCCGTGGGGGTCAGACGGGCCGCCGCCCGGGCCCGGGCCGCCTCCAGGACCGCCAGCAGAACCGCCTTGCTGGAGCTGCGGTCCCGTACGTCGCACAGGAGTACCGGTGTCGACGCGTCCAGGGCCAGTGCCGCCCGCACCTGCTCGGCCGTGCAGTCCCGCCGCCCGTCGAAGCAGTTGACCCCCACCGCGAACGGGATCTCCCGCGCCTCGAAGAAGTCGATCGAGGCGAACGAGGCGTCCAGGCGGCGGGTGTCGGCGAGGACCACCGCCGCCAGCGCGCCCGTCGCCAGGTCGTCCCACATGAACCAGAACCGGTCCTGCCCGGGCGTGCCGAACAGGTACAGCACCAGCTCCGGCGCGATGGTGATCCGGCCGAAGTCCATGGCGACCGTCGTGGACGACTTGCCCTCCACCCCGGTCAGGTCGTCGACCCCGAGGCTCGCCTCGGTCATGCGTTCCTCGGTCTCCAGCGGGGGCACCTCGCTCACCGCGGCCACCATGGTGGTCTTGCCCACGCCGAAACCGCCCGCGATGAGGATCTTCAACGCGGTGGGCATGACCGGCTCAGAGCTGACGGATACCATCCATCACCCTTTCGATGATTTCCACACTCGGCTGGTCGTCCTGCCCGGGCGGCGACTGGACGATGATGAGCGAGGCGTTGAGCAGATCCCCGCACAGGATCTTCACCACACTCACCGGCAGGTCCAGATGCGCGGCGATCTCGGCGACCGCCACCGCGCGGTCCCGGCACAGCTCGAGGATCTGGACCGCCTCGGGCTCCAGGTACTCGTACTCGAACTCAGTCTCGGACCGCGAGACGACCAGCGTGATCAGTGTGAACGTGTGCTGACTGTGGCGGGTGCGCCCGCCCGTGATGGCGTACGGCCGTAAATGACGCCCGGCCTCCGCACCGTCGAGCCACCGCGGTTCACGCATCCTGAATAAGACCGCCGGACGGTGTCTGGACGCGAGGCGCGGCGCTCATGTACTGGCCGACCTGCTTGACGAGCGTGCCCATCTCGAAGGCCATCATCCCCACGTCCACTTCCTCCGAGGCGATCGCGGCCAGCCGGGCACCCTTGCCCGCGGCCGTGACGAACAGGAACGCCCTCTCCATCTGGATGACCGTCTGCTGGACCTCCCCGCCGTGGAAGTGGCGGGCGGCGCCCCGGGCCAGGCTGTGCATGCCCGAGCCCACCGCCGACAGGTGCTCGGCGTCGTCGCGGCGCAGGTCCTTCGACTTGCCGATGAGGAGGCCGTCCCCGGACAGCACGATGGCACAGCGGATCTCCGGGATCCGGTCCACCAGGCCGTCGAGGAGCCAGTCCAGCTGCGGCCCGGGATGTACCTGCTCAGTCATTGCTCAACGTTCCCTCACAGTCGATTGGCACCGGGGTCCTCCGAATCCTGCGGCCGGCCCTCCGCGCCGGCCGGCCCGTCCGGATCGGACATCCGGGCCCGCTTCAGCCCCTGCTGAATGGCGATCATCGCGCGCGCCGACGCTTCCGGGGAGACGACGCCGTTGTCCTCTTCGCCCTCGGGCCGGCCCTGGGTTTGTGCTGCCTCCCTGCGCAGCTGCTGCGCGAGGCTGGCTCCCCGGGTCCGCTGCGGCAGCACCGGGGGCGTTGTCAGCGGGCGCGCCGCATCGGGTGCGGACGCCTGCCCGGCGAACGCGGACCGCTGCCCGGCGGGCGCGGTGCGCCCCGCGCCGGGCTCACGTCCGGGCGGGGGCCCGGCTTGGGGCCGGTGCTGTCCCGGCGGGGGTCCGGTCTGCGGCCGTTGCTGCTCCGGCGGGGGTCCGGCCTGCGGCCGGGCGTACCCGGTCGACGGACCGGCGTACTCGGCGGACGGCCCGCTGAACTCGGCCGACGGACCGGCGTACTCGGCCGACGGCCCCCGGTACTCGGCGGACGGCCCCCGGTACTCGGCGGACGGCCCCGCGTACCCGGGCCCGGCCTCGGAGGTCGCCCCCCGTGGTGCCGGGGCCGTCTGCTGGGGCGTGGCCCACCGGTCCGGCTCGGAAGGGGGTACCGGGTGTTCCGACACGGGCGGCAACAGACCTGCACCTCCGTACTCGGGAAAGCCGCTGTTGTCCGCGATGCGGGAGTGCGTGAGCACGTCCGCTCCCACGACCGCCGACGCGGTCACGCTCCCGGTGGCTCCCACGGCCGCGCCCGCGAGCGCCCTGTCCTCGGCCCGGGGCTCGCTCTGAAGCACGTTGCCGGCCGCCGCGGCCGCCGACCTGAGCTGGTCGAGGACAGGCGACTGGAGATCCTCCAGCAGCTCCGAGGGCAGCAGGACGACGACGAGCGTGCCGCCGTAGACGGAGTCGCGCAGCTCCACCTTGATCTTGTGCCGCTCGGCGAGCCGGGCGACCACGAAGTGGCCCAGACGCGGGTCCTCGCCCAGGGACGTCATGTCCAGCTTGGGCGGATGGGCGAGCAGCTCGTTGGCGTACGCCATCTTGTCGGGCGGCATGCCGAGTCCGTGGTCCTCGACATGGATGGCCAGCCCCTTGGCCACCTTGGTGGCGCTCACGAACACCTGGGTGTCCGGCGGCGAGAAGCTCGTGCCGTTCTCGATCAGCTCGGCGAGCAGGTGCGTGACGTCCGCGACGGCCCGGCCCGCGAGGGCGACACGCCGCTCCGCGGGCAGGTTCTTCACCTTCACGCGCGTGTACAGTGCGGTCTCCGCGACCGCACTGCGCATCACGTCGGTGATGGAGACCGGCGCGGTCATGCGGCGGCTCGGCGGGGAACCGCTGAGGATCACCAGGTTCTCCGCGTGCCGTCGCACGCGGGTCGCGAGGTGGTCGACCTTGAAGATGTCCTTCAGCAGGTCGGAGTCCTCGTGCTTGCGCTCGAGGTCGTCGAGGAGCGAGATCAGACGGTGGATCAGGATCTGGGTGCGCCGGATGAGCTGTGCGAAGACCTTCTCGGTGCCCTCGCGGCCCCTCGACTGACGCATCGCGGTGTCCGCGGCGACCCGGCCCAGCCGGTCGATGGCCCCGGCCAGCCGTTCCAGTTCGTCGCCGGCCTGGCGATCCTGCGGGCCGAGGACGGCAGGGTCCACGTGCTCGCCGCGCTCGATACGGGCCAGCAACTGGGGGAGTGCTCGGGACAGTTCCTCGGTCCGCGCCTGGAGTTCGGACGCCCGGCCGAGCGTCGCGCGGCGGGCGCGCAGCGCGATCACCGCGCCGCCGGCCAGTGCTGCCAGGGTGGCGGCGGTGCCCAGGAGCATGCCCAGCAGCAGCTCGTCGGCCCGGTCCGAGGCGGCGTCCGCGAGCCCCCGCACGGAGTCCGCGCCCAGCGACTGCAGATCGCCCAGGACACCGCTCGCGGTGTCCGGCCATGTCGAGGCCTTCGAAGGCAGCGTCGTGCCCTGGGCGGACGCCACGGAGTCGCCGAGCGTGCCCAGCGTCGTCCACTGCGCGCCGTCGGTGATCTGCCCATAGCCGGCGGCCGCCCCGGCGGGCAGGTCACGGGCGGTCAGGCCCGCACTGAACTCCCGCTGGAGCGCCAGGTACTCCGCGAACTGGGCGCGGGTCGTCGCCGGTATGCGCCCGGAGGGCAGGACACCGGACAGCAGGGCGTCCTGGCGCGAGAGCATCTCCGTGATCTGCATCAGGGAGACCGTGGCGGTGCCGCCCCGCGCGAGGGACCCGTTGTCGCTGCGGACGGCGGCGGTCACCAGCGACACGCCCTGGGAGATGCTGTCGGTGAAGTACTGGAAGGCGTCGGTGGCGGACAGGGCGCGGGCGTCGATCGCCCGGCGGCGGTCGGACAGCGCGGCCAGCGCGTCGTCGAGCGACTTCGCCCGGCGTCGCAGCGTCGAGGTGTCCAGGCCCGAGGAGCCGCGGTAGGCGGTGAGGGCCGCGTCGGTCCGCTTCCGGGTGGCCTCGAGGTCGCTGCGCGCGACGCCGGTACGGCTCGCCTGCCAGACGGCGGTCAGACGGCGCTCGTTCTGCAGGGCGGAGAGCACTGCCTGGGCCGGCCGGGCGGCCGACGTGTCGTGGTCCGCGTCGGCCTGCGACTGGACGTGCTCGTCGACGAGACCGGCCGCCGTGTACCCCCACAGTCCGGTCAGGCAGACGGCGGGCACGACGAAGGGCAGGACGAACGAGAATCGGAGAGATCTGCGCGGGGCGGACCGATGACGTGTCCGCCGGTCGCGGGTGCCTGGCATCTGATTCCTCGTACGGCAGCGAAGCACTGGTTCGGTTGGGACGGTGCGAGTGCCGGATTGAGCCCGGCGCGGCGACTTGACCTCACCGTCATCGGAGTCGGCGATCAGGCTGAACCGTATCAGGATCATGGCGCAGCGTCAGCTTCCGCTTAGGGCAACTAACGGCTTTCATATGCGAGTTGCCAGGTGTGTTCACGGAATTCGCTGCTGTCGCCGTCCGGGTGGACGTGGGGGGGACATATCACAGCAGAGCGAGAAGTTTAGGGGTGTAGAGGGCGCCCGCCGTCTCGATTCCGGCCACCATGTCGAAATAGATCGCGGTCAATTCCGGATCCGTCTGCACGGCGCGCAGCAGGGACAGCCGCTGTTCGTGCGGTGTGAGTTGAGCCACCCCGAGAGTGGACTCGTAGCCCGGGGTGAGCACTTCGTCCCGCTCCTTGGCGAAATCCCGCAGAGCGGCGTCGAGTCCGGCCGGGTCGCCGTCGAGCCGGCCCTCCAGCCTGCGGGCCAGGGCATCGGCCTGGAGGAAGGCGTCGCTGATCCCGCGCGCGGTGATGGAGTCCTTGTGGTGCCCCGCGTCGCCCACCAGGACCCAGCCGGGCCCGGCGGCCTGCCGGAAGAAGTTCTGCTGGTCACCGGTGCCGCGCAGCCGCTCCAGGGGCTCCTTGCCCGCGAGCCGCTCGTACAGGCCGGGCGCGGTGGTGCGGATCTGTTCCAGGTAGGCCCGCCGGGCGTCGGTGCGGACCTCCTCGAAGCGGGACTGCGGGAAGTAGGCGAGGACCAGCGTCGCCGCGTCGTTGGTGGCCACGGCCGCCACCCAGCTGCCCGGCCTCTCGTACAGCTCCAGGGTGGCCGGGACGTCCGCCCAGTACGTGTAGTAGGCGCAGGTCAGCCGGGGATCCTCCACTGTGTACGGCGCCTGCGCGAGCCGGGCGACGGTGGAACGCATGCCGTCCGCGCCGATCACGAGGTGTGCGCGTTCGGTGAAGGAGTGTTCCCCGGATCTTCCTTCCACCCCCACGACCCGCCCGCTGAAGTCGCGCAGCAGTCCGGTCACCCGGCAGTGGTGGCGCACCTCGACGCCCGCCGCGGCCGCCGCCTCCACCAGGAGGGCGTCCAGGACGTGGCGCCGTGGCGCGAACCCCGCCCGCTGCCCTTCCACGCCCCGGGCGCAGCCTTCGAGGCGGATGTCGGCGACCTCGTAGACCACGCGGTCCAGGGGCGGGCACCCCGAGGCGCGTAGCGAGTCCAGCAGCCCCCAGCGGGCGAGCGTCGCCACCCCGGGCTGGTGGATGAGATGGGTGGAGAGGGTGTCCGTGCCGGAGGGCGCCTTGTCGAGCAGGAGCACCCGGTACCCCGCGCGGGCGAGCAGCATGGCGGTGGGCGCACCGGCGCAGCGGGCGCCTACCACGATGGCGTCGTACATGTGGGTTGCCTCACAACAGACGTCGGGGGAGGGGGCGTTGTGGTGCCGTGACCCGGACAGGTTCGTTCAGCGGGAGTGTCCGAGGTCGTCGAGCAGGGCCCGCCGGTCGATCTTGCCATTGGCGTTCAGCGGCAGTTGATCGAGGACGGCGATCCGGCGGGGCAGCATGTACGGCGGCAGCCGCTCGGCCAGGGCGGCGAACAGCCCGTCGGACGTGCAGCCGTCGCCGCTCACCGCGGCATGGAGCTCCGGCTCGCCGTCCGGCGCGGGCACCGCGAGGACGACCGCGTCCCGTACCCCCGGCTGCTGCCGCACCATGGCCTCGATCTCCCCGAGTTCGATCCGGTGCCCACGGATCTTCACCTGGTGGTCGGTGCGTCCGAGGTGGATCAGGTGCCCGTCGCGCATGGCGACCCGGTCCCCGGTGCGGTACCAGTGCCGGTCGGTGAGCGGCCCGGCGCCGCCGGGCCGTCCGTCCGGGTCCAGGAAGCGTCCGGCGTTGTTGGCCGGGTCGAGGTAGCCGGGGAACCGCAACGGCCCGCGCACACACAGCTCTCCGCTGTCCGCGGGCCGGCCGTCCTCGTCGACAAGCAGCAGGTCCAGGATCGGGTAGCCGGTGCCGATCGGAGCGGTGCCGTTCGGGGTGTCGGGCCACTTCGCCGGGTCGTCCGGGAACCGGTACGCCGTGCAGGAGATGGTGAGTTCGGTCGGCCCGTACAGCACCTCCAGACGGCTGCCGGGCGCGGCGGCCCGCCACTGACGGGCCGCGTCCAGGGTGAGCGGTTCGCCGCCGAAGACGCTCCACCGCAGGGTGGGCATGCTGCCGGGATGCAGGGTGCCGAGGCGGGAGGCGAAGGAGATCAGCGACGGAACCGAGAACCAGTGGGTGAGGCGCAGGGAGTTGACGGTCCTCACCGGGGACAGCAGCTGGCTGCGGCGCGGTACCACGAGGGTGCCGCCGCCCGCCCAGGCGACGAACAGATCGTGCACGGAGCCGTCGAAGGTCAGCTCGAAGGACTGCGAAAGCCGGCTGCCGGGTGCGATGTCGTACCGCGGCGCGACCTGGGCGAGATAGGTCGCGATGTTGCGGTGCGGGATCGGTACGCCCTTGGGGGTGCCGGTCGACCCGGACGTGAAGATGATGTACGCGACGTCGTCGGGTCCGGTTGCCGGATACGGCAGTTCGGGCGCGGGCCCCTCCGACAGGGCCGCCAGCTCGTCGGGCCCCACGGTGAGGTCGGGCACCCCCTGGTCGGTGCCCGCCCCGGCGGTGTCGGCCAGCACGACCTCCACCTCGGCGGCCTTCACGATCTCGGCCGTGCGGGCAGAGGGGTGCTCGGGGTTGAGGGGGACGACGGTCGCGCCGGCCCGCAGGATCGCGAGATACCCGGCGTACGCGGTCACCGAACGGCTCGCCAGCAGGCCCACGCTGCGCGGCGGGGTGCCGCCCGCCGCGAGGACCAGCCGGGCGGCCAGCCGCTCCGCCAGGTCGCGCAGGTGCGCATAGGTGAGCCGGACCTCGTCCACCTCCAGCGCGACGGCGTCCTCGCCGTAGGTGTCGGCGGAGCGGGCGAACCAGGCGTACGCGGTCTCCGGGTGGCTCATCGGGCGGCCGCCTCCAGTTCGCGCGTCCACCGGCGCAGCTCACCCACGGTGCGCAGTCTGCCGAACTCCTCGGGGTCGACTTCCTGGCTGGACCGCTTGGTCAGCTCGACGATGATCCGCAGCTTGGCCAGGGAGTCGATGCCGATGTCGGTGAGCGTGGACTTGTCGTCGAAGCCGGTGCGGGCATGCTCGCGCAGCACCCAGGACGCCAGGTCGCCACCGTCGTCGTCGTGCTCCTCGCCGGGCCAGTACCGCTTGGTCTGCCACGGGTACGTGGGCAGCGGGACGAAGCGGCCCGGGTCGCCGAACACCGCCCCCCAGTCCACGTCCTCGCCCCTCCGGTAGCGCTCGGTGACGGCCGACAGCGGTCTGCCGCCCAGCCCCGGGGAGCCGGTCAGGGCGGCCACCAGCTCCTCGTGGCTCGCCCCGACGACCGCGAGACGGTGCTCGTGATGCTGCCGACGGGTGGCCGCGCTGTAGCAGATGTCCCGCACGGAGTACGCGGCCCCCGCGCCGCCGGGGGCGAGGTGGACGGCGTACGACCGGGCGAGTGCCTCCAGGGCGGCGGAGCTGCGCGCGGAGAGCACCAGGACGTACGGCGTGGGGCGTGCGGCGCCTGCGGGCGCCGGGCCTCGCGCGGTGCGGGGTGCGACGGGGGCTTCGGCGGGGGCGGGGCTGCGGACCACCACGTGTGCGTTGAGAGCCGAGGAGCCCTGCCCGGAGACGCCGGCGACGGTGGGCCGCCCCGTCTCGGGAAGGTCGACGAGTCCGGTCGGCACCACCAGGGGCAGCTCGTCCCAGGCCACCTCGGGGTTGGGCGTCGACAGGTGCAGGCTGGCGGGCACCTGCCCGTGCTCCAGGCAGAGCACCGCCTTGATCAGCCCGGCCAGGCCGCCGGCGGCCTCCGCGTGCCCGACGTTCGTCTTGACCGAGCCGACGAGCAGTGGCCGGTCAGCCGGGCGCCCCTCGCCCAGGACCCGGCCCAGCGCGGTCAGTTCCAGGGGGTCGAACGCGGGCGAGCCGGAGCCGTGCGCCTCGACGTAGTCGACGTCGGCGGGATCGATCCCGGCGTCCTCGTACGCCCAGCGCAGCACGTCGATCTGGCCCTGGAGCGAGGGGTTGAGCACCGAGTCGCTGGTGCGGCCGTCGTTGCCGACGGCGCTGCCCTGGATGACGGCGCGGATGCGGTCGCCGTCGGCGACAGCGTCCGCAAGGCGCTTGAGGACGACGACCGCCACGGCGTCGCTCGGCGCGTGGCCGTCGGCGTTCGCGTCACCGAACTTGCTGCGCCCGTCGGCGGCCATGCCGCCGGCCTGTGTCATCACCAGGCCCTCGTCCGGGCGCAGTTTGAGGTTCACACCTGCGGCCAGGGCCAGAGGGGTCTCCCGGGAACGCAGGCTCTGCACGGCCTGGTGGACGGCGACCAGGGAGGAGGAACAAGCCGTGTCCACGACAACACTGGGCCCGCGGAAGTCGAAGGTGTGGGAGATCCGGGCGGGCAGCAGCGAGCGGAAGTTGTTCAACTGCGAGGCGGTGGCGCCGTCCGGGCCCTGGCGCAGGGCCAACTCCAGGTAGTCCGCCCGGGCGTTGCCCACGAACACCCCGGTCCGGCTGCCTGCCAGCAGGTCGGGCCGCTGCCCCGCGTCCTCCAGCGCCTCCCAGGCGGTCATCAGCAACAGCCGCTGCTGAGGGTCGAGTTCCACCGCCTCCGTGGCGGACATCCCGAAGAACTCGGCGTCGAAGTGGGCGATGCCGTCCACGTAGCCCGCGCGGCGGCTGGCTATGTGGCCCGGTCCGGGGGTGGGGGAGTGGAGGGCGTCCACGTCATAACGTTCCGGAGGGGTCTCACTGGTGGCGTCCGTACCGTCCCTCAGGAGGGCCCAGAGCTCGTCGGCTCCCGATGCGCCGGGAAGCCGGCAGGCCACGCCGATCACCGCCACCGCCCGGGCGTCCGCGTCCGACCTGTTCATGACGTTACTCCTTCGATGTTCGCCACTGTCCGTATTGGCGCAGTTGACCTTGCCGCACGGCCTTCTGGCCGCTCGCGCGGCATCACGGCATTACCGAGGGCGGCGCGGTGGACGCAACATGGCGTCCGACACGCCGCCCTACCGCCAGGCCCCCGTCTCCGGGCGGAGGGGACGGTCCGTTCAGGGGCCCGGTACGCCGTCGTACCGAGCTCGTCCGTCGGACAGGAGAGCTTCTCGAGCAGGTCGGCGCCCCCCGGGGCCTGTTGTGGGACAGGCCCTCGTCGGGGCGGGAGAGCGGGCCGTCAGAAGCGCCATGGATCTTGGCGGGAAACCGCGCACGGCGCCCTGGCCGAAACGGCGCTGTCGCTCTCTTTCATGACGGGCGGTCCGCAACTCGAACCGTACTTGCCCCACGCTGCCGTGCCCTCTCTCGCAGGTGCATCACACGAACCCATTACACACGGGCCGCACCAGCGGCGACATGTCCCGTCCGTCACAGCCCACGAGAATCCGAACCAAAGTTCGATCATCGCGTGGCAGTTCGGAGAGAATGTGCCGACGTCGAAAACCAGCCCGCCGCACGATTGTCGTACGCCGGATCGTTTCCGCTCGATGGACGCTCAAGGAATGGCGGGAAGTGATCGCCGTAGGTTGAAACCTGGAAATATTTGGACAGAATCCCGGTTTGGGCGCCTGTACATCCCCGCGCGGGCATGGTGGTCACGGAGGAGCTTCGATCAAGTCCCGTGGGCCCGCGCGGCGTTGTGCGTGAGTCAAGTGATACGGAAATCAGCGGGTGGGGCGATCCGCGGAAGCCGGGATTCTGCTTTCATCTGATCCCATGGATCCCCTCTCTCCTGACCAGGCCCGGCTCGCGGGTGAGCAACGGAAGCTACGACTGCAGGTTCTCGGCCTCAACACCGTCGAGGCGGAGGCCACGTTCGACCGTGTCGCGCGGCTGGCGGCCAGTTTCACCCAGTCACCTCTGGCCATGGTCAACTTCATCAACGACGAACGGCAGATGTTCCGCGGCATGTACGTGCCCACCGCGTCGCCCGACGACAAGGTGAACCCCGACGGCGGTGGAATCGCCTTCGACCTCAGCAACCTCTCCCGGGAGGCCCCCGGCGACTACGGCTTCTGCCCCCATGTGGTGGCCCAGGGGTCCCAACTGGCCCTGGACGACGTCTTCGACTACCCCCGCTTCAAAGGCAACCCCCTCGTCAACGACCTGGGCGTGCGCTCTTATCTCGGCACCCCGCTGCGCGACAACACGGGCATGATCCTGGGCACCGTGTGCGTCGCCGACTTCAAGCCCCGCGCCTGGGACCGCGGCCTGCGCGAGGGCATGCAGGAACTCAGCCAGACCCTGCTGTCCGACTTCAAACTGCGGGACAGCCTGCTGGCCCAGCAGCAGGAGCTGTTCGCCGTCTTCGACGGCGCACCCTTCCCCATCATGCTCACCGAGGGCCCCAACCACCTGCTGCGCTACGCCAACGGCAAGCAGGGCGCCGCCTTCGGGATGGTCCCGCAGTTCAGCCCCGGCCGGATGGTGCTGCCCGGCCTGGAGGCCATAGGCGTCTTCAACGCGATGGACGACGCCTTCCGCACCGGGCAACCCACCACGCTGTCCCAGGTCTCCCTCACCACGTACGACGATCCACGGCCGCAGGAGTTCACCTTCCTGTGCACACCGGTGCGTACGTCGCCCGGGGCGCCGATCAGCGGTGTCCTGGCGGTGGCCATGCAGAGCACCGGACAGAGCTACCCCGGCTCCGAGCAGCAGGCCTTCGCGGCCAACGTCCAGGAGCGCTTCGAGCGGCTCGGCGCGATGCCGGACCACCGGGAGAGCGCCGTCTACCGCACCTGACCACCCTCTGCGCCGATCGCCCAGGGCTCGGGTTCCTGAACTGCCCGAGCCCTGACGGCCGGGGCCTCGCGACAGCGTGTTCCGTGGAGAACGGTTCGGTCCGGCCCAACCGTTCCGGCGCCGCAGCGGAGACATGGCTGCGACGCACATGAGCTTCCGGAACACAGACCCGGCAAGGGGCCCGGTGAGAAGGAAGTAAGAGGCCCCGCCCCCGTCACCGGTGGCCGGAGCGGTCCGCCGCCACCGCCACCTCCCTGGCCCAGCGGTAGTCCGCCCTGCCGCTCGGCGAGCGCCGGATGACCTCCGTGACGACCAGCTGGCGCGGGATCTTGTAGCCCGCGAACCGTGTCCGGCAGTGGGCCTGGATGTCCTCCAGGGAGGGATGCGCCGCGCCCGGCGCATCTGCACCACCGCCGCCAGGTGGTTGCCCCACGTCGCGTCCGGGACCCCGGCCACCAGTGCGTCGTACACGTCCGGATGCGACTTGAGCGCCTGCTCGACCTCCTCCGGGTACACCTTCTCGCCGCCGGTGTTGATGCACTGCGAGCCACGCCCCAGGACGGTGACGACGCCCTCCTCGTCGACCGTCGCCATGTCGCCGAGCAGCACCCAGCGCTCGCCGTCCTTCTCGAAGAACGTCTCCGCCGTTTTTCCCGGGTCGTTGTAGTACCCGAGCGGTATGTGCCCGCACTGCGCGAGATGTGGCTGGAGAACCTCGGCTTCGCCGACGAGGGCGAGGGCTGGAAGCTCACCGAGGCCGGGGCGACCGAACTCGACGGAGACCTCCCCGTCAACATGTCGGGCGGGGTGCTGTCCACCAACCCCATCGGCGCCTCCGGGATGATCCGCTTCGCGGAGGCGGCGCTCCAGGTGCGCGGGCAGGCCGGGGAACACCAGGTGGACGGGGCCCGCCGGGTGCTCGGGCACGCCTCTGGCGGCGGGTCGCAGTTCTTCTCCATGTGGCTGGTCGGCGACCGGCCGCCGAGCTCCTGAACGCATCCCCCTAACGTGCCCTGTCGGCCGTGCGATGCGATCGCTAGGCTGGCCGCGGACGACGAACCGGGAGGAGCACGGACGTGGCCGAGAGCACCATCCAGCAGCACCCGCTGGCGGGCTGGGACAAGCCGGAGCTGGACCTCAGCAACGCCGAGTGGCAGTCCAGCAGCCGAGGGCTCGGGGATGTCCAGATCGCCTTCGTGGAGGGCTTCATCGCGATGCGCAACAGCGGCCGCCCCGAGAGTCCTTCCCTGATCTTCACTCCCGCGGAGTGGGGTGCCTTCGTGTCGGGGGCACGGGAGGGGGAGTTCGACCTCACCTGAGTCCTCACCCGCCGAGTCCTCGCCCGCTGCCGGATCTCCGCACACGCGGTCGGTGAACCCGCGCCGGGGCCGCCCTCTGCGTCAGGCTGAGCTCTGAGCTCCGAACACAGCCGCGTCCCGGAGGCGAGGATTCCATGAGCACCGAGCCGGTCATCGCGGCCGTCGACGGATCGGACGACAGCCTGCGCGCCCTGGACTGGGCACTGACCGCCGCACGGCTGCGCGCGGCACCGCTGCGCGTGGTCCATGTGCGGCAGTACGGGCCCTGGGCACAGCCCGACGCCCTGGTCGCCGGACCCCCGGCGCCGGCCGAGGACCCGGTGCTCGAGGAGGTCAGGGCGCGTCCGCACGACAGAACCGACCGTCCGGTCGCCGATTACCTGGCGGTGGACGGCTTCCCGGCCGCGGTCCTGCCGGAACTCGGAGCCGACGCCCAGCTGATGGTGCTCGGCTCACGGGGCCGCGGCGGCTTCGCCGCCCTGTTGCTCGGCTCCACGAGCCTGGCCGCCGCACGCGACAGCGCCTGCCCGGTGGTCGTGGTGCCGCGCCCGGGCCGCGAGGTGCACGAAGGGCCGCCCGTCGCGCCCGGTCGGCGTGTGGTCGTCGGTCTGCACGTCGACAGCCCCGCCGAGGCCACGCTCGCCTTCGCGTTCGCGGAGGCGGCCCGCCGCGAGGCCCGGCTGCACGTGATCGCCACCCACCCCTGGCCGCCGTTGGAGATCTGGCCGGCGCCCGGCGAACTCATGCCTCCGGCCGTCGACGAGGACGCCGTGGAGGACGAGATCCGGACCCTGGCCGCGGGCCTCCTGGGCCCCCACCACGCACAGCACCCGGACGTGCCGGCCGACCTCTCCACGCCCCCCGGCGACGCGGCGGGCCACCTCGTCGCGGCGTCGCGCGGCGCCGAACTGGTCGTGGTGGGACGCCACCGCCGCCGCCTCCTCGCCCCCGCCCGCATGCTCGGCTCGGTGACCCAGGCGGTCCTGCTGCACGCGGCGTGCCCCGTCGCGGTGATCCCACCCGACGTGGAGCCGGCCGGATGAACCGGGCGAACACGCCGCGACCGACCCCGCCCGATGGCATGATCACGTCGGAGGTGGAAGGCCATGGCACTGAACGCCGACGACCGGACGGCCGTCACCGAGCTGCTCTCCCTGCACGGGCACCTGTTCGACGCCGGTGAGCTGGACCGGCTCGACGAACTGTTCACCGACGACGTCGTCTACGACGTCACCGACTTCGGCCAGGAGCCGCTGGCCGGCATCGCCGCCATCCGCGAGGCCTCCCTCGCCCTCGGCGCGGCGAACCCGATCGCGCACCACATCACCAACGTCGTCCTCACCGAGATCACCCCCGGGCAGGTGCGCGCCCTGTCCAAGGGCCTCGGTGTCCACGCCGACGGCACCTGCGGAAGCGTGACCTACGACGACACGGTCGTACGCGGCCGGGACGGTTGGCGGATCAGCCGGCGCCGGGTGATCGCGCGACGCGTCCCGCTCGGCGGAGCGTGATCGGCTCAAGTGCGGCGCGCATGATCGACTAGGGCTCGGCGGAGCGTGATCGGCCTCGCCGGCGGGCGGGCCTTTCGCGGTCGGGCACGTACCATGGCGGCATGTCCTTCCTCCGCCGCCGCAGTGCCACCCCCGCCGGGCCCGACTTCGACGTACTGGCCATGGACCCGGGTGACTGGCCGGGCAATCTCGGTGCCGGTCTGCTGCCCGCGCCCGACGGCAGTTGCCAGGGCGTCTTCCTGCGCTACGACCTCTTCGGCGGCCGCGGCCCCGCGATGATCATCGGCAATCTGCCGGAGGGCTCCCCGGCCCGCGACGTCGCCGAGGGCGAGGTTCCCTTCGAGGTGGCCCAGCTCCTGCTCGCGCTGGAGAACGACGAGGAGGTCACCGTCGTCGGCAGCGAGGACATCCCGGTGATGCAGGGTGACAACCTCCTCATCGTGCGCCGCCTCAAGCTCTCCGAAGGCCGGATCTCCTGCGTCCAGTTCGACCGCAGCGACGGCGTCCTGGTGACCATCGCCGCCTGGGACCGCCCCATCACCGACGACCTGTACGCGCTGCTGAAGCCCCTGCCCGCGGAGCTGTTCCAGCAGGGCTGACACGCCCGAAGGCACCGGAGGGCCGGGACCACCCGTGGTCCCAGCCCTTCCTTTCGTGCTACGACGCCGACGGCACCACCCGCACGTCCGCCGCCCGGACGAACGCCACCCGGTGGCCGAACTGGACCTCGTAGTACAGGTCCTTTCCGGCCACCACCCGGTGCGAGTCGGTGGTGAAGGTGGTCGAGTAGTAGTACTCACCCGGCACCACGCCGCCGATCGCATACCGCTGGCCCGCCGGCAGCCGGTACGGCAGCGGCGAGACCGACTGCACGGGCACCCCCTCCGGGTACGCCTCCTTCTCGGGGTAGGCGCGGCCGTACACCGGGATGTCCGTGAGACCGTCCCTGGGCGTCACCACGAACCCGGACGCGTTCACCGCCGTGGGCTGCTTCTTGGGGTTCCTGAACCAGGCCTTCTGGCCCAGGTACCAGATCGCCGTCCAGTCCCCGTCCCGGTCCGCGACCGAGTACCGCTGGCCCGTGGAGGCCCTCGAGCCGACGTCGTTCACGTCGATCGTCGACTCGCCGCCCTTGGGGTACAGACCGATGTCCTTGATCAGCGGCGCGGAGTCGTCCGGCGCGCTGTACAGCCGGACCTCGCTGGAGCCGTGCGCCGCGCAGGGCCCGCCCGCGGTGGTGCAGCCCGAGTACAGCGGCTGGTTCGCCGCGTACTCCGGCAGGATCGTCACCAGCCCGCCCTTCGGCCCGGCAGTGGCGTGGAACGGCCTGCCCAGCAGCTCGAAGTAGTGCCGCCAGTCCCAGTACGGGCCCGGGTCCGTGTGCATCCCGGGGATGTACGACGACGTCGGGCCCGGAACGTTGTCGTGGCCGAGGATGTGCTGACGGTCCAGCGGGATGCCGTACTTCCGCGCGAGGTACCTGACCAGCCGCGCCGACGAGCGGTACATCGCCTCCGTGTACCAGGCGTCCGGCGAGGCGAGGAACCCCTCGTGCTCGATGCCGACCGACGCGGCGTTGACGTACCAGTTGCCCGCGTGCCAGGCCACGTCCTTCGCCTTCACGTGCTGGGCGATCAGTCCGTCCGTGGAGCGCACGGTGTAGTTCCACGACACATAGGTCGGGTCCTGGATCAGCTTGAGGACGCCGTCCCACTGGCCTTCCGTGTCGTGGATGACGATGTACCTGATGCGTTGCGAGCCCGGCCGGTGCCCCAGGTCGTGGTTGCCGTAGTCGTTGTCGCCGAACTGCGCGTACGGTGCCGGGATCCACTCGCAGGACACGCTCCTCGGGCACTCGGTCCCGTCCGCGTCGGCCGTGTGGAGCCCGGCGCGCCCCAGCTGTGCGGTGTCGGGCGCGAGGCCCGGCTCCGCGGCGAGGCGTACGCTCTCACCGGTGTCCGTGGTGCGCTGCTCGCCCTCGCGCAGCACCGCGAAGACGTCGTTCGCGTACGCGGCCGCCGTGGCGGTGTCGTCCGCGCCGGAGAACTCCGCCACCGCCCCGTACCAGTCGGCCGGGTCGGCGCTCAGCGGCTCGCCGAGGTGTTTCTGCGCGGCGGCGAGCAGGGCGGCCCCGCCCGCGATGTTCGCCGCCGGGTCGGTGCGCAGCCGCTCGGCCGGCAGGCCGGTCAGCATGGCGGCCCGGGTCAGCGTCTTCAGCCGGGCCGGCAGCTGCGCGTCGGCCGGCACCTGCGTGGTGGGCAGCAGCGCGGGACGGGCCTGGTCGCCGCGCGCGTCGTCCGCGCCATCGCCGTGGTGCGCCGCCTCGGTGGCGATCGCGGTGCGGGCGTCCGTCAGATGCATGGGGCCGTAACCGCCCGCGACGCTCGGCGCGCCGCCGTGTGTGTCCCAGCGGGACTGGAGGTAGGAGACGCCGAGCAGCACGGTCCGCGGTACGTGGTACTGGGCGGACGCGGCGGCGAACGCGCTCCGCAGGCCGGCAGGGGTGTCCTGCCCGGGGGCCGGAGCGGCGCCCAGCAGCGGCAGCAGCAGTGCCGCCGAGGCGACGGCGCCCGCGGTCCTGGAGGTGCGTCTGTGCCCGGCAGGGGCATGGGGGTCGGTGGTGGATCCTCGCAATGCAGCCTCCTGGGACGGTCGGGCGCTCTGGGGCGTGCGGGGCCGAACGTCCGTCAGTGGTACTCGGTGACCGACGATCCGTCAATCATGCCTGCGCTCAGGCGAATTCCCACGTCAGCAGCGGTTGCCGGAAGTTTCGCGACGGCGGTGACAGGGCCTGCGGGGCGTCACTGGCGTGGACCAATGAGCCGAACGGCGGGCCGCCGAAGGGTCCCTGGTCGGCCGGACACGACGCAGGTCCGCGGTGCGCCACTTTCGTGAGCGCTCCGCGGACCTGCGTCCCCGTCAGCGAGTGCCGACCGCCGCTCGTACGGCCCGCCGGGCCATCTGGCAGTCGTCGTGCAGCCGCCGCAGCAGCAGCCGCTGCTCCTCGCCGGACGGCGCAGCGCCCGGGTGGGCCACTCCCGGTGCCGCCGGGGTCGTGTCGTGCATCGAACGCTGCACGGCCGTCTCGTACGTGCGGATCTCGCGGGTCAGGACGAGCATCAGGTTCACCAGGAACGCGTCGCGCGACGCCGGTCCCGCAGATTGCGCGATCTGGCTGATCTGACGCCGCGCCACGGGGGTGTCGCCGAGGACGGCCCACAGCGTCGCCAGGTCGTACCCGGGCAGGTACCAGCCCGCGTGCTCCCAGTCCAGCAGCACCGGGCCCGCCGGCGAGAGCAGGACGTTCGACAGCAGCGCGTCGCCGTGGCAGAACTGGCCCATGCCCTGCCGGCCCGCCGCGTGGGCGATGCCGTGCAGCAGCTTCTGCAGATCGCCCATGTCCCGGTCCGTGAGCAGCCCCAGATCGTGGAAGCGCGAGATCCGCTCCGCGTAGTCCAGCGGGGCGCCGAAGGTGCCCGCCGGGGGACGCCACGCGTTCAGCCGGCAGATCGCGCCCAGGGCCGCCCGGATGTCCGCGCGCGGCGGCGCCTCCACCGGATGCCGCTGCAGCGCGGCCACCCGGCCGGGCATCCGCTCGATGACCAAGGTGCAGTTGTCAGGGTCCGCCGCGATCAGTCGAGGCGCCCGTACCGGAGGGCGGTGCCGGACGAACGACCGGTACGCCGCTATTTCGTGCCTGAAGCGCTCGGACCAGATGGGGGAGTGGTCCAGTAAACATTTGGCCACGGCCGTACTGCGCCCCGTCGTGCCGACGAGGAGCACGGAACGTCCGCTTCGGCGCAGTACCTGCACCGGGGTGAACTCCGGGCAGATGCGGTGCACCGAGGCGATCGCCGTGCGCAGTTGCGCGCCCTGGGGGCCGGACAGGTCGATTCTCCCGCTGAGCGGCTGGGTGCCGACGCCCGGGACGCGCCGCGTCCTGCCGGCACCGAGCATGGGGGCCGCCGGTCGCGCGGGCTCGAGATAGGGGCCGCCGGCGCCCGGGCGGGGGCGCAGCGGCCGGGGCGGGGCGGACACGGAGGACGATGCTGCGTACATAGGTGAGACAGATCCCTTCGTGTGCCTGCGAATTCCGCGCCCACCCGGCCCGGCCGCCGCCGGCGCACCCTGGGGAATGTCCCTGCGGCGACCGGGTCGGGGTGGCGCGTTCCTACCTGACACCCGATGGGCCGTGGCACACCATCTGGCGCACCCTGGCGAACCCTGGCGAATAGTCCCGCTGCAACTGACAGCGGGCTACTGTCAACTCAGCCGAGAACCTGGGGGCTTGATGTGAGCGCACAACCCAACACCCGCCTCGCGGACCTGTTCGGCCTGGCCGGCTGGTCCAAGGGTGAACTCGCGAGGATGGTCAACCGGAAGGCGGCGGCCATGGGCCACCCCCAACTGGCGACCGACACCTCGCGGGTGCGGCGTTGGATCGACATGGGAGAGATCCCGCGCGATCCCGTGCCTCCGGTGCTGGCGGCGCTGTTCACCGAGCGACTCGGCCGTGTCGTGACCATCGAGGACCTCGGTCTGGTCCGGCACGGGCGCGCGGGGAGACGGTGTGACGAAGGGAGTGCGAAGCACCCCGACGGAGTGCCATGGGCGCCCGAGCGGACGGCTGCGGTCCTCACCGAATTCACGGGAATGGACCTCATGCTCAACCGACGCGGCTTGGTGGGCGCGGGTGCCGCGCTCGCCGCAGGATCCGCACTCAGCAGCGCCATGCACGACTGGCTGCGCACCGATCCGGCCCTGGCGGCCGACGCCCCCCGCTACGACGACCCCCTGCACGCCGACCCCGCCGGGTTCGACCGTTACGAGGCCGCCCCCATCGGGTCGCAGGAGGTCGAGGAGCTGGAGCGCTCGGTGGAGGTGTTCCGGGCCTGGGACGCGGCCCGCGGTGGCGGCCTGCAGCGCAAGGCCGTCGTGGGACAGCTCAACGAGGTGGGAGGCATGCTCGCCTACCGCCACCCCGACCATCTGCAGCGCCGCCTGTGGGGCGTCGCCGCCAACCTCGCCGTCCTCGCGGGCTGGATGTCGCACGACATCGGCCTGGAGCCCACGGCACAGAAGTACTTCGTCATCGCCGCGCACGCGGCCCGCGAGGGCGGTGACCGGCCCCGCGCCGGGGAGGCGCTCTCCCGCGCCGCCCGGCAGATGGTGCACCTCGGCCGTCCCGACGACGCCCTGGACCTGATGCAGCTCGCCAGGTCGGGCTCCGGCGACGAGGTGCTGCCGCGCACCAAGGCCATGCTCTGCACCATCGAGGCCTGGGCGCAGGCGTCGATGGGCAAGGGACAGGCCATGCGGCGCACCCTCGGCGAGGCGGAGGACCTGTTCGTCTCCGACAAGGGGGACGTGGCCCCGCCGAGCTGGATGCAGATGTTCGACGAGGCGGACCTGCACGGCATGCAGGCCCTGGCCTACCGCACCCTCGCCGAATACGAGCCCGGCGCGGCCCTCATCGCCCAGCGCCACGCCAAGGAGGCGCTGGAGCTGCGCGGAGCCGGCCGGGACCGGTCGAAGATCTTCGACCACATCTCCATGGCCTCGGCCTGCTTCATCGCCGACGACCCCGAACAGGCCGACCGCTACGCCCGCCTGGCCCTGACGTCCATGGGGGCGAACTCCTCCCAGCGCACCTGGGACCGGCTGCGTGAGATGTACCGGCTCACCGCGCAGTACTCGAGCTATCCGAAGATCCAGGATCTGCGTGAGGAGATCGAACAGGCGCTCCCGAAGGGTGTGTCCAAGCCGAGGGGTGGCAACTGGGCGCAGGCATAAGGGCCTGTACGTCCGTGCCGACAACAGGGCGGAGCCGTCCTGCCCCGTCTCCCTGACCGTCAGGAGACCACCCTGGCGACGAGCACGCACGCATCGTCCTCGCGCCCGCTCTCACCGAACTCCTCCACGACAGTCCGTACGCAGTCCTGGGCCGTGCGGTCTGCGCGGAGGCGCGGAGCCAGGTCGAGCAGCCTCTGCACGGCCTCCGTGCCGGTGTGCCGCGGGACCAGCCCGTGGGTGTGCAGGAGCAGCAGGTCGCCTTCCCGGAGGGTCTCCTCGGCCTGCCCGTAGGCGGCTTGGGGCCTCGCCCCGAGCAGGACGCCCTCGGGTCCGGCCAGCACGCGCCCCGTCCCGTCGCGGAACAGCAGCGGGGCGGGGTGCCCGGCCTGCGCCCAGCTCAGGGTGCGCGTGGCGGGCCGATAGCGGCAGCACAGCGCGCTGCCCAGGGCCGGCTGGTCGGAGGCGTCCAGGAGCTGGTTGAGCCAGCTCAGGAGCCGGCCGGGCGCGGTGCCGGCCATGGCCATGCCCCGGAGGGCACCGATCAGGGTCGCCATGCCGGAGGCCACGGTCATGCCGTGTCCGGTGAGGTCGCCGGCGCCGAGCAGCGTGTCCCCGTCGGGCAGGTCGAACGCGTCGTACCAGTGGCCGCCGATCGGTGTGCTCGCGGACGCGGGAAGATGGCGGGCGGCCAGGTCCAGGGCGCCGGTGCCCTGTCGCGGGAGCCGTAGCGAGCCGCGCCGTTGCGGCAGCACGGCCTTCTGGAGCTCGGCCGCGAGCCGATGTTCGGTCCGGGCCCGGTGGCGCTGCATCGCGTCGCCGGTCTCGCGCACCGTCCGTTGGCTGCGGCGCAGTTCGCTCACGTCCCGCAGCACGGCCCACATCGAGGCGGTGCTGCCGTCGGCGTCGAGCACCGGCTCGCCCATCATGTGCACCGTGCGGACCTCGCCGTCGGGGCGACGGATCCGGAACTCCCCGTCGATGGGCTTGCCGTCGACCAGGCAGTCCGTCACCATCGCCGTCAGCAGCGGCCGGTCCTCGTCGTGCACCAGCGAGGGCAGTTCGTCGAGAGTGAGGGCGGGGGAGGAGGGTTCGCGGCCGAGGATCTGGTACAGCTCGCCCGACCAACTCGCCTCGTCGGACAGCAGGTTCCACTCCGCGCTGCCGACCCGGCTGAGCAGGGAGCCGCCGGGCGGCGCTGGAGGTCCGGCGGGCACGGGTGGGGGGCCGTCGCGCAACTGCGCCAAGTGAGTGTCGAGGTCGCTGAGTTGGTGCAGTGCGAGGTCGCACAGCGCACGCTGCCACCGGCCCTCGGGGTCCGTGCCGTCCTCGGGCGCCTCGCGCCGTACGGCGTCCACCTCGTCGCGCAGCCGCCGGGTCTGCGAGATGAGCGCGTCGACCGAGTCGCGGCCGGGCGGCGGGGGGGCGGGGGGGCGGTCCGCGGAGAGATGGGGTGGCATGACGCACTCCGATGCGGGGACGGTTCGACCAGGTCCGGCGGAAGGACCGTTACGACTGTGGCACAGCCGGCGACGGGGCGTAAGGGATTTGGCAACACCCGATACGGTGGTGCTTCTGGCATATGCCAAAGGCTTGCGGAAGAAGTGGTCGGAGCCGGTGACGGGCTAGTCCGGCCGGGCAAGTCGTAGGGAGCGTACGCCACTTGGCGTCCGCGATACAGACGTCAGATCGTGCACATGTACGGGTGATGAATTCGTGTACGGCTCCGCTGAGGCTGTCAGCGGCCATCACCCCCGTACAGCTCGGGGCGCGGTGCAAGGGTGACCGCCTCCCGGGCGCCGCTCTCCTGCGCCCGCACGCCCGCCTCGGCGACCACGGAGGCCGCATAGCCGTCCCACGCGGAGGGCCCGGTGACCCGCCCCTGCCGGGTGGCGTCGACCCAGGCCTGTACCTCGCGGTCGTAGGCGTCGGCGAACCGTACGAGATAGTCCTGCGCGACCTCCTCACGCGCGCCGTCCGCGGTCGTGACGACCAAGGAGTGCCCGTCACCGATACGGGCGCTGCCGCCCTCGCAGACGGCCTCGCAGCGCACCTGGTAGCCGAAGCCGGTGTTGACGAAGATCTCCACATCGACGAGGGCGCCCTGCGATGTCTCGAACAGCACGAACTGAGGGTCGAGCAGGCCGTCCGGAGCGTTCGAGGACGGCCCGGGGCGCAGCACGGTCACCGCGGTCGGCTCCTGGCCCAGCAGCCAGCGGGCCGCGTCGATCTCGTGCGAGACGGAGCTGTTGATCAGCATGGCGGTGGTGAAACCGGGAGGTGAGGAGACGTTGCGGTGCGCGCAGTGCAGCATCAGCGCCCTCCCCAGCCGACCGCTGTCCAGCAGCGACTTCAGCCGCAGGTACTCGGCGTCGTACCGGCGCATGAACCCCACCTGCGTGAGGCGCCGGCCGAGCCGGGACTCCGCCTCCACCACGCGCAGCGCCCCGGCCGCGTCCGGCACCAGCGGCTTCTCGCACAGCACCGGCAGTCCGCGCGCGAAGGCCGCGAGCAGCGCCTCCTCATGGGCCGGGCCCGGCGAGGCGATCAGCACGGCCTGGACGCCGGGCGCGTCCAGCGCGGCCTCGGGTTCGGCGTGCACCAGAACGTCTTCGACACCGGCCGTGGCCTCCTCGGCGCGGTCCGTCTCGGGATCCGCCACGGCCACCACCCTCGTTCCGCTCACCACGCGGTCCAGCCGACGTATGTGGTCGGCGCCCATGTGTCCCGCACCCAGTACCGCCACGCCCAGCAGATCGCCCATGTGCCCCGCCCTCCCTCGCCGTGGACCGTCCCCGGCAGGGTAGACCGCGGAGAGGACGGCCTCGGCAGAAGCCTCGGCGGGTGAGCGGATCAGTAGCGGAGCACCCCGGCGATCCCCTGCGCGTCGCCCAGGGCGCCGTCCGGGACGAAGCGGACGTCGGCGCCGGTGTCCAGGCAGCGCTCCACGATCTCGTCCACGATGTCCTCGCGGGCGTCCAGGTCGCCGCTCTCGGCCGGCACCAGATGGTCGCCGCCGTCGGCGCGGACCGTGATGCGGTAGTTCTCCTCCACCGCCAGGAGCCGGATGCGTCCGTCGGAGGCGTTCTGCCAGACCTCGTCGACACCGGCGGCGAACGCCTTGCGGCCCCGGGCCGACTCCAGCTCACGGCTGACCGTGTCGACGGTCCTGTGCTCCTCGGCGGCGATCACCGGCTGGACGGCCTGCCACACGGCGTCGGGGGTGCCGTGGGTGAGACCGCCGTGGCGGACGTGGACCGCGTCCTTGGTGACGGTGCCGAGCTCGTCCAGAACGGACAGCGCGGCCTGCTCGCCGGCGACGTAGAGGGGGCGTGGATACCGGCGCAGGATCCTGCTCATCGCGGTGTCGGCCTCGCGCAAGAAGCGGCGGGTCGTCTCGTCGCGGGACGTGCTCGGCGTGTCGCCGATCTGCATCTGGCGCTCGGCGTCGAAGTTCTCCCGGCTCCGGGTCAGCGGGAAGCCGCCGACGCGCTCCTCCACGACGTGGCCGGCACCGCCGTTCCACAGCGTCACCCGGTCGGCCGAGACCGTGAGCACCCAGAACGGCCGCTCGGCGACCTGCGCGGCCACCAGGTTGCGGGTCAGGAAGGTGTCCGAGAGCACCACACGCTCGGGCACCGTGCGGGCCAGCGACCACACCTGGTGCTCGCCCGGTGCGGCGAAGATGACCAGGCCGTCCTCGGCGTGTCCGAGGTCGACCTCGGCGAGTGCCCGGTCGAGCTGGTCAGCGACGTCGATACGGCGTTCCCTGGGGACCGCCGGGTCGGCCTCGAGTT
This sequence comes from Streptomyces sp. NPDC051104, assembly GCF_040682835.1. Lineage (NCBI taxonomy): Bacteria > Bacillati > Actinomycetota > Actinomycetes > Kitasatosporales > Streptomycetaceae > Streptomyces > Streptomyces sp. NPDC051104. Next base: position 153,422 of record NZ_JBFBBS010000004.1, on the reverse strand, counting down.
GCTTCTTGGCGTCGGCCAGCGCGTTGCGCAGCCGTACCCGGTCCTCCGCGTGCTCGGTGGCGCGGCGGTGCGTCGGCGTCAGCACCGACACCGCGGGGTAGGGCCGCGGCCGGCGCAGTTCCGCGAGAGTCGTGGGACTGAGGGCGTGCTCCATATCAGCACCTTAGGACCGATTCGCTTGTCGGGCATTCGGGGCAACTGTGGACAAAGTGATTACTGTGGCATCCGGCTGGGCGGCGGCGCGGTCCCGTGAGCCGGCGGCACCCGAGAGGAACCGGAATGTTGGGAAACTCTTTGCCCGTGGCCGACACCCGACGGCCGCGTCCCTCGATGAGGCCCATCGGCGCGTAACGAGACGTAAAACCCGGCCGAAACAGTGGGGAGGGCAAGCCCGGTCGAGCCCGGTCGAGGTGCGGACGCGTTGACCGCCTGCCGCGGCATGACACACGCTCGACATATAGCTGCTTAGTACAACTGGTTTGTCGGGGCGAAGCTCGATCCCTGCGAAGCCGCAGGTGAACGCGGTGTCCCCGGCGATCGGACGCGGGAGGCAACACATGTGCGGCATCACCGGGTGGGTTTCCTACGATCGTGATCTGCGGACCGAGACCGCCACATTGGATGCGATGACGCGGACCATGGCCTGCCGGGGTCCCGACGACAGCGGCACCTGGATCGGCGGTGCCGCCGCCCTCGGCCACCGCAGGCTCGCGATCATCGACCTGCCCGGCGGACGCCAGCCGATGACCGCCGAGACCCCGGAGGGCACCGTCGCGCTCGTGTACTCGGGGGAGACCTACAACTTCACCGAGCTGCGCCGTGAGCTGACTGCCCTGGGCCATCGCTTCACCACCGACTCGGACACCGAGGTCGTTCTGCGCGCCTATCTGGAGTGGGGCGACGCGCTCGCCGAGCGTCTCAACGGCATGTATGCCTTCGCCCTCTGGGACGGCCGCCGCGACACACTCGTGATGATCCGCGACCGCATGGGCATCAAGCCCTTCTACTACCACCCGACCCCCGACGGCGTCCTCTTCGGCTCCGAACCCAAGGCCATCCTCGCCAACCCGCTGGCCCCCGCTCGGATCCGCCTCGACGGGCTGCGGGAGCTGCTCGCACTGGTCAAGACGCCCGGGCACGCCGTCTGGGACGGCATGCGCGAGGTGGAGCCCGGCACCGTCGTCACCGTCGACCGGCAGGGAGTACACCGGCGCCTCTACTGGCGGTTGGAGACCCGACCGCACACCGACGACCGCGACACCACCATCGCCACCGTCCGCGCGCTGCTCGAGGACATCGTGCGCCGCCAGCTCGTCGCCGACGTGCCGCGGTGCACCCTGCTGTCGGGCGGCCTCGACTCCTCCGCGATGACCGCGCTGGCCGCGCGGCAACTGGCCGTGCACGGCGAGAAGGTGCGCAGCTTCGCCGTGGACTTCGTCGGACAGGCCGACCACTTCGTCGCCGACGAACTGCGCGCCACCCCCGACGCGCCGTTCGTGCACGACGTGGCCCGCGCCTGCGCCACCGACCACCAGGACATCGTCCTCGACGCCCAGGCCCTCGCCGACCTCGACGTACGCGCCGAGGTCATCCGCGCCCGCGACCTACCGATGGGTCTCGGCGACATGGACACCTCGCTCTACCTGCTGTTCCAGGCGATCCGCGAGCAGTCCACCGTCGCGCTGTCCGGGGAGTCCGCCGACGAGGTCTTCGGCGGCTACCAGCAGTTCTTCGACGAGGAGGCGCGCCGCGCCGACACCTTCCCCTGGCTGGTCCGTTACGGCCGGGACTGGGGCGAGGACGCCGACGTCCTGCTCCCCGACCTCACCGAGACCCTGGACCTCGGGGCGTACATCGCCGACGGTTACCGCACGGCCGTCGCGGACATCGCGCGCCTGGAGGGCGAGAGCGACTTCGAGTACCGGATGCGGCAGATCTGCCATCTGCACCTGACCCGCTTCGTACGGGTCCTGCTCGACCGCAAGGACCGTACGAGCATGGCGGTCGGCCTGGAGGTGCGGGTGCCGTTCTGCGACCACCGGCTCGTCGAGTACGTCTACAACACGCCCTGGGCGCTGAAGTCCTTCGACGGACGCGAGAAGAGCCTGCTGCGGGAGGCGGCCGCGGACCTGATCCCGAAGTCCGTGTACGACAGGGTCAAGAGCCCCTACCCCTCCACCCAGGACCCCAAGTACGCCCTCGCCCTCCAGGAACACACGAAGGACCTCCTCGCCCGCCCCTCCCACCCCGTCTTCGACCTGGTCGACCGCGAACGGCTGCGCCGGGCCGCCCACCGCGACACCCCGCAGATCACCCAGGCCTCGCGCCACGGCCTGGAACGGGCCCTGGACCTGGCCCTCTGGCTGGACCTCTACACCCCGGAGCTCTCCCTCGCCTGAGCCCGGGTCAGCCGGGCGGCTCAGGGCCGCAGGAGCTGCCGTTCGGCGGCAGATCCCCGTACAGCACGAACGAGTCGACCTTCTGGTGCACGCACCGGGAGTTACGGGCGAGGACCGGCCGACGCCGCGCGGATCGAACGTCACGACGTCGTAGCCGTTCGTCAGAGGCATGAACTCCCGGACGCCACGGCGAGTTGTGGGATCCCGGCACCGCCGGGGCCACCGAAGTTCACCAGCACCGAACCCCGGGGCCTGCCGGAGGCCCGGTAGCGGGCCATCGCCAGGTCGAGCGTCCCGGCGTCCGGATGCGCGTAGTCGAGCGGTACGGTCACCTCTCCGCACTGCAGGTCCCTGGGGATGCCGTCGCCCTCGCAGGCGGACCAGGTGATCCTCTGGCGGTAGAAGCGGGCCAGGTCGGGGCTGTCCTCGGCCGTGGCCGCCCCCGGCAGCGCCGCGCCCAGCAGGGCCGGCACCGCGCTCGTGGCCGCCGCCGCGGGGCGCGCATGGCGTGCGTGGCGTCGTCGCGTGGAAAGCATGGTGCCTCCGGGGACGCCCCCGGGTGAGGATCCGGCGGCGACCCTGTGATCACCATAGGCGGGCCCTGTGGAGGGCGCCTCCGGGCAGGCGGAACGCGCGGACCTGCCGTACCCAGCGCAGCTCGCGAACGGCCTTCCGGTTCGACGACCGTGCCACTCGATGGGGTGAAAGGCAGATAAGCCATAACTCGGATGGTTCGTCTGCGTTTTATGGGGTGCGGGCGAGTGCTCGCGACATGTCTGGAAGGCAGGGAACCTATGAATCGGGTTACCCGGAATGGTTTGATCGCCGTGGCCGCCGCCTCGGGGGCGATGGCCGTGGCGCTGCCGGCGCACGCGGACTCCGCGGCGGACGGCACCGCGGCGGGTTCGCCCGGGCTGATCTCCGGCAGCACCCTCCAGGTCCCGGTGCACGTGCCGGTCAATGTGTGCGGCAACACCGTGGACGTCGTGGGGCTGCTGAACCCGGCGGCGGGAAACGCCTGCGAGAACCGGGGCGCGGGCCCGTCCGGCCCTGGGCAGGGAGCGGTGTCCGGGGGCGGCGCCACCGCGCACACCGGCGGAAAGGCTTCCTCGGGCGTGCTCGCGGGCAACGGCCTGCAACTCCCGGTCGACATCCCCGTGAACGTCACCGGCAACTCGGTCAGCGTGGCCGGGGCCGGCAACGCGTCGGTGGGCAACACCTCCACGAACACCTCGAGCACGGCCCGCCCCGCCGCACCGCCGAAGGCGCACACCGTCGTACGGACGGCGCCCCCGGTGCAGCAGGCCGGGGTCACCCTCGCCCACACGGGCGCGGACGTGACCCTGCCCGCGCTCGCGGGAAGCGGAGCCCTGCTGCTCGGCGGGACGCTGCTGTACCGGCGCTTCCGGTCGTCAGCGACCCGCTAGCGCCCCCACGGGCAGGGTTCGCCCCGTCGCGAGGGCCGGCCAGGAGCACGCACCGGACACCCCTCCTTGACGGGCGAACACCGCCTGCCGGGTCATCACCGACCCGAGCACGTCAGCGGAACGCCCCGCCGTACCGACCGGCGGCGGGGCCTTCGGCACCCTCGGTGTCAACACGGGCCGACTGCGGCCGGGTCACCCCGAAGAACGGCGTACCCGACGCCGTCGCGCCACCTTCCTCCGTGGAACACAACGCTGCGGTGGACGCCCTCACGGGTGAATCCGGTCTTCCCGGCCTTCTGCCCCAACGCCCGCCGACGCACGGGGAATTGGCCGAGGCATGGACCAGCGGGCCTACGGTGGCGCACGCCCCCGGCATCGGGAAGGATGCTCGCGGCGCGGCCGGTCCCTCCGCCGCGTCCGACCCCCCATGGAAGGGAGCGCGACGATGACCTCTGCGGGTCCCGATGACCTGGTCGTCACCCGGGCCACGCTCGACGACTGGCCGGTGATCAGCGGCTGGGCCGCGGACGAGGGCTGGAACCCCGGCCTGTCCGACGGCGCCGCCTTCTTCGCCCAGGACCCCGAGGGCTTCTTCATCGGCCGGCTCGGCGACGAGCCCGTCTCGGCGGTCTCCGTCGTCACCTACGGCGCCGACTACGCCTTCCTGGGCTGCTACCTCGTACGGCCGGACCTGCGCGGTCGCGGCCTGGGACTGACCACCTGGAAGACGGGGCTGGCCCACGCCGGCGACCGTACGGTCGGCCTCGACGGCGTGGTCGCTCAGCAGGACAACTACCGCCGCTCCGGCTTCGAACTGGCCCACCGCACCGTACGGTTCACCGGAGCCGCCCCCGCCGGGGAGCCCGTGCCCGGAGTGCGCCCGGCTGAGAAGGCCGACTTCGACGCCATCGCGGCGTACGACAGCGCCTGCTGCCCCGCCGACCGCCCCGGCTTCCTGAAGCGCTGGCTCACCACCCCCGGCCACCGGGTCTTCGTCCGTCCCGGCGACGGCCGCCTCGCCGGTTACGCGGTGATCCGGCCCGCCCGCGACGCGCTGCGCATCGGCCCCCTGTTCGCCGACAGCGCCGAGGACGCCGACGCCCTCTTCGCCGCGCTGGCCGCCGAAGCCGCGGGAGGGGAGATCGCCGTCGACGTCCCCGAACCGAACACGGCGGCCGTCGCCCTCGCCGAACGCGCGGGCCTCACCCCGTCGTTCGAAACAGCGCGCATGTACACGGGACCGGTCAGATCCTTCGCCGAGGAGCGCGTGTACGGGGTGACCACCCTGGAGCTCGGCTAGAAGGCTCATGAAGATCTTGGGGTTCTGGCCCCGCCGCGTGAGCGGCGGGGCCAGATTTGTTTCGTGGTGATGGGGGAATGGGCCGGGGAGACGGTCGGGCCGGATGTGTGGGAGACATGCCGGGAGTTGATCCCGGCCGGGAGTGTGTTCGCGTTCCTAGTGCTGTGGCCGAATAGGTTCGCCGGGTTGGTAGTTGGAGCGGTTGGATGGGCGGTGAAGTTCGTTCCGACCGTGGGGGTGTGGTGGCCAAGCCTGTCCGTGTGCGCAGACTGACCGACCAGGAAGGGCAGAAGCTGCAGCAGATCGTGCGCCGGGGCAGCACCAGTTCGGTGCGCTACCGTCGCGCGATGATGCTCCTGGCCTCCGCCGGCGGGAACCGTGTCACGGTCATCGCCCAACTGGTGCAGGCCGACGAGGACACCGTCCGCGACGTGATCCACCGGTTCAACGAGATCGGCCTGGCCTGCTTGGACCCTCGCTGGGCGGGAGGCCGTCCCCGTCTGCTCAGTCCTGACGACGAGGACTTCGTCGTCCAGGCGGCCACCACCCGCCCGACCAAACTCGGCCAGCCATTCACCCGCTGGTCTATCCGCAAACTCGCCGCCTACCTGCGGAAAGTCCACGACCGGGTGATCCGGATCGGCCGTGAGGCGTTACGGTGCCTGCTCGCTCGCCACGGCATCACCTTCCAGCGCACCAAGACCTGGAAAGAGTCACCGGACCCCGACCGCGACGCCAAGCTTGACCGCATCGAAGAGATCCTGGACCGCTTCCCCGACCGTGTATTCGCATTCGACGAGTTCGGGCCACTCGGCATCCGCCCCACCGGCGGGTCGTGCTGGTCCGAGCAGGGCCGCCCCGAACGGCATCCCGCGACCTACCACCGCACCCATGGAGTTCGCTACTTCCACGGCTGCTACTCCATAGGCGACGACACCCTGTGGGGCGTCAACCGCCGCAAGAAGGGGGCCACGAACACCCTGACCGCACTGAGGTCGATCCGGGCCGCCCGTCCGGACGGCGCCCCGATCTACGTGATCCTGGACAACCTGTCCGCCCACAAGGGCGAGAAAATCCGGCGCTGGGCGAAGAAGAACCGGGTCGATCTGTGCTTCACCCCAACCTACGCGTCCTGGGCCAACCCGATCGAGGCCCACTTCGGGCCGCTGCGGCAGTTCACCCTGGCCAACTCAAACCACCGAAGCCACCCCGTACAGACCCGGGCCCTGCACGCCTATCTGCGGTGGCGCAACGTCAACGCCCGCCATCCCGACGTCCTGGCTGCTCAACGCCGAGAACGGGCCCGCATCCGCAGCGAGAAGGGCATTCGCTGGGGCGGACGCCCACTCGCTGGCGCGGCCTGACAGCACTTCGTGCACATCGCCTCCGACCCATCGAAGGATCCAGAGGACACACTCGTGAGCATCCGTACGACGCACCGCGCTCTGCTGAGCCGTCTGCTGCCCGACGACAAACCGGACGACCTTGCCGTACGTCAGGGGCAATTCCACGACGTAGTCATTGGCTCAGACCGCGTCGTGTGCCTGCCTCGCACCCGGGCAGCGGCCGCCCGGTTGCCCCAGCGGGTGGCCTTGCTACACGCACTCGCCGGCCTCGACCTCGGCTTCCGCACACCTGAGCCGCTGCTCCAAGGCGGCGTCGACGGCGCCGACGAGGCGCCGTTCTTGGTACTCAGCCGCATTCCCGGGAAACCGCTGGAGATTGACGCCCTCAACGATGCCCAGGTGGTCGGCACCGTGGCGGCGCAGTACGCCACGCTGCTGTCCGGTCTGGCCCGTGCTGGCACCGACGAGACGGTACGAGCAGTTCTCCCTCAGGCAACAGAAGGCCGGTGGCGGCGGTTCGTGGAGAACGTGCGCGCGGAACTGTTCCAGCTAATGTCCGAGAGTGGGCGCCTGCGGGCCGAGAGGGAACTCGAAGCAGTCGACAGCCTTCCCCACCTCACCCGAGCAGTGGTGCATGGCGACCTCGGTGCCGAAAACGTCCTGTGGGAGTGGACGCACGGCCTGCCGCACCTCTCCGGAGTACTCGACTGGGACGATGTCACGCTCAGCGACCCGGCCGAGGACCTCGCAGCCATCGGTGCGAGCTACGGCCCTGAGCTCCTGGAGCGGGTGCTCGCCCTGGGCAACTGGTCAAACCACGGACTCTTCACCCGCATCGCCGCGATCCGCGGCACATTCGCCCTGCAGCAAGCCCTCTACGCGATCCGCGACGGCGACGAAGAAGAACTCGCGGACGGCCTGGCCGACTACCGCTGACACACACCGGCACATCCGCTTCATCGAGCACTTCGCAGCAACAGCAACCCGGCGAACCTATGCGGTCACAGCACTAGCCGAGCATCGCGGTGCGCTGTTCCCGGCGGAGATGTTCACGGACATGTACCCGTCGGCGAACGGGCGGCCGAGCATGCCGCCGCAGATCCTGGCCGCGGCGATCACACTGCAGGCCCTGCACGGGCTGTCGGACTTCGAAACGGTCCAGGAACTGCGGTGCGACCTGCGGTGGAAGGCCGCGTGCGGGCTGGGCCTGAACGACATGGCGTTCGATCCATCGCTGCTGGCCTACTTCCGCCGCCGCCTTTCCCGTTCTGCCCGGCCCAACCGGGTCTTCGAGGCCGTGCGGGAGGTCGTGAAGGCCACCGGCGTGCTGAAGGGCAAGCACCGGCGAGCGCTGGACTCCACCGTTTTGGACGACGCGGTCGCCACCCAGGACACCGTCACCCAGCTCATCGCCGCCGTCCGCACGGTCATCCGCGAGGTCCCCGGCGCCGACCAGGTGGCAGCCGTGCAGTGCAGCGCGCACGACTACAGCGACCCCGGCAAACCCCGCATCGCCTGGAACGACGAGCAGGCCCGCGCCGCCCTCGTTGACTCCCTCGTCGCCGACGCGCTCAGGCTGCTGGGCCACCTGCCCGACCAGCAGCTCGGTGAGAAGGCCGCGAACGCGGTGGGCCTGCTGGCCCTGGTCGCCGGACAGGACGTGGAGCCGGCCGAGGACTCCGACGGCCGTGACGGGCGCTGGCGCATCACCCGGGGCACCGCCTACGACCGGATGGTCTCCACCGTCGATACCGAGGCCCGGCACATCCACAAGACCCGCACCCACCAGCAGGACGGATACAAAGCCCACCTGGCCATCGAGCCGGAGACCGCGTTATACACCGCTGTGGCCCTCACTCCCGGCGCCGGGCCCGAGCACCACGAGGCCGTCGTCGGCGTGGACCTGCTCGCCGAGGAAGACGGGCCGGTGGACGCTTTCGGCGACACCGCCTACTCCACCGGCGAGGCCCGCCAAGTCCTCGAAGCAGCAGGCCACCGACTGTTTTTCAAACCCGCCCCGCTACGGGCAGCCGTGCCCGGCGGTTTCACCCTGGACGACTTCGTCATCGACACCGCCGCCGCCACGGTGACCTGCCCCGCCGGACACACGGTCTCGCTGTCGGACCCCGGCGGGCAGCACAACCAGCGCAAGGCGGCCTTCGCAAACCTGTGCACCGGCTGCCCCCTGCGCGAGCGGTGCACCAAGGCCAAGGCCGGCCGCATCCTGACCATCCGCCCCCACCACGACCTGCTCGCGGCTGTCCGCCGCCAGGCCGCCACCGACCCCGACTGGCAAGCGGACTACCGGCACTGGAGACCACCGGTCGAACGCGCCGTCGCCTGGCTCGTCCACCACGGCAACCGCCGCCTGCGCTACCGCGGCACCATCGCCAACGACACCTGGCTCCACACACGAGCCGCCGCCCTCAACCTCCGCCGACTGATCAACCTCGGACTCACCCGCACAGGCAGTGTGGGTGCTCCCCCTTCCCGTCACGGCCGGACGATTGACGTAGGTGTCGCCGGGAGCGCCTCGACAACAGGGCACTCCCGAAAGGCAACACCTATGCACCCTGTGCAGTTCACTGCCGAGTCGTCGTCGAACGGCGTGGTCGAGCGCGACTTCACCGTGGGCGACGTCCCCGGCGTGCTCCGGTCGCCGGCCTCCGGCGCGACCGATCGCGCGCCCCTGATCCTGATGGGCCACGGCGGCGGCAACCACAAGAAGTCACCCGCGATGGCCGGCCGGGCACAGCGCCTCGCGACCGGCTGCGGCTTCCATGTCGCCGTCATCGACGCGCCCGGTCACGGCGACCGACCGCGCACGGCGCACGACGAGCAGGAGATCGCCGAGCTGCGCAAGGCGCAGGCGGCGGGCGAGCCGGAAGGGCCGATCGTCGTCCGCTACAACGCCCACCTGGCGGAGCTCGCCGTGCCCGAGTGGCGGGCGACCCTGGACGCCCTTCAGGAACTTCCGGAGATCGGCGCCGGTGGGCCGGTGGGCTACGTCGGCATCGGCTTGGGCACCGCGATCGGCGTGCCGCTGGTGGCGATCGAGCCCAGGATCACGGCCGCGGTCTTCGTGTCGACCTGGCCCGATGTCCTGGTCGAGAAGGCGGAGCAGATCACTGTCCCGATCGAGTTCGACCTGCAGTGGGACGACGAGCGCATCCCTCGCGAGGCCGGCCTCGCGCTGTTCGACGCCTTCGCCTCGAAGGAGAAGACGTTGCACGCCAACGCGGGCAAGCACTTGGAACTGCCCAGGTTCGAGGCCGACAGCGCGGTCCAGTTCTTCGCCCGGCATCTTGGCCGGACGGTCACCTCACCGGCCTGAGGTGAGCGGCAGCGGCGTCCGGTCTGCCCATCGGGCGCCGCTCACGACTCCAGACAGGCCCTGGTTCACCCCACGTCGGCGGACGCGCCGGTGCAAGGGCGCCGAACGCCCCAGTGGTCACGATGTATTACGGTTCAGCACATGCCCCGGACACTGGAGTGAGCTATGGATCTCGCTGCCGTACTGGCCCTGTACGACCGGGACATGAGGCAGGGCGCGCGGCCCGAGGAGCCCGGTGCCCGTATCGAGCGGAACGCGGCGGTGGTCCGCCGGACCGGTTCGCCGCACGGCTGGAACGGAGTCGTCTGGTCGGACCTGGACGAGACCACGGCGGACACCGCGATCGCCGAGCAGATCGCGTACTTCACCGGGCTCGGCCGCGAGTTCGAGTGGAAGCTGTATCGGCACGACCTCCCGGTGGATCTGGGCAAGCGGCTTCGGGCGGCGGGGTTCAACCCCGAGCCCGAGGAGACACTGATGGTCGCGGAGGTGGCCGACCTGACCCTCGATGTCGAGGTGCCCGACGGCATACGGATCGTGCCCGTCACCGATCCGGCGGGCGTCGACCTCGTGGCGGACGTCCACGAGAAGGCCTTCGGCACGGACGGCACCCGGCTGCGCCACCAGCTTCTCGCCGGGCTCGCCGGTGACCAGGACAACGTCGTCGCCGTGGTGGCCCTCGCGGGCGACGAACCGGTGAGCTCGGCCCGTCTGGAACTGGTCCCCGGCACCCGCTTCGCGGGGCTGTGGGGCGGCGGCACCGTCCCCCACTGGCGCGGCCGAGGCATCTATCGGGCCCTGGTCGCCCACCGCGCCGAGGTCGCGGCCTCCCGTGGCTACCGCTACATCCAGGTCGACGCGACCGACCAGAGCCGTCCGATCCTGACCCGCCTCGGCTTCGAACCCCTGACCACCACGACGCCCTACGTGTACAAGCCCTAGCCGGCGTGGGGAGCCGTTGACGGGGCCGCCCCCTCAGTCCAGACCGAACGCGTCCGCCAGAGCCTCCATCTGCGCCGTGAGCAGGGTCCCCCCGTCGTGCCCCATGCCCTGGAACTGCCCGGCGACCTCAAGGCCCACGGCCCCGTGCAGATGCGCCCAGCCAGCACGGCCCCGGCCAGGGCGCTCCCCTCGCCCCCCTCCGGGACGTGGTCCCGGGCCCACCCGGCCACCGCCATGTCCTTGGCTGCCCAGGCCGCCATCTGATCCACCAGCGGCCGCACCGCCGCCGAGGGCCCGGCGGCCGTGAAGCAGGGCAGGAACGGCCCGAGCACCGCGCGGGCGCTGTCCAGGGTGTCGGGCGGGGCGGTGTAACCCGGCACCGGCGTGCCCTCGATCAGCAGATAGCGGTGCGGCTGCGCGATCGCCCAGTCCCGGACGGCCGCCGCGAGCGCGCGCAGGCGGGCCCGCGGCGTGGTGCCGTCCGGGAGCGCGTCCGCCGCGGCCGCGACCGACGCTCCAAGGTCGGCGTACGCGTCGCGGATCAGGTCGGTCAGCAGGGCGTCGCGGCTGTCGAAGTAGCGGTAGAGCGCGGGCCCGGACAGGCCGACCTCCACGGCCGCTGAACGTCGTGGTCCTCGAAGAGCCATGCCCCTTCGGCCCGTTCGACGAGCGGTTCATGGCCGAGTACGCCGAGATGTTCTACGAGCACACCGAGCCGCAGATCATGGACTCGTCCGCCTTCGAGCGCACCTTCGGCGTCGCCCCCACACCGCTCGCGAAGGCGCTGGGCGCCACGCTCGCCTGGTACGGGGGATGGCCGGCGACCCGGTGATCACACGCAAGGGGGCCGATCGGGCGTGACACCGGCCCGATCGGCCCCGTCGGCGATACGGCTCGGCGTCCAGGGGCGCGTACCCCGGGACGAACCGTTCATCGATGGACCGTTCAGCGATGAGTCGTCTTCGCCCGGTCCAGCGCCGCGATGCCGAGTGCCGCCAGAGCGATCTGGATGAGCCACTCGATCCAGTCCACTCCCTTGGTGTCGGCGACGCCGACCGCGGCGGCGATCCCGGCGCCGATGAGAGCTGCCACGATGCCGACGACGATCGTCCACAGGATGCCGATGTGCTGGCGCCCGGGGACGACGAGCCGCCCCAGGACGCCGATGATGAGCCCGATGACGATGGCACTGATGATGCCCGAGATCTCCATCTCCGCCCCTCTTTGTGAAGCGTCTGTCGTACGACATGTGCCCGCTCTGCGTGGCAACACTCCTGTTCGCTTCAATAGCGGGTCAATGGAGGGTCAATCCTCGGCCTGTCGGGCGGGCGTTCTCATGGCCAGGCCCCGTCCTGCCATGTACCGTTCAACAGTCCGTCGCACGGGCGGCGTATGAAGGAACTCTACGCGCGCAGACCCGCGGCGGAAGCTCTACGCGCGCAGACTGGCACCCGCACCGCTCCGCTCCCCAACTCCCCATGGAGGTTCGCCGGATGCTCGGACTCACCAGGCCCCGCCACAGACTCGCCACGGTCCTCACCGTGTGCGGCCTGCTCGCCACCGGCGCCGCCGTCCAGGCCACCACGGCCGCGACCGAGGCCCACGCGGCCACCCCGCACCGCGTCCTGTTCGACAACGCGCACGCGGAGACCGCCGGCAACGCCGACTGGATCATCTCCACCAGCCAACCCGACCCGCTCGGCCAGGACTCCACGCCGTCCGCCGAGACGGACTGGACCGGAGCCCTCTCCTCCTGGGGCGTCGCCCTGCAGAAGACCGGCAATTACAGCCTCAAGACCCTGCCGTCGGGGTCCAGCCTCAGCTACGGCGGCTCCTCCGCGCTGGACCTGAAGAACTTCGACACCCTCGTCCTGCCCGAACCGAACACCCTCTTCACCACCGCCGAGAAGACGGCGATCATGAACTTCGTCAAGAACGGCGGCGGACTGTTCATGATCTCCGACCACACCGGCGCCGACCGCAACAACGACGGCTACGACGCGGTCGAGATCCTCAACGACCTGATGACCAACAACAGCGTCGACTCCACCGACCCGTTCGGCTTCTCCATCGACTCGCTGAACATCACCTCCGGCTACCCGGCCGCGATCAGCGACAGCACCGACCCGGTGCTGCACGGCTCCTTCGGCACCGTCACCAAGAGCCTGATCGCCAACGGCACCACCGCCACGCTCAAGCCCTCCGACAACTCCTCCGTCAAGGGCCTGGTCTACCGCAGCGGCTACTCGGGCAACACCGGCGCCTTCTTCCTGACGTCCGCCTTCGGCAGCGGCCGTGTCGCCTTCTGGGGCGACAGCTCACCCATCGACGACGGCACCGGCCAGTCCGGCAACACGCTGTACGACGGCTGGAACGACTCCGGCGCCACCAACGCCGCCCTGGCTCTGAACGCCACCGAATGGCTCTCGGGAGCGAGCGGCAGCAGCGGCGGCGGAACCGGCGGCGGAGGCTCGACCTCCTGCACCGCCGCCCAGCTCCTCGGCAACAACGGCTTCGAGTCCGGCAGCACCACCTGGACCACGAGCAGTGGCGTCATCACCAACTCCAGCAGCGAGTCGCCCCGTACGGGCTCGTACTACGCCTGGCTGGACGGCTACGGCTCCGCGCACACCGACACCCTCTCCCAGACGGTGACCATCCCGTCCGCCTGCACCTCCGCCACCCTGAGCTTCTACCTGCACATCGACACGGCGGAGACCACCACCAGTACGGCGTACGACACGCTCAAGGTCCAGCTCCTGAACAGCTCCGGCACGGTCCTGAGCACCCTGGCGACGTACTCCAACCTCAACGCCGCCGGCGGCTACACCCAGCGCAGCTTCAACCTGGCGAGCTACGCCGGACAGACCGTCACCCTCAAGTTCACCGGCACCGAGGGCTCCAGCCTGCAGACGTCGTTCGTCCTCGACGACACGGCGCTCAACGTGAGCTGAGCCGCAGGGGGGTGGGCCTCTCCCAAGGGCCCACCCCCTTGTACTGCGGCGGGGTGCCGCTGACCGTCCGGAGTCGCTCAGGAGGTGGCGGACCTGCGCTTGAACACCACGTCCCGGGCCGTGCCGAGCGCCGTCGCCAGCGCGCCGAGCAGCACCGCGTCCTCGCCCAGCCCGCTCGGGGGCGATCCTCGGGCGCAGCGGAGTGAGGGAGCGCAGCGTCTCCCGCACGGGACGCAACAGCAGGTCGACGCTGTGGCCCACACCGCCGCCGAGCACCACCAGGTCGGGGTCGAGCACCGCGGCGGCCGCGGCGACCGTGTGGGCGATCCGCTCGCCCTCCAGCCGCACGGCCTCGGCCGCGGCGGGATGACCCTGCCGGGCCGCGTCGAACACCGACTTCGCCGTGAGCTGCCCCGTCATGCCGAACGCCCGCGCGGACTCGACGACGGCGACGCCCGAGACCGCGTCCTCCAGCGTCCGGGGCCTCTGCCGTCCCGGCCACGGCAGGAACCCGATCTCCCCGGCTCCGCCGTGCGCGCCCGTGAACAGCCGTCCCTCGCTGACGACCCCCATGCCGAGCCCGGTCCCGATGAGGATGTACGCGAACAGGCGGCTGCCCGCGCCGACGCCGTACGTGTACTCGCCGAGCGCCGCCAGGTTGGCGTCGTTGTGCACCTCCAGCGGCAGGCCCAGCTCCTCGCGCATCTGGTCGAAGAGCCCGGCCCGGCCCCAGCCCGGCAGGTGCATCGCGTACCGCACCCGGCGCCGCTCCTCGTCGTACACGCCCGGCGTGCCCACGACCGCGTGCGCCACATCGTCGCCTGCCGCTCCCGAACTGTCGATCACCCGCCGAGCGGTGGCGACGACCAGTTCGGCCAGGGCGCCCGAGGTGCGGGCCCGGTTGCGCACGTCGGTGCGGGCCACCACCGCGCCGTCGAGGTCGGCGAGCGCGACCCGCAGCCAGCCGCAGCCGATGTCGATGCCGATTGTGCTCTTATCTTTTCTTTATGTGTAGGGCTCGGATGATATGGGGACTTCAGCCCAGTCCGCGGGCCCGTCTGAAGCGGGCCAGGCCGTCGGACAGGTCGACGATCGGATCCGGGTAGGTGCCGCACGCGGCCCGATCACGACCCCGCAGGCGCCATGGCTCATGCACCGCCGGCCCGTGGAGCCCGGCGAGTTCGGGGACCCAGTGGCGCACGTACGCGCCGTCAGGGTCGTGCCGCCTGGCCTGGACGAGGGGGTTCAGGATCCGGTTGGGCCGGGTGTCGGTGCCCGTTCCGGCCATCCACTGCCAGTTCAGCTGGTTGCTGGCGACGTCGCCGTCGACCAGCAGCCTCAGGAAGTGGCGCGCTCCCACGCGCCAGTCCACGTACAGGGTCTTGGTGAGGAAGCTCGCGGCCAGCAGCCGGGCCCGGCCCGGCATCCACCCCTCGTGCCGCAGTTGCCGCATCGCCCCGTCGATCGCCGGATAGCCCGTACGGCCCTCCCGCCACGCCTCGACGTCCGCGCGCGCCGCGCGCTCGGACCGCCAGCGGTCCCCTCGCGTGCGGTAGTCGGCGATGGCCGCGTCCGGCCGCGCGGCGAGCACCTGACGGTGGAAGTCCCGCCACGCCAACTGTCGTACGAAGGGCTCGGCGCCCGGGCCGCCCGCCTGCCGCACCCGGTGGACGACCTCGACGGGGGAGAGGGTGCCGAAGTGCAGATGCGGTGACAGACGGGAGGTGGCGTCACCCGCCAGGTCGTCCTGCCGGTCCCCGTAAGCGGCGAGGCCGCCGCGCAGCCACGCCGCGAGCCGCTTCCTGCCCTCCGTCTCGCCACCGGCGGGCAGCCCTTCCGAGACCGCCGCAGGCCCTTCGCGTACGGGCAGTTCCTCCGATCCGGCGGCGTCCGGCACCCGCACGGCACGCGGCGCGCCCGACGTGTCGCGCAGCCGCTGCCCGGTCCACCGCCGGAAGTACGGGGTGAAGACGGCGAAGTGGTCGGAGGCGACCGGGGTCACCATTCCCGGCGGCACGACCGTGTTGACGGTGTCGTGCACCCACAGCCGGCGCCCCAGGGCCTCCAGCTCCCGCCGCAGCCGCACCTCGCGTCGCTGCGCGTAGGCGCTGACGTCCGCCGCCAGGTGGACCTCGGCCGCGTCCACCTCGGTGACCACCCGGCACACCTCGTCGACCACGTCCCCGGACCGGACGACGAGACGCCCGCCCCGGGCGCGCAGCCCCGCGTCGAGGTCGTGCAGGCAGTCGGCGAGGAACGCCAGCCGGTTGGGAACGGCGAATCCGGCGGCCGCCACTCCCCGGTCGCGCACGAAGAGCGGTACCACCTGTCCGGGGCGGGTCAGGGCGGCCCGCAGCGGCGGGTGGTCGTGCAGACGCAGGTCGGAGGTGAACAGGACGATGGAGACGTGCATGACGTGATTCCCGGGAGAGAGGGCCGGCCGCGGTCCGCTTCCCGTCGGCGCGGACATCACGGGGTGGGCCGGGGCTCGGCCGGACCGGTGCGCGGCGCCCTGGCGGCGGCCCGCGCGATGTTGCGCGCCATGCCCCCGAACACGAAGGCGTGGAAGGGGGAGACTCCCCACCAGTACGCGTGACCGAGCAGCCCGTGCGGATGGAACAGGGCCCGCTGGCGATACCGGGTCCGCCCGTTCTCGTCCTGTTCGGCGTACAGCTCCAGCCAGGCGAGGCCCGGCAGCCGCATCTCGGCCCGCAGGCGCAGCAGATGTCCGGGTTCGATCTCCTCGACCCGCCAGAAGTCCAGCGAGTCGCCGACCCGCAACCGCTGCGCGTCGCGTCGTCCCCGGCGCAGCCCGACGCCTCCGACCAGCCGGTCGAGCCAGCCCCGTGCCGCCCAGGCCAGAGGGAAGGAATACCAGCCGTTCTCGCCGCCGATGCCCTCGACGACTCGCCACAGGGCCTCGCGCGAGGCGTCGACGACGAGTTCGCGCCGGTCCGTGTAGAGGCTGCCGCCCGCCCAGTCGGGATCGGTCGGCAGCGGGTCGCTCGGCGCCCCGGGCGGCGAGGCGGACGACCAGCGGGTTGTGACCTGGGCGTCGCGCACGCGCTGCAGGACGAGCCGGACCGCCTCGTCGAAACCGATCGGGCCTGACGCGGGGGCGGGAACGTACCGCTCGATGTCGCGGTCGCGGCAGACGACCTCATGGCGCAGCGACTCGGTGAGCGGCCGTGCGATCGACGGGGGAACGGGAGTCACCAGGCCGATCCAGAGACTCGACAGGCGCGGGGTGAGGACCGGGACGGAGATGATGCCCCGGCGCGGAAGGCCCGCGACAGCCGCGTACCTGACCATCATGTCCCGGTACGTCAGCACCTCCGGCCCTCCGATGTCGAAGGCGCGGCTGATGTCGTACGGCATCGTCGCGCTGCCGACCAGGAACCGCAGCACGTCCCGCACCGCGATCGGCTGGATGCGGGTGCGAACCCAGCGCGGGGTGACCATGACGGGCAGGCGCTCGGTGAGATAGCGCAGCATCTCGAAGGAGGCCGAGCCCGAGCCGATGATGACGGCGGCCCGCAGTACCGTGGTCGGAACGCCGGAGCCCAGCAGGATGCGGCCGACCTCGGCGCGCGAGCGCAGATGCGGGGACAGCTCACGCTCGGGCACGTCCGCCGGGGTGAGGCCGCCCAGATAGACGATGCGCCGCACACCCGCGGCCCGGGCCTGTTCCCCGAAGATCCGCGCGGCCGTGCGGTCCGTGTCCTCGAAGCCGCGGCCCGTGTCCAGTGCGTGCACCAGGTAGTAGGCGACGTCCATGCCGCGCAGCGCGTCGGCGACGGACCGGGCCCGCGTGACGTCTCCGGCCACCACCTCGACCTCGGCCGCCCACGGGTGGCCGCTCACCTTCTCCGGGGAACGGGCCAGGCAGCGCACCTGGTGCCTGGCGGCCAGCAGTTCCGGGACGAGCCGGCCGCCGATGTATCCCGTGGCGCCGGTCACCAGGCAGCGCAGCCCTGGCCCGGCACGGCCTCCGTTCATCCGCCTGGCTCCCTCGCGTCGAAGTCCTCTCAGCGATCACTTCCACAGAACGAGTCTTTCGGATGCGGCGAAGGGATGTTTTCTGCGAGAGAGACATATCGGCGTCCCTTCCGGGCAGGCGATATGCAGGAAGTTGTCGGTTCGAGTCGATGATCGATGCTGGAGGTGTCGACCCCCATGGGCGCGAAGGTGCTGGAGCGGTTTCCTGCGGGAGCTCCGCGCGGATCGTGGCCGGCGGAGGAGTACGCGGCGGAGCGCCGCGCCGAGGGTGAGCCCGCCAAAGTGGTCATGGACCTGAAGTCGGACGCGTTCCTCGTGGTGGTCCCGGCCCGCGACGACGACTGAGACGGGCGGCGGTGCGAGCGTGCCGACGCCCACCGCCCCCTGGAACAGGCGGCGTGGACCGACTCCGGGCGCCCCGTCCGAGATGCCGGTCCCGGCGGCGACCCGCCACCCGTGCAGGCCACCGCTGGAGTCCGTCAAGTCAGCCACTACGCCGCCGAGTTCAAGTCGAAGTCGGCCCCGGGAACGTTTCCTGACGCATGGCCGGCGAGGCCGCGACATATTCCCGTCGTTCCCTTCGTGCACCGCCGCGCGGAGTGGGGACCGCCGCAGAAGTCGTTCAAGGGTTTCCCCGTCACAGCGTCGTGAAATTCAATGGTCCGCGATGCGAGAACGGTCGGGATTTCCTTGACTGCCCCAACCGGCGGCTGCCACGATCGGCGACATGAACATGCGACTGGACCTCACGCGGCGACGCCACGTCGACCTCGCGCGCGTCTCCAGCGCCTCCTGTTGCCCCACGGCGTGATCCCCGCTCCTGCCGGATCCGCCGTCACTTCCTTTTCGCGCACGGCCCCTGTCGCCACGCGACGGGTGTGCCCGGTGCTTTCCTGACACCGACTCAATTCAGGGCTTTTTTCGCGCCCGTGGATCCGGTGTTCCGCGTATTCCGCGAACCGTCCGCAACAGGAGTTCCCGCATGTCCGCAGCACCCGTGAGAATCGCCTACCGGGTCCCCAACGCCGTGAGGGTCCCCCCGGCCGGAGGCTGGGGGGACATCGTCGCCCACAAGAGGCTCGGCGCCGACCTCTTCCTGCTCGGCTTCCTGCACTACCAGGAGGAGGTCGAGTGCTTCGGCAAGCGCGTGCTGCCCCTCGTCCGGGAGCTGGAGGCCCAACTCCCGCACAGCGGACCGAAGTCAGTCTCCGTGGCCGTCCCCGCCTGACCGCCGCCCGCCGTCCGTCGACGGGCGCCTCCCACACGCAGACGCCCCCTCCCTCCCGAAAGAGGACCCCATGGCCACCGTCCTGTCCGTATCCGGCAGTCCCTCCGCCGCCTCCCGCACCAACCGGCTGCTGCGCCATCTGGACCAGCGGCTGACCGCGCAGGGCCACGAGGTGATCCCGCTCGACATCCGTACCGTTCCCGCCGAGGCCCTGCTCGGCGCCGACTTCCGTCACCCCGCCATCGTCGAGGCGACCGAGCTGTTCGCCCGCGCCGACGGAGTCGTCGTCGGCACGCCCGTCTACAAGGCCTCCTACTCCGGTGTCCTGAAGGCGCTGCTCGACCTGCTCCCGCAGTACGCGCTCACCGGCAAGACCGTGCTCCCGCTGGCCACCGGCGGTTCCACCGCCCACGTGCTGGCCATCGACTACGCCCTGCGCCCGGTCCTCAACTCCATGGGCGCGGCCCACATAGTGCAGGGCTGGTTCACCCTCGACAAGGACATCACCGTGCACGAGGACGGCTCCCTGGCCATCGCGCCGGCCGCCACCGAGGCGCTCCTGCAGGTGGTCGACCAGTTCTCGGCGGTCCTCGGAAGCACCCCTGTCCTGGCAGCGGCGGGATGACCACCGCCCATGTGATCGCCGACGACGGCGAGGCCCTCGCCGTCGCCGCCATCCTGGCCGACGAGTTGAGGGCCCGGGGCACATCCTCACCCGACTGGAGCCCGGCTCGGCGGCTCCTACGGCCTCCGCGGCGAGCAGCGCTACTCCACCGGTGCCCTGTTCGCCGACTGATCCCGGTACCGGCCAGTGCCGAAACAGCCAGCCCATCGGTCGGACCTGCGGAACGGCACGAGGCCGCCGCGCGACGACCTGCACCAACGGACACCCGCTGAACGGAGACCCCGTGTCCCTCAACTTCCATTGGTTCCTGCCCACCAACGGCGACAGCCGCCATGTGGTCGGCGGCGGCCACGGCACCCCGGCGACCGCCTCCGGGCGGGACCGGCCGCCGACGGTCGCCTACCTCACCCAGATCGCCCGCGCCGCCGAGGACCTCGGCTTCGTCGGAGCGCTCACCCCGACCGGTGCCTGGTGCGAGGACGCGTGGCTGACCACCGCGATGGTCAGCCAGAACACCGAGCGCCTGAAGTTCCTGGTCGCCTTCCGCCCCGGCTCCGTCTCACCGACCCTCGCCGCGCAGATGGCCTCCACCTTCCAGCGGCAGACGGGCGGACGGCTCCTCCTCAACGTCGTCACCGGCGGCGAGAGCCACGAGCAGCGCGCCTACGGCGACTTCCTGGACAAGGACGCGCGGTACCGGCGTACCGGTGAATTCCTCCGGATCGTACGGGAGTTGTGGGAAGGCAAGACCGTCGACCTGCACGGCGAGCACCTCCAGGTCGAGGACGCGAAGCTGGCCCGGGTGCCCGACCCGGTCCCCGAGGTCTACTTCGGCGGGTCGTCGCCCGTCGCGGGGGAGATCGCGGCCCGGCACGTCGACGTCTACCTCACGTGGGGCGAGCCGCCGGCCCAGGTCGCTGAGAAGGTCTCGTGGATCAGGTCGCTCGCCGCGAAGGAGGGCCGGACCCTGCGGTTCGGCATCCGGCTGCACGTGATCACCCGCGACACCTCCGAGCAGGCGTGGGCCGAGGCCGACCGGCTGCTCGACGGTTTCGACCCCGAGACCGTGGCGTCCGTCCAGGCCGGGCTCGCCCGCAGCGAGTCCGAGGGGCAGCGGCGGATGCTCGCGCTGCACGGCGGAAGCAGGGACGGCCTGGAGATCCACCCCAACCTGTGGGCGGGGATCGGCCTGGTGCGCGGCGGCGCGGGCACGGCGCTGGTCGGCAGCCACCAGGAGGTCGCCGAGCGCATCAAGGAGTACGCGGCGCTGGGCATCGAGGAGTTCGTGCTGTCCGGGTATCCGCATCTGGAGGAGGCGTACTGGTTCGGGGAGGGAGTGCTGCCGAGACTGGCGGCGCAAGGGCTGTGGCGGCATCCGTCCATGGCGCGGGACGCCCTCGCGTCACAGGTCCCCTTCGCGAGCTGAACCCAGGGCCGCCAGGTGGTCGAGGTGCGCCCGGCGCGAATCCGCCGTCTGGCCCTGCACCAGCAGGAACATCCCCTCGCGGGCGAACCGTTGGGCCCTGTTCGTCAGCATCATCGCGCGGCCCCCGCCGGCCACCACCGCCGCGGTGGTGGCCGCGCGCAGCACCTCGTACGCCTGCGTCCTGAGCGCCAGCCGCTCGTGAAGGCGTTCGTGCGGGGCCGCCCGGTCGGCCAGGTCGTAGGCGCGGCCCCTTACCTCGTGGAGCCGGGCCCGCAGGGGCGCTGCGGTGTCGTCGTCCAGCAGACCGAGCGCTGCCTGAGCCACACCGAACACCGCCGGTGAGGTGTTCACCGTCTTCGGCCGGTCGGCGGCCGCCCACCGCTCGTACGGCGTCCGCAGCGCCACCGCCTCCTCCGGCAGCCACAGCCCGTCCAGCTCCAGCGTGACCGTGCGCGCGGCGGTGAGCGCCGCCAGCCGCAGCGGCACCGACGCCCGCAGCCCCGGCTGGTCGCGCGCCTCGGTGAAGGCGAACAGCGCCTCGCCGGCGTCGGTCACCCCGGCGAGCAGCATCATGTCGTTCAGGCCCCATCCGGTGTACCAGGGCACGGTCCCGTCGAACCGGCGGCCGCCCCGCTCCCGCGTGACCCGCACCGGGACGCGCGGATATGACCGCAGATGGGCGTACGCCACCCCCGACAGCAGCTCCCCGCGCGCCAGCGGGCCGAGCAGCCGCTCCCGTACGGGCAGTTCGCTCTGCGCCAGCGTCAGCACCGGTGTGTGGTGCTGGGTCTGCACGAACCACGTCGAGCAGCACGCCCCCGCCAGGATCTCGGCGGTCTCCCGGGCCACCGCGGCGGGCGCGCCCGAGCCGCCGTACTCCACCGGGGCGCTCACCCCGAGCAACCCCGACCGCTTGACGGCCTCGATGTGGCTCACGGGCACGCCCTCCTGGTCGACACGCTCCGCCTGCGGTGCCAGGACGTCGGCGGCGAGCTGTCGGGCACGGGCGACGAGAGGGTGCGCTGTGGTGGTCATGAGGAAGATTGTCCGATGCGCGCGAGCCGGGTTCGCGTAGAACGCCGCGCAGCGCCGCCGAGTCATGCGGGCACATGTCCTCGGATTTCACCGCGTGGACGTCTCCCCTCCTGACGTCCGGCCACCTGTCGTGATGTCATGCACCTGACCATCCCGATCCTCGACCGAAGGGTCACCTCATGCGAACCCCCCACGCCCTGCTCGCCGCGGCCACCGTGCTGGCCGCCGCGACCGTGGCTTCTCCGTCCCACGCGGCCGCCGCGCTCCCCGCCGCCGGCACCTACTACGTCCAGAGCGTCACGACCGGGCTCGACGCGGCCGACCACGGGGGAGCCGTCGAACAGCACAACCCCAAGGGCAACGAGGACCACCAGCAGTGGAACCTCAGAGCGAGCGGATCCTCGTACGTCCTCGAAAGCGCCGACACCGCGGGCAGCTGCCTCGGACGCTCGGGCGACCAGGCCCGCACCGTCGCCTGCGCGAGCGCCGACGCGGCCTGGGACATCACACAGGCCGGAGGCGACCAGTACACACTCAAGGCGCCCGGAACCGACCGCTACCTGACCGTGGCCGCCAAGGCCTCCGGTACCAACTATCCCGCCCAGCTCGCCATCGGCTCCGCGAGCGGCCTCGCCTCCTGGTACCTCACCCCGGTCACCTCGCCCACCAACCCCATGCCGTCCGCCGACCGGCGCACCCTCGACCAGGTCACCTTCCTCACCGCGCACAACGCCTACGCCAACGGCGTCGACGGCGGTTTCGCCCCGCCCTTCGTCAACCTCGTACCCAACCAGGCGCGCGGGATCAACCAGCAACTCGCCGACGGAGTCCGCGGCTTCATGCTGAACATCCACCAGACCCCCGACGGCGCGATCCTCTGCCACAACAGCTGCACCCTGGTCAGCAGTCCGGTCGCCCTGTGGGTGGACGTCCAGCGGATGGTGGACTTCCTCAAGGCCCACCCCGATCAGTTCATCACCGTCTTCCTCGAGGACTACGTCGGCCCGGGCGTCCTGCGCGGTGAACTGGCGCGGGTGAGCGGCCTGTCCGACGTGCTCTACCGGCCCGACCAGGCCGGGGTGAAGCAGAACGGCTGGCCGAAGATGGCCGATCTGATCGCCGCGAACCACCGACTGCTGATCTTCACCGACCACAGCCGCTCCTCCGACGAGGCGGCCGGGCTCACCCGTGACAGCTTCGGCGTGATGTACCAGAAGGACTGGACCGTCGAGAACTACTGGTCCATGGGCTCGGGCCTCGGCTCCTCCGACTGGTCCTGCTACAGCCGCTGGTACGACGCGAACACGAACATCCCGCTGACCCGCACCGAACCAGGCTTCCGCCCGCTGTTCGTCATGAACCACTTCCGTGACGCGACGATCACGTCCACGGCGCGCACGGACAACACCAAGCTCACCGACCGCGCCCAGCGGTTCTGCCAGCCGGCCGCCCGCGAGAAGCCCAACTACCTGGCCGTGGACCGCTACGACCTCGGTGACCCGGCCTCCGCCGTCAGCACCCTGAACACGTATACGTATCCCTAAGGGGTCCTTGCACTATGCCCGCCCGGGTCGCGCGGCCTGGCACCGCACCTCGCCGCGTTGCCGAAAAGCCCTGGTAGCTCCTCCCCCGAGCTCTCGGCTTCGCTCGAGCAGGGGGGACCCCACCGAGGGCTCTCCGGCGCCTTGCGATGCACGGCACCAGACCACGCGACCTCATCAAGCGCTCATGGTGCAAGGACCCCTAAAGGGCGTGCGCCGGAGCCCCGGGGTATGTGCATGATCCACCCATGACCTCACAGACGATCACCGCGGACGCCGCGGGCACCTGGAAACTCGGCGACCTGCCCGTCCACCGCATCGGCTTCGGCGCGATGCGGCTGACGGGCAGCGCCGCCTTCCACCTCGGGACGCCGAGCGACCGCGAGCAGTCGATCGTCGTGCTGCGCAAGGCGGTCGAACTCGGTGTCAACCACATCGACACGGCCGCCTTCTACTTCTCGTCACTGCGCTCCGCGAACGAGATCATCAACAGCGCGCTGGCGCCGTATACGGACGACCTGGTCATCGCCACGAAGGTGGGCCCGTTCCGCGACTACTCGGGGGAGTGGGGTACATGGGCCCGCCCCGACCAACTGCGCAGCCACGTCGAGGAGAACCTGCGCCAGCTCGGCCGCGACCACCTGGACATGGTCTACCTGCGCAGGTCGCAGCAGCGGTGGGACTCGATCGCCGAGCACTTCGGCGCTCTCGCCGAGCTGCGTGAAGCGGGCCTGATCCGCCATCTGGGCATCTCCGGCGTCGAACCCCGGCACCTGGCGGAGGCGCAGGCGATCGCGCCGGTGGTGAGCGTGCAGAACAAGTACGGGCTTCACGAGTTCGATCCGGGCACGGAGGAACTCCTGCGGATCTGCGGCGAACAGGGCATCGCCTTCGTGCCGTTCTTCGCCATCGCGGGCAAGGGCGCCGAACACGGGCCGTCCGGTGACGAGGCGGACGAGGCGGACGAGGTCGACGCGATCGCGCGGGCCCACGGCGCCACCCCCGCCCAGGTCCGCCTGGCGTGGACGCTCCAGCAGGGCCCCCACGTGCTGGCCATCCCGGGCACCGGCAACCCGGACCACCTGGTGGAGAACGTGGCGGCGGGTGCGCTGCGCCTGACCGCTGAGGAGATCGCGCGTCTTGACGCGCTGCACCGAGGGGGAGAGTGAACGTCGGTCCCGCGCCTCATCGTTGCGGCTCACCGGGCACGGCAGCGGCCCTGGTGACAGCGAGCGACGGCACCGCATGCTGAGTCCATGCCAGAGCATCAGCGCTCTCTTGACGGGAAGAACCGGGACCTGACCATCGGAGATCTCAAGGAGTTCGTCGAGACCGCCGGCAAAGTGCGGGGCGGCCGACAAGCGCACGGTGTACGTGGAGACCTCGGGCCGCAAAATCCGGAAGATCTGGATCGACCTGTCGTCCCCCAACTGATCGGCGCACATTCCGCCCCGGCCGTCATCGGCCGGGGCACCGCGTCGGCGTCAGGGAGCGGGAGGCGGCGAAGTGCCGTGTGCGTCGGCGCCTTTCAGGACGCCGAGGACCGCACCGGCTCCCTGGCGTCGGCGAACGTCCGCGGAATCAGTCGGGCGGCGGCGTACGTGCACAGGCTCAGCCAGCACACGGCGAGCAGCCAGCCGCCCAGGACGTCGGAGAACCAGTGCACCCCCAGATACACACGGGTCAGGCCGACCGAGACGCCCCAGGTGAGCACGACGGCCACGAAGCCGGCCCTGCCGCGCGGGGCACGGACGAGGATCGCGAGCGCCAGCAGCCCTGCGGTGAGCGCGGCCGTCGTCGTATGGCCCGAGGGGAACGACCAGCCCGAGGCGTGCGTGACCCAGTCCGTGCGCTCCGGGCGCGGACGCGCGGCCAGCGTCATCACCCCGTACCGCACGGTCTGGCCCACGGCCAGACAGGCGACGCAGGCGGCGGCGGTGAGAGCGCCGCGGCGTGCGGTGCGGCCCATCACGACACCTGCCGCGGTGGCCAGGAGGTAGGGAACGAATCCGGTTCCCGTGTACGTCACCGCGCGCGCCGCGGTCACCGCGATGGGCGGACGGTGGGCGAGCGACCAGTGCAGCAGGTCCGTGTCGCCGAACAGCGGGGCGCCGCCGCGCCCGGTCACGGTCAGCGCCAGCAGCACGAACGCCGCCAGGGCGCCGAGCGCCGTGGAACCGGCGAGGTCGGCCGTGTCCGCCCGCCTCACGACCGCGGCCCGGGTGCGGGGGCCGGGTACGGTGGTGCGGTGCGCGGTACGGCGCCCATGGGAGTGAGCCCCTTTCATAATGGACGTGCGGATCCGGCCCGGCCGGATCCGCGAAGACTACACTTCTGTAGACGGTCTACAGAAATGTAGACGAAAACCGGGTGAGGAAGGTTCCATGGCCGAAGCGAAGGACGAGCGCCGCCCGGCGGGCGAGCTGGAAGCGAGCGTCATGGCCGCCCTGTGGGCCGCGGACGCCCCCCGGACCCCGGGTCAGGTGCAGCAGAGCCTCGGCACCGGCCTCGCCCGTACGACGGTCACGACGATCCTGTCCCGGCTGCACGAGAAGGGCATCGTCGACCGCCGCCGCCAGGGCCGCGGCTACGCCTACTTCCCCGTCCAGGACGCCCACGGACTCACCGCCCGGCGCATGCACACCGAACTGGACCGGGACAGCGACCGGCACACCGTGCTGGCCCGCTTCGTCGCCCAGCTCAGCGAAGACGACGAGCGTGTCCTGCGGGACCTGCTGGAATCCGGTGAGCAGTGACCTTCCTGCTGCTCCTCCCGCTCGCACTGCCGTTCGTGATGCCCCCGCTGGCGCGGCGCACCCTGGAACGGCTCGCGCCCCAGGCCGCGCTGTGGGTGGTGACCTGCTGCACGGTCGTCCTCGCGTGCTGCTCCCTGACCGCGCTCGGCGCGTTCGTGCTCACCGGGCTGCTGAAGCTGCCGCTGTTCGCCGCGCTCGGTGAACTGGTTCGCCCGCTGCGCGCCGGATCGGACCTGTTCGTCGTGCCGGCGGCGGCGTTCTCGGTCGGTGGGCTCGCCGTGTGCCTGTGGACCCTGTGCCGTACCGTGCTGCGGCAGGCCCGGGCGTTCCGCGCCGCCACCAGTGAGGCGGACCGCCGCACCGCCGCGGGCGACCTGTGCGTGATCGACTCCCCGCGCCCGGACGCGTACGCGCTGCCCGGGCGGCCGCACCGCATCGTCGTCACCACCGGGATGCTGCGCAGCCTCAGCCCCGACGAGCGCGAGGCGCTCTTCGCGCACGAGCGGGCCCACAACGCGGCCGGGCACCACTACTTCCTCGCGGTCGCCGAACTGGCCGCGCTGTGCCACCCCGGGCTGCGGTCCGTGGCGCCGGTCATCCGGCTCGCGGTCGAGCGCGCCGCCGACGAGGCCGCCGCCGTCGTGGTCGGCGACCGGCGGCTGACCGCCCGGGCGATCGGCCGCGCCGCCCTCGCCACCCGCACCACCCCCGGCGAACGGCCCGCCTTCCTCCCCGCCGCGACCGCCGGACCCGTGCCCCAACGGGTCGCCGCCCTCCTGGCCGCCCCGCGCACCCCGCACCGGGCCGCCCGCTCGATCGCCGCCCTCCTCGTCGCCTGCGCCGCCGTGTCCGCCTGCGCCTCGGCGACCGGCGTCATCGGCTTCCACCACGAGGTCGAGGTCGCCCAGGGCGAAGAGGCGCACTGAAACACACCGCTGAGTCGCACCGGGGGTGGCGCAGCCCACACCGGCGCGCTCGGCGGTATGCCGTACGCTACGTGTTACGTATAACGCCCGGTGCTCCCGCGCCGCACGCCGCACCCGGAGGCCTCATGAGACGCATCGCCCTGGTCACCCTCGTCGTCGACGACTACGACACCGCGATCCGCTTCTACACCGACGCCCTGGGGTTCCGGCTCGTGGCCGACGAGCCGCGGGGCGACGGGTCCCGGTGGGTCGTGGTCGAGCCCGGTGCCGACGGCCACGGCCCGGGGCTGCTGCTCGCCCGGGCCAAGGACGAGGCGCAGCGCGGCCGGGTCGGTGACCAGACCGGCGGGCGCGTGGGTTTCTTCCTGCACACCGACGACTTCGCCCGCGACCACGCCCGGATGACCGCCGTCGGCGTCACCTTCCTGGAGGAGCCGCGGCACGAGCCGTACGGCACGGTCGCCGTCTTCCAGGACCTGTATGGCAACCGCTGGGACCTGCTTCAGCCCGCCGCTCAGTCCCCCTGGCCAATCCCCTGAAGAACGACCCGTCGAGGAACCACCGCACATGACCGCCCCGCAAATCGACACCGACACCCTCCGCCGCCTGCCCAAGGCCGTCCTGCACGACCACCTCGACGGCGGCCTGCGCCCCGCGACCGTCGTCGAGCTCGCGCGGGAGGTCGGCCACACCCTGCCCACCACCGACCCCGGCGAACTGGCCGCCTGGTATTACGACGCCGCCAACTCCGGCGACCTGGTGCGCTACATAGCCACCTTCGAGCACACGCTCGCCGTGATGCAGACCCGCGAGGGCCTGCTGCGCACCGCCGAGGAGTACGTCCTCGACCTCGCCGAGGACGGCGTCGTCTACGCCGAGGTGCGCTACGCCCCCGAGCTGGTGGTCAAGGGCGGGCTGACCCTGAATGAGGTCGTCGAGACCGTCCAGGAGGGGCTCGCCGCCGGCATGGCGAAGGCGGCGGCCGCCGGTCCCCCGGTGCGCGTCGGCACGCTGCTCTGCGGCATGCGCATGTTCGACCGGACCCGTGAGATCGCCGACCTGGCGGTCGCCTACCGGGACGCCGGTGTCCTCGGCTTCGACATCGCCGGCGCCGAGGACGGCTTCCCGCCCGCCGACCACCTGGCCGCCTTCGAGCACCTGCGCAGCGAGAGCGTCCCCTTCACCATCCACGCGGGCGAGGCGCACGGCCTGCCCAGCATCCACCAGGCCCTGCAGGTCTGCGGCGCCCAGCGCATCGGGCACGGCGTCCGCATCACCGAGGACATCGTGGACGGAAAGCTCGGCCGCCTCGCCGGCTGGGTGCGCGACCGACGGATCGCCCTGGAGATGTGCCCGACCTCCAACCTCCAGACCGGCGCCGCCGGCTCGATCGCCGAGCACCCCATCACCGCCCTGAAGGACCTCGGTTTCCGGGTCACCCTCAACACCGACAACCGTCTGGTCTCGGGCACGACGATGACCCGGGAGATGTCCCTGCTGGTCCAGGAGGCGGGCTGGACCCTCGAGGACCTGCGCACCGTCACGGTGAACGCGGTCAAGAGCGCGTTCATCCCGTTCGACGAGCGGAACGCCCTCATCCGGGACGTGGTCCTGCCCGGCTACGAGGCCGCGCTCTGAAGCAGTCCCCGTACGTAGGCGGCCTGTCCGGCGTGCTGCAGATCGTCGGACAGGACGCTCACCAGGCGAACGCCGAGACTGACCGGCGGGCCCCAGCGTTCGTCGACGATGCGTTCGAGGTCCTTGGCGGCCAGCCCCCGCAGCGCCTGAAGGGTCTGCTCGTGCACGGCGTCGTAGTACCCGGTCAGCAGGTCGCCGGAGTCCACCCGGACCTTGGCGACCTTCGCGGGGCTGTGCCCGTACCCGGTGTCGTGGCGCGGCAGATCGAGGCCGAAACGCTTCTCCCAGCCCTGTGACAGCCATACCTGGTCCAGGTCGAAGGCGTCGGCGACATGGTCGTCCTGGACGCGGGTGAGGTGCCAGACGAGCCAGGCGACGGAGTTGGTGTCGGCCGTGGGCCGGGCGTTGAGGTCGTCCGGATCCATACCGTCGACGGCGGCGTGGACTTCTTCGTGGATGCGGCCGTAGCCGTCGATGAGGATGTCCTTGGCATGCATGGCTCCACCATCGCGCATCGCCGCCCGTCATGCGTCCGGAGCCCGGCTCCGGTCCCCGTCACGGCGGTGGTGACGCCAGGAGGCCCTCGACGTCGAGCAGGGCGATCAGGGCCCGGGCCGCCGGCCCGGTGGCCCGCTCGGGTGGCAGCAGGGCGACGGTCTCGTACTCCGGTCCGGCCGCGGTCTTGAGGGGGAGCGCGGTCAGCGACGGACGCTTGTGCCGGAAGTGCCGGGGTACGACCGCGATGCCCAGGTTCTCGTCGACCAGGTCGAGGAGGCTGTGCACGTCGTTGACCTCCAGCGCCACCGTGCGCCGTACGCCCGCCGCGGAGAACGCCGCGTCGGTGGTGCGCCGCGGCCCCCAGTCCGGGTGGAAGTCCACGAAGACCTCCCGGCCCAGGTCCTCGGGCGTGAGTACCGCTCCGCGCGACGCCAGGCGGTGGCCCGGATGGCACAGCACCGTCATCGACTCGCTGGTCAGCGACACGGACCGGAGCTGGTCGGTGTCCGCCTGCGTGCGGTAGGCGAAGGCCAGGTCCAGCCGCCCGGCGGCGACCCCCTCGGCCAGCGCGCCCGAACCCGCCTGCCGCAGCCGGATCTCCACATCCGGGTGGCGCCGCCGGAACGCCGCGAGCAGCCCGGCCACATGCACTCCCGGGATGCACTGCTCGGTGCCGAGCGCCAGCGTGCCGCGCAGAACGCCCTGCACCGCGGCCACCGCCTCGTGCGCAGCCCGGACCTGTGCCAGGATCCGCTCCGCCTCGCCGAGCAGGGCGCGCCCGGCCTCCGTCAGGGTCACCCGGCGGGTGGTGCGCACGAACAGCGGGGCCCGCAGCTCCCGCTCCAGCGCCCGGATCGACGCCGACAGGCCCGACTGGGACACCATGAGGCGTTCCGCTGCCCGAGTGAAGTGCTGGTCCTCGGCGACCGCGACGAAGTGCTGGAGGTGGCGCAGTTCCATGATTGAGAAGCATATCCGCTGAATTCCATCCGATTCTTCTGTTGGACCACTGCCCGCAGGCAGGGCGAGAGTGGTGACCGGTTCCCCGGAACCGCTCACCCGTGCGCCAACCCCTCTGGAGTCGCGTTGTACACCGCCCATCCCGACCGCTACGAGGCCATGCCCTACCGCCGCACCGGACGCAGCGGCCTGCAGCTGCCCGCGCTGTCGCTCGGCCTGTGGCACAACTTCGGCCCGGACCGCCCGGTCGCCACCCAACGCGGCATCCTGCGCCGCGCCTTCGACCTCGGTGTCACACACTTCGACCTGGCCAACAACTACGGCCCGCCGCCCGGCGCCGCCGAGTCCGCCCTCGGCCAGGCGCTGAAGGCGGACTTCGCGCCGTACCGCGACGAGCTGGTCATCTCCACCAAAGCCGGCTACCTGATGTGGCCCGGGCCGTACGGCGAGTGGGGCTCGCGCAAGTACCTGCTGTCCTCGCTCGACCAGAGCCTGAAGCGGATGGGCCTGGACCACGTCGACATCTTCTACTCGCACCGCCCGGACCCCGACACTCCGCTGGAGGAGACGATGGGCGCCCTGCACTCGGCGGTCCAGCAGGGCAAGGCGCTGTACGTCGGCGTCTCCAACTACTCCCCGGAGCAGACCCGTGAGGCCGCCCGCATCCTCGGCGAGCTGGGCACCCCGCTGCTGATCCACCAGCCGCGCTACTCGATGCTGGACCGCCGTCCCGAGGACGGGCTGCTGGACACCCTGGACGAACTCCAGGTCGGTTCCATCGCGTACTCGCCGCTGGAGCAGGGCCTGCTCACCGCCCGCTACCTCGACGGCATCCCGGAGGACTCGCGCGCGGCGAGCGACAGCCCGTTCCTCAACTCCGACGCGGTCACCGGGGAGCTGGTGGGCAGGCTGCGCGCCCTCGACGACATCGCCAAGTCCCGCGGCCAGTCCCTGGCCCAGATGGCCCTGGCCTGGGTGCTGCGGGGCGGCCGGGTCACGTCCGCCCTGGTCGGCGCGAGCAGCCCGCAGCAGTTGGAGGACAGTGTGGCGGCGATCGGCAACCTGGACTTCGACGCGGAGGAGCTGGCGCGGATCGACGCGCTCGTCCAGCAGTGAGGTGACCCCGAGGCGCTGCGGCAGGTGGCACCCTGCCGCCGCGCCATGCGGCCGTCGGGCGATCAATCCGTGGGGCGTTCGCTCAGCCCCCGGAGTCGGGCGGCTGCCTCCGGCCGAGCGCGTACCCGAGGACGCCGAGGACGCCGGGGGCGCGCCCGGCCCGCCCGGCGGCCTCGTCTCCTCGGTCACCAGGGGCCGCCGAGCGTCGGCGCCGGGGTACCCCCGCATCCCGTTCCCAATCGCCCCGGTGCCCCGGCAGCCCTGCGGTTGAGGGGCCGTTCCGCGTGTCCAAGACTGGGCAGGTACGGGCAATCGACTACGGCGGGCGACGCGGCCGTGTCGGCCGCGGACGGGTGGTCCATCGTGACGATCTCACCCTTCGGGTCAGGAGACCCGTTCTCCGAACTGTTCAACCGCTTCTTCGGCATGAGCCCGGCGACCTCACCGCCGGCCGTCCAACGTGTCCCCATCGGACGTCTCCTCAGCGACTCCGCGCAGGAGTTGCTCGCCACCGCCGGCACACGGGCGGCCGAGGACGGGTCCGATCTCGACACCGTCCACCTGCTGTGGGCCGCGACCCAGGTACCGGCCGCGCGCCAGGTGCTGGAGCAGGCGGGCGCCGATCCCGGCAAGCTCGCCGACGACCTGCGGGAATCCCTGCCCTCCGGGACCGGCACCGGTGAGCCAGCGCTGACGCCGGCGGCCAAACGCGCCCTGCTCACAGCGCACGCCCGCTCCCAGGCGGCCGGCGCCTCCTACATCGGCCCCGAGCACATCCTCGCCGCGATCCTGGACGATCCGCGCTCCCCGCTGGCCCGGACCCTCAGGACCGAGGGAGCCACCCCGGGCGCCCTCGGCGGTGCTCCCCGGCAGGGGCGGGAGACGGGCGGGCACCCCGACACACCGACGCTCGACGAGTACGGGCGCGACCTCACCGACGAGGCACGCGCCGGACACCTCGACCCGGTGGTCGGGCGGGCGGCCGAGATCGAGCAGACCATCGAGGTCCTCTCCCGCCGCACGAAGAACAACCCGGTCCTGATCGGCGACCCCGGCGTCGGCAAGACCGCGATCGTCGAAGGGCTGGCCCAGCGCATCGTCGCCGGGGAGGTCCCCAAGGCGCTGAAGGACCGCCGCGTGGTCGCCCTCGACCTCGCCGGACTCGTCGCCGGATCCCAGTACCGGGGCCAGTTCGAGGAGCGGCTGAAGAAGGTCATCGACGAGGTCATCGGGGCCGAGAAGAGCGTCGTCCTCTTCATCGACGAACTGCACACGGTCGTCGGCGCCGGCGGCACCGGCGAGGGATCCATGGACGCGGGAAACATCCTCAAGCCCGCCCTCGCCCGAGGCGACCTCAGCGTGGTCGGCGCCACCACCATCGACGAGTACCGCAAGCACATCGAGAAGGACGCCGCGCTGGAGCGCCGCTTCCAGCCCGTCATGGTGCCCGAACCGACCGTCGAGGAGACGGTCGAGATCCTGCGCGGACTGCGCGACGCCTACGAGGCCCACCACCAGGTCCGCTACACCGACGAGGCGCTGGACGCCGCGGCCGCCCTCTCCGACCGCTACATCAGCGACCGCTTCCTGCCCGACAAGGCGATCGACCTCATGGACCAGGCCGGAGCCCGGGTCGGACTGCGCAGCGTGGGGGACTCCGCGGAGGCAGCGGACCTGGAGGACCGGCTCACCCGGCTGCGCCGGGAGAAGGACGAGGCCGTCAGCACCGAGGACTTCGAGCGTGCGAGCCGACTCAAGCGAGAAATCACGGAGTTGGAGGGCCGGCTGGCCTCGGTCGGAGAGGGCGGAGCACCGACGCCCAGCGTCACCCCCGACGACATCGCCGAAGTCCTCTCCGCCCGCACCGGTATTCCGGTCTCCCAGCTCACCGAGACCGAACGCGACCGGCTGATGAAGCTGGAGGAGGTCCTGCACGAGCGGATCGTCGGCCAGGACGACGCGGTCACCGCCGTGGCCCAGGCCGTGCGCCGCGGCCGGGCCGGCATGGGCGACCCGAACCGTCCCACCGGCAGCTTCCTCTTGCTCGGCCCCACCGGCGTCGGCAAGACGGAACTCGCCAAGGCGCTCGCGGAACTGCTCTTCGGCGACCCGGACCGCATGATCCGCTTCGACATGAGCGAGTTCCAGGAGAAGCACACCGTCTCCCGGCTCATCGGCTCCCCGCCCGGCTACGTCGGCTACGAGGAGGCCGGCCAGCTCACCGAGGCGGTGCGCCGCAAGCCGTACAGCGTCGTGCTCTTCGACGAGGTGGAGAAGGCCCACCGCGACGTGTTCAACCTGCTGCTGCAGGTGCTGGACGACGGACGGCTCACCGACGCGCAGGGGCGCACGGTCGACTTCCGCAACACCGTCGTCATCATGACCAGCAACATCGCCTCGAAGCACATCCTCGACCACCACGGCGACATCGACGAGATCAGGGACGACCTCACGGCGGAACTCCAGGCGCACTTCCGCCCGGAGTTCCTCAACCGGATCGACGAGGTCATCGTCTTCCACGCCCTGGGCCGCCGGGACCTGGTGCGGATCGTCGACCTGCTCCTGGAGGACAGCCGGCGCCGGCTGCACGCCCAGCAGATCGGCCTGGAGGTCACCGAGACGGCCAAGGAGTGGCTGGCGAACCGCGGCTACCAGCCGGAGTACGGGGCCCGGCCGCTGCGCCGCACCATCCAGACCGAACTCGACAACCGGCTGTCGAACATGCTGCTCGACGGCACGCTCAACCCGGGCGACACCGTCGTCGTCGACGTCGTGGACGGTGAACTGAGCCTGAGCCTCAAGGCCGAGGCGGCGCCCCAGGAGCAGGGAGC
Source organism: Streptomyces sp. NPDC051104 (assembly GCF_040682835.1). Taxonomy (NCBI): domain Bacteria; kingdom Bacillati; phylum Actinomycetota; class Actinomycetes; order Kitasatosporales; family Streptomycetaceae; genus Streptomyces; species Streptomyces sp. NPDC051104. Next base: position 119,141 of record NZ_JBFBBS010000004.1, on the reverse strand, counting down.
GCCGGGCCGCAGCGCGGAGGACACCGAGGAGGAGCCGCCGAGCTGGCCCGGACCCATTTCCTAGTGCGCCGCGGCGCTGACGCCGAGCTGATCCGAAGGCAGACGCTGACTAACCCGCCGCGCCCTCGGGGACGCGGTCCAGGAACCCGTGCACCGTGCGAATACGCCCCTCGCCGTCCAGCGTGATCACGTCGGAGCCGGCGACGGGTGCCGAACCGTCCGCGTGGCTCACCAACTCCCAGGAGAAGCGGGCGAGGTCGTGGTGCCCGTCGACCGCGCCCGTGAGCCGGAAGGAGAACCCCGGGAACTGTGCGTGCGCACCCGCGATCACGGTCGCGATCTGCTCGTGCCCGCTGACGTCGGCCAGCGGGTCGGTGTAGGTTCCGTCCGCGGCCCAGGCGGCGGCGACCGCCTTCGCCAGCGCTTGGGCGTCCCGGGTGTTCCACGCCTCGAAGTAGCGGGCGACGGCGGACTCGTAGCGGTTGGTCTCTGCGGTCATGGCGATCAGCCTCCATCGGGGTCACATGCGCTGGTCAGGAGCCGGATCCCGGGGTGTGGCGCCTGCCGGGAGCCGACATCGCAACCATGCCCGGACACGCGCGGGGGCGTCGATTACCTCCCGGGTAAGCGCAGGCACGCCGGGCGGAGGTGGCTCGTTCGCCAGAAGCGGCCGTGAATATGCCAGGAGACTGGCAAATCGCATGGTGACAGAGGGTCAGGAGTGGCGATACTCGAAGGAGTGGGTGACCCGGGTCACGATAGAAAGCGCTACCGCGCGGACAGCGGGACGCCCACGTGCACAGCGACCGAACGCAAGGCACCACGGGCCGATCCGGCACCGAGCACCGCACGGGGGGAGCGATCGTGCACGACGAGTTCCTGTGCCATGTCACGGCATACGGCGTCTGCGGAGGGCAACGGGTCGGCGTCCCCCTCGGCACCTACCGCGCCCCGACCCTGGCCCTCGCCCTGTGGTGGATGCGCGACCGTGCCTCCTGGATCGCCGAACGGCTCGACCCGGACTCCGACAACCCGCTCTTCCCGCCGAACTCCATCGCCCCCGTCGCCGACACGGTCCCGGACGTGCCGGCCGTCCTGCGCGCCTGGTGCAAGGACGTCGGGCAGCAGGAGAAGGTGGCCGAGGAGCTGGCGGCCGGACGGCTGGTCCGTGTCGCCGTCAGTGACGACACCACCGAGTACGAACTGCTCGCCGAGTCCGTGGACGCGCTGCGAATGCAACGGTTCGTGCCCGCACTGTCCACCCCGGCGGCCTGACCGAAGGCCGGGGCGCCGCGTCACGGAACCTCGCCCCGTCGCCGCACCCCCTGGGCGAGCAGACCGCCCGCGAACCCGGTCGCAAGTCCCCACACCATGGCGAGCCCCAGCGCCGTCCCCGGCCGGGGTCTCAGGAACAGCACGCCGGAGAGCCCTCCGCCGAGGTCGCCCACCCCGATGAGCGACAGGCCGTAGTGCGCCGAGACCCGGCACAGCAGGCAGACGGCGAGAACCGCCGCCGTCAGCGCGACCGCCATGTGCACGGCGTGCCGCCACGGCCGCATCCACGCCGGTGAGCGCACCGCCAGCACGAATCCGGCGGCGATCAGCAGCACGGCGTCCACGGCCACGAGCCACCACGCCCGGCCGTCGTACCGGGCGAGCGTACGCAGGTTCAGCGTCGAGAGTTCGGGAGTCCGCAGCACCTCGTCGAGCAGATGCGGCATCGGCAGCCCGAACGGCCCGTCCACCCGGCCGTGCCAGGTGGCGCCCATGCCGAGGGTGAGCACCGGCCACACCAGGTTGGGCAGGCCCAGCAGGATCAGCGCGAACGTCTCGGCGGGGTGCCCGCGGGTCGCCGCCACCACCAGCGCGACCACGGCGCCCAGGGCGACGCAGGCGAGCAGCAGGGCCACCATGGCGTGGGCGGCGGGCCGCACCGACTCCTGGAAGCGCAACAGCCGAGCCGGCAGCGGCGCACCTCGTGACACCAGCAGGGCGAGGACGAGCACGCCCGCCAGCCAGAGCAGACCGAACAGCACGGTCGGCCACAGGTCCGTGGCGAAGCCGATCCTCGGGGAGATCCCGAACAGGCTGCCGATGTCGCCGATCGTCCCGGTGCCGAGCGGGACCGCGAAGGTCTGGCGGGCCACCAGGGCGAGGCCGACGAGCGCCGCCAGCCACAGCACGGCGATCCGCCCCGCCCAGCCCGCCAGTTCACGCGCGTCGGCGACGGCGCGGTGCCGCAGTGGGCGCAGGAATCCCGCGGCGATCACCAGCGCCCCGGACAGCGTCACCGACAGCGGCATCACCGTCAGCCCCGCCCGTGTGCCGGCCGACGCACCGGCGTCGCCCGCCAGCCTCACACTGCCGCCGACAGCCACGACGACCACGGCCACGACCACCCGGGGGAACCCGCCCTCCGGGATGTCGCCGCCGCCCGCCGCCCACAGCCCGAGCGCGGCGAGCGCGCCCATGACGACCAGCCCGGCCAGCACCGTGACGCCGGCGCGCACCCAGCCGTGCGGTGCGAGTGCCGGGCCGCCGGTGCGTGCGGCGGCCCGGCCGGGCGGACTCGTGACGCTCACACTGCCACGCTAGGCAGCCCCACGGCGTCCCGCACGGCCACGCCACTTCCTCCGCGAGCGCATCGATTTCCTCCGCGAGCGCATCGACAGCCGCATCGGTCGATGGCCGGGCCGCGGCACCCTTCAACTGCCGCCACCAGCCCGGCCGCACGGCCGCACGGCTTCACCCAGGGCAGAACGTCGCTCCCTTCCCGTGGCGCCCCGAATCTCTAGGCTGAAGGGGTGAGCACTCATGCGCCGAACGAAGCCCGCGTCATTCCCCTGCGCCCGCAGACGGCGCCGCCCGGCTCCGGTGGGACGACCCGCACCCCGCAGCGACCGACGGGGGCCCCGCAGCCACCGGCGCCCAAGGAGCCCTTGTGGCGCGACCTCGTCGGTGATGTGCTGCGGCGCGAGCGGCTCGCCCAGGAGCGCACGTTGAAGGACGTCGCGGAGGCGGCCCGGATCTCGATGCCGTACCTGTCCGAACTGGAGCGCGGACGCAAGGAGGCCTCCTCCGAGGTTCTCGCGGCCGCCGCCCAGGCCCTCGGGCTCGGCCTCGCCGACCTGCTCTCGCTCGCCCAGGACGAGCTGGCCCGGTACACCCCGAGCCGGGTGGGCCGGGGCCGCAGGTCGCCGACGGGGCAGTACGACGGCCTGTGCCTCGCCGCCTGACCGAACCGAGGGCCCGACGGCCGGTACAGGGGAGGGTGCCCCCGCCGTACCGGCCGCTCCGGGCTCAGACGAACGCCAGCCGTCGGCTCAGCACCTCGTCGGCGAGCCCGTAGGCGACGGCCTCCTCGGCGGTGAGCACCTTGTCCCGGTCCATGTCCGCGCGCAGCGTCGCCACGTCGTGGTGCGTGTGCCGGGACAGGACCTCCTCCACCTGGGAGCGGATGCGGACCATTTCCTTGGCCGCGAGGCTGAGGTCGGAGACCGTGCCCTGCCGTCCGCCGCTGGCCGGCTGGCCGAGCAGCACCCGCGCGTGCTGGAGCACGAACCGCCGCCCGGGATCGCCGCCGGCCAGCAGCACGGCCGCCGTGGAGGCCGCCTGGCCGACGCAGAACGTGGAGATCGGGGACTGCACGAATGTCATCGTGTCGTAGATCGCCATCAGGGAAGTGAACGATCCGCCGGGCGAGTTGAGGTAGATCGAGATCTCGTGCTCGGGATTCGACGACTCCAGATGCAGGAGTTGCGCGATGACCACATTGGCGACCCCGTCGTCGATCTCGGTGCCGAGGAAGATGATCCGCTCGTTGAGCAGCCGGCTGAAGACGTCGTAGGACCGCTCACCCTGCGCGGTCCGCTCGATGACGTACGGAACCGTGTACGACCCCATGTCACAGTCCCATCCGCCGGCGCGACGCGGCCGGGCGGACGTCGGTGAGCGACTCGACCACCCGGTCCACCATCCCGTACTCCCTGGCCTGCTCTGCCGTGAACCAGCGGTCCCGGTCGCCGTCCCGAGCGATCGTCTCCTCGCTCTGCCCGGTGTGCTCGGCGGTGATCCGCTCGATGGCCTTCTTGGTGAACTGGAGGTTCTCCGCCTGGATCTCGATGTCCGCGGCGGTGCCGCCGATGCCCGCCGACGGCTGGTGCATCATGATCCGTGCGTTCGGCAGCGCGAACCGCTTGCCCCGCGTCCCCACGGTGAGCAGGAACTGCCCCATGCTCGCGGCGAACCCCATCACCAGCGTCGAGACGTCGTTCGGGATGAGCCGCATGGTGTCGTAGATCGCCAGCCCAGCGGTGACCGATCCGCCGGGGCTGTTGATGCAGAGGCTGATGTCGGTGCGCGGGTCCTCCGCCGACAGCAGGAGCAGCTGTGCGCACACCCGGTTGGCCGACACCTCGTCGACCTGAGTGCCGAGGAAGACGATCCGCTGGGCGAGCAGCTGCGCGGCGAGGTGGTCGTCGAAGCGGCTGGGCGGTGTGTCGCCCTCCTCCGCCCGCGGCGAGAACGTGGTGAATGGAGTCATCGGGTCTCCTTGTCGGTGGTATGGATGCCGTCGACTCCACTCTTGACCTCGGGAGATCCCCGGATGCGGTTTCTCTGCCCGCCGCAGATTCGCCACGGGCAGAGGTCACCGCTCAGCCCTTCTCGCGCAGCTGCCGGAAGAACCCCCGTACGTCCTCCACCAGCAGGTCCGGCTCCTCCATGGCCGCGAAGTGCCCGCCCCGGTCGAACTCCGTCCAGCGCACGATGTTCTCCGTCCGCTCCGCCCTGTGCCGCAACGGGATCTGGATCTCGGCGGGGAAGACAGCCAGTGCGGTCGGCGCGGTCGACGGTTCGGCCGGCGCGGCGGCCCGGCCCGTGGTGTGCGCCCGCTCGTAGTAGATCCGGGACGACGAACCGGCGGTCCCGGTCAGCCAGTACAGCATCACGTTGGTCAGCAACTGGTCCCGGTCGACGGCCTCCTCGGGCAGCTCCTCGGAGTCCGTCCACTCGCGGAACTTCTCCACGATCCAGGCGAGTTGGCCGACGGGCGAGTCGGTGAGCGCGTACGCCGACGTCTGCGGCCGGGTGGCGTGCAGCATCGCGTAGCCCGCGCCCTCGCGCTGCCACTCGGACCAGCGCTGCCAGGAGGTGAACGTGCGCTCCCGCTCCTCGGGGCTGAGCGCGGCCAGCTCCTCGGTGGTCGGTTCGGTCAGCTGCTGGGCGCCGGGCAGCAGGTTCAGGTGGATGCCGATCACCCGCTCCGGGTGGGCGCGGCCCAGCTCGCGGGAGATGCTGGCGCCCCAGTCGCCGCCCTGGGCGCCGAAGCGCGGGTAGCCGAGCCGGTCCATCAGTTCCACCCACGCGTCGGCGACCCGGCCCGCCTCCCATCCGGTGTCCCGGGTCGGCCCGGACAGACCGAACCCCGGAATGCTCGGCACCACCACATGGAACGCGTCGGCGGGATCACCCCCGTGGGCGGCCGGGTCGGTGAGCGGCCCGACCACGTCGAGGAACTCCACGATCGACCCCGGCCAGCCGTGCGTGATGATCAGCGGGGTGGCGTCCCGTTCGGGGGAGCGCACATGGGCGAAGTGGACGTGTGCGCCGTCGATCTCCGTCGTGAACTGCGGCCAAGCGTTGAGCCGCGCCTCGGCGGCCCGCCAGTCGTAGTCGTGGCGCCAGTACCGTACGAGCTCCTTCAGATAGTCGCGGGGCACCCCGTACGCCCACCCCACGCCGGGCAGCTCGTCGGGCCAGCGGGTGCGGTCGAGCCGGTCATGGAGATCGTCGAGGTCGCTCTGGGGGATCGCGAGACGGAAGGGCCGGATGCTCTCGGCGGGCGAGGACGTCATGGCCGCGATGCTAGTGCCGCAACAGGCAACGTTCGCCCCGTCGCGACGCCCGGCACTCCCCCAAGCTCTCGGCTTCGCTCGAGCAGGGGGGACCCCCACCCCCAAGCTCTTCGAGCAGGGGGGACCCCCACTCGCCGCACCGGCCGGAAGCCCAAGTACATCCAGTACGAGGACTTCCGGCCGGCACTCCCCCAAGCTCTTCGAGCAGAGGGTACCCCCAGAGCACGCACCGGACACCGCTCCTTGACGGGCAAACGTTGCCTGCCGCGGCACTAGGAACGGTCACCCCTTCTCCAGGTACTGCTCCCTCTCGTCGTCCAGCAGGGCCTGAAGTGCCGTGCGCAGCCCGGGCAGGTGTTCCAGGTCCGGGTCGGCCGCCACCACCGCCGCGGCCTCCTCGCGGGCCTGGGTGATGATCTCCTCGTCCTCGATGACGGCGAGCATGCGCAGCGAGGTGCGGGCGCCGGACTGGGCCTGGCCGAGGACGTCGCCCTCGCGGCGCTGCTCGAGGTCGAGCCGGGAGAGTTCGAAGCCGTCGAGCGTGGACGCGACCGCGGTCAGCCGCTGGCGGGCCGCGCTCGCCTCCGGCATCTCGGAGACCAGGAGGCACAGCCCGGGCGCCGAGCCCCGCCCGACCCGGCCGCGCAGCTGGTGGAGCTGCGAGACCCCGAAGCGGTCGGCGTCCATGATCACCATCACGGTGGCGTTCGGGACGTTGACGCCGACCTCGATGACCGTCGTCGCGACCAGGACGTCGGTCTCGCCGGCGGCGAACCGGCGCATCACCGCGTCCTTGTCGTCGGGCTGCATCCTGCCGTGCAGCACCTCGACCCGAAGGCCCTTCAGCGGTCCCTCGGCGAGCTGGCCGGCCACGTCGAGCACCGCGAGCGGCGGGCGCTTCTCCGCCTCGTCCTCGGGCGACTTCCGCGCCTTCCTGGGGTCTTCCTCCTCGTCGCCGATCCGCGGGCACACCACGTACGCCTGATGCCCGCCCGCGACCTCTTCCCGGACCCGCTCCCAGGCGCGCGCCAGGAAGTGGGGCTTGTCCGCGGCGGGCACCACATGGCTGGCGATCGGCGACCGCCCGGCCGGAAGCTGGTCGAGGACGGAGGTCTCCAGGTCGCCGAAGACGGTCATGGCGACGGTCCGGGGAATCGGCGTGGCGGTCATCACCAGCAGGTGCGGTGGCTGCTTGCCCTTGCCGCGCAGTGCGTCGCGCTGCTCCACCCCGAACCGGTGCTGCTCGTCCACCACCACCAGCCCGAGGTCGTGGAACTGCACCTTGTCCTCGATCAGGGCATGGGTGCCGATCACGATCCCGGCCTCACCGGTGGCGAGATCGAGCAGCGCCTGCCGTCGCGCGGCCGCCCCCATGGACCCGGTGAGCAGCACCACCTTGGTGGCCAGTTCGGCCCCGCCGAGCATCCCTGACTCGGCCAGCTCGCCCATCATCTCGACGATCGACCGGTGGTGCTGCTGGGCGAGCACTTCCGTGGGCGCGAGCATGGCGGCCTGCCCACCCGCGTCGACGACGGCGAGCATGGCCCGCAGGGCCACCATGGTCTTGCCCGAACCCACTTCCCCCTGGAGCAGTCGGTGCATCGGGTGCTCGGTTGCCAGGTCGTCGAAGATCTCCTTCGAGACCTTCCGCTGGCCGTCCGTCAGGGTGAAGGGCAGGCGGTCGTCGAAGGCCGCGAGGAGGCCGTCCGGCTTCGGTCTGCGGGCCACCGCCGGGAGTTGGGTGTCCGCGTGGCGGCGGCGGGCCAGGGCCACCTGGAGGACGAACGCCTCGTCCCACTTCAGGCGGGAGCGGGCGTCGGCGATGTCCGCCTTCGTGTGCGGGCGGTGGATCTTCAGCAGGGCCTCGGGGAGGGAGATCAGGCCGCGGCCCGCGCGGAGCGACTCCGGCAGCGGGTCGATCGCCTCCTGGGCGCTGGGCAGCACCGTCTGTACCGCCTTGGCGATCTTCCAGGACTCCAGCTTGGCCGTGGCCGGGTACAGCGGGATCAGGGCGCCCGCCCAGCTGTCCACCGCTTCGGCCACGTCGTCGCCGCGCAGCAGTTCGTAGGCCGGGTGGGCGAGTTGGAGCCTGCGGTTGAAGACCGAGACCTTGCCCGCGAACAGCGCGCGGGTGCCCGGCAGGAGTTCCTTGTGGGGCTTGTGCACGCCGTTGCCGAAGAAGACGAGTTGGAGGCGGCCGCTGCCGTCGGTGATGGTCACCTCCAGGCGCTGGCCCTTGCCGCGGGGGGCCTTGGCCGAGGCGAACGTGTGCAGGCGGGCGTCGGCGACCTGGGCGACCACCGTGACGTGCTCGTCCATGGGGAGGTCGGCGAGGTGGGTGAGCTGTCCGCGCTCCTCATATCTGCGCGGGTAGTGGTGGAGCAGGTCGCCGACGGTGTGCAGGCCGAGGTGCTCGGCCATCACCTTCGCGGTGGCGGGGCCGAGCACTGACTTCAGTGGTTGTTTCAGCGGTTCTTGCAGTGCGGGCACGAGATCCATTGCACACCACGGCACTGACAATGCCGTATACGTCTTGCAAAACCGCTGGTCAGCGGGGTGGTTCCGGGCCTAGGATGGCGCACCCCCGGCTCGCTCCGCGGTCACCGCCCCACCGGGACCGCCCGACCCCGCGCCGTCGAACGTCCCCCACCCGCGGCGCCGTGACGATGGATTCCCAGACCTCACAGTCCTCACAGGCCTCACAGTCACCCACCTCGGCCCATACCTTCCAGGTCGACCTGCGTGGTCTGGTGGACCTGCTCTCCCATCACCTCTACTCCAGCCCCAAGGTCTATCTGCGCGAGCTGCTGCAGAACGCGGTGGACGCGATCACCGCCCGCCGCGCCGAGCAGCCCGACGCGCCCGCCACGGTCCGTCTGTACGCGGACGGCGGCGCGCTGCGCGTGGAGGACTCGGGCATCGGGCTCACCGAGTCCGATGTGCACAACCTCCTCGCCACCATCGGGCGCAGCTCCAAGCGGGCCGACTCGGCCACCGGGCTCCAGGAGGCGCGCTCCGACTTCCTCGGGCAGTTCGGCATCGGACTGCTGGCGTGTTTCGTCGTGGCCGAGCGCATACGGGTCGTCAGCCGCAGCGCCCGTACGCCGGACGCACCGCCCGTGGAGTGGACGGCCGCCGACGACGGTTCGTACGTCGTGCGCACACTGCCGCCGGACGCCCGGCCCGAACCCGGCACCACCGTGCACCTGGTGGCGCGTCCGGGTGCCGGCGACTGGCTCTCCGCGGACCGGGTGCGGTCCCTGGCACGGGACTTCGGGTCGCTGCTGCCGTACGACGTCCGGGTCGGCGACGAGCCGGTGACGGATCTGCCGGCGCCCTGGGACCGCGCCCACCCCTCCCCCGCGGCCCGCAGGGTGGCCCTGGCGCGCCACTGTCACGACCTGTTCGGGTTCACCCCGCTGGACTCCATCGACCTGGATGTGCCGCTCGCGGGCATCCGGGGTGTGGCGTACGTGCTGCCGACCGCGGTGAGCCCGGCGCAGCGGGCGGGTCACCGGGTGCACCTGAAGGGCATGCTGCTGACGGAGCGGGCCGAACAGCTGTTGCCGGACTGGGCGTTCTTCGTGCGCTGTCTGCTCGACACGGACAGTCTGCGGCCCACGGCGTCGCGGGAGTCGCTGTACGAGGACGAGACCCTCGCGGCCGTGCGCGACGCCCTCGGGGAGCGCATCCGGTCCTGGTTGACCTCTCTCGCCGCCGGTGACCCCGAGCGCCTCGCCGCCTTCCTGTCGGTGCACTACCTGGGCGTGAAGTCGCTGGCGCGGCACGACAAGGAGATGCTGCGCACGATGCTGCCGTGGCTGCCCTTCGAGACGACCGACGGGCGGCTGTCCCTGGAGGAGTTCGCGCAGCGGCACCCGGTCGTCCACTTCACCCGGACGGTGGAGGAGTACCGCCAGGTGGCGGCGATCGCGTCCGCGCAGGGCGTCGGGGTGGTCAACGGCGGCTACACGTACGACAGCGAGCTGATCGAGGCACTGCCGTCGGTGCGCCCGGGCACGGCGGTCGCCGAACTGGACGCGGACACGGTGACCGCGCACCTGGACGCGGTCGACCCGGCCGAGGAGCTGGCACTGTCCGCCTTCCTGGCGGCGGCGCGCGCCAGGCTCGACGCGCTGGGCTGCGACGTCGTGCTGCGCGCGTTCCATCCGCTGTCGGTGCCGGCGCTGCACCTGGACGACCGTGAGGCGCGCCACGAGCAGGCACGCGCGGAGGCCGAGGGGCAGGCCGACGAGCTGTGGGCGGGCATCCTGGGCTCGCTGCGAGGCAGTGCTCCACGCGCGCGTCTGGTGCTCAACCACCTCAACCCGCTGGTCCGCAGGATCAGTTCCCTGAGGGACCCGGAGCTGATCGGCACGGCCACGGAGTCGCTGTACGGGCAGGCCCTGCTGATGGCCCAGCGTCCGCTCAGGCCCGCGGACTCCGCGCTGCTGAACCGTGCATTCATCGGCCTTCTTGAATGGGCCACCCACACCGACTCGCCCAAGGACGGCTTCCGATGAGCCAGGTCATGGACTTCGACGCGCTGCGCCAGGCGATGGCGGACAACTACGAGCAGCCGGAGGGCCCGGCGCGCAACGCGCGCGCGGAGCAGCTGCTGGAGGAGGCCGAGAAGCTGGGCATCCCGCTGGCCGTGATCGAGGCGCTCGGACACCAGCTGAAGGTCTACAACTACAGCTCTGAGAAAGACAAGATGTTCGTCCCGTTCGCGCGGCTGCTGCGCATGTGGGACGAGCGCCCGGAGGACTTCGACGAGTACGAGTCCCATTCGCTGCACTGGGTCTTCAAGTGGATGTCGGCGGGCATGCTCGGCCAGCCGCACATCCCGCTCGCCTCCATCGAGAAGTGGCTCGGCGAGATGGAGCACCGCTACCGGCTGGCCGGGTACTCCGAACGGGCCGTGCGCGGTGCCGAGTTCAACATCGCCGCGCACGTCGGGGACCTGGCGCGGGCCGAGCGGGCGTACGCGGCGTGGCTGGCCGCCGACCGGGACGCGATGGCCGACTGCCACGCGTGCGAGCTGCACGACCAGGGCTGGTGGCAGTCCCGCAAGGGCGAGGACGAGCGGGCGCTTCAGTTGTGGCGGCCGGTCCTGGAGGGCGAGCACGTCTGTGCGCACGAGCCGCACGCCGTCCTGGCCTCCTCCCTGCTGCCGCTGCTGCGGCTGGGCCGCCTGGACGAGGCGCGGGCGCACCACCTGCGCGGGCTGCGGCTGGTGCGGGCCATGGAGAGCATGCGCTCCTCGTACGCGGACCATGTGGAGTTCTGCGCGCTGACCGGCAACGAGGCGCGCGGCCTCGAACTGCTGGCCGAGCGGCCGGCGTACTTCACGGACTCCGGGGAGCCACGCAGCAAGCTGAACTTCCTCGCCGTGGTGGCGCTGCTGATGGACCGGCTGGTCGAGCGCGGGCTCGGCGACCAGGTGGTGCCGGGCCCGGCCGGCCGGGAGTGGAGCGCCCGGGAACTCGCCGTCCACGCGCGCGGGGAGGCGCTGGCGCTGGCCGCCCGCTTCGACGCGCGCAACGGCACGCCGTACGTCGGCGAGCGCGCCCGCGAGCGCATGGACCGCCGCCCGCTGGTGGACCGGCTGCCGCTCGGCGTGCGCGCCACGCGCCCGGCACCGGTGGCGCCGCCCCCGCCCGCCCCGCGGGCCGAGGAGCGGGACCTCACGGACCTCCTCGGCGAGGCGCGGCGGCTCGCGGACGCCCTGGACCCGGCCGCCATGGACGCCTGGGCGGCGGTGGCGCGTGCCGCTCAGGGCCGGGAGCTGGAACCCCGCGACCAGGCGGACCTCGTCGACCACGAGGCGATGAGCCGGGGCCCGGAAGGTGTCGAACTGTTCGAGCGTGCGGCCGAGTTGTACCTGGCCGCCGACGACCCCGGTGAGGCGCTGGCGGCACGCGCGCGTGCGGCCTTCGTCCGCTCCCTGACGGGCCGGCCGGACGAGGCGCTGGAGACGGTCACCGCGCTGCGCGAGGAGGCGCTCGCGCTGTTCGAGGCGGGCGGGACGGGGGTGCGGCAGACGGCGTCCGTGCTCGTCGGGCGGGCCCGCGTCCTGATGAACCGGCTGCACGAGGACGGCGGCGACGCCGGGGCCGCCCAGGAGGCCGCCCGGGAGCTGCTGGCGTTCGCCGGGCCGCACACCGCCGATCGGCACCTGGCGTATCGGGCCGCCGAGGCCAAGGCCGTGCTCGGGGAACTGGCGCTGCACGCCGGGGACCCGCGAGCAGGGGCGGAGCTGCTGGCGCGGGCGGCCGAGGAGTACGTGGCGGCGGGCCTGCCGTGGTTCGCGGTGGAGCACGAGGCGCGGCTGGCCGGCATCGCCCGGCAGCTCGGCGACGCGGAGTCGGCCGAGCGGGCGGCCCGTGCGGCGCTGGAGCACGGCCAGGGGCACCTGGAGCCGGTCGGGCAGGCGCAGCTGCACCTTCAGGTGGCGGAGGTGCTGGCGGCGTCGGGGCGGTTCCCGGAGGCCGCCGGGCACGCCCTGGAGGCGGCGCACTGGGCCGACGAGGCGGGCGAGGGCCCCAGGCTGGGCGCCTGGGCACGGCACCAGCTGGGCGGGATCCTGCTGCGGCAGGGGCGGTTCGCGGAGGCGGCGGAGGTGCTGGAGTCGGCGCTGCCCGACCTGACCGCCGAGACGCACGGCGACGGGGCGATCGTGCAGACCCAGTGGTGGCTCGGCGACTGCCACACGCAGCTCGGCGAGCACCGGGAGGCGGCCGAGCGCCGGCTGCGGGCCGCGGAGATCGCCCGGCACTGGCCGGACCAGCGGGACCACGCCATGCTGGCGCACCTGGCCGCCGACGCGCTGGGCCGCGCGGACCTGCCGACGGAGGCGGACCGGGCGTACGCGCGCGCCGGTGACCTGTGGCGCGAACTGGGCAACACGCCGGGTCTGGTACGCGCGCTGCGCGCCCGGGCGTGGCTCGCGGCGGGCGGGGAGGCGGGCCTGGACGCGGGTCGGGAGCTGATGGCCGAGGCGGCGCGGGAGTGCGCAGCGGCGGCGGACGCCACGGCGGACGACGACGAGCGCGCCCGGCTGATCACCGAACTCGGCCACACCCACCGCCAGTTCGGCGAGCTGGTCGCCCGGTCGGTCGATGACGGCACGGACGAGGAAGCGACACACGCGGCGTTCGAGGAGGCGCTGACGCACCTCACGGAGGCGATCGCCGCCTTCGCGTCCCTCGGCGCGGGCGCCCTCGGTCCCCGCACGGCCGCGGAACTGGCCGCGGGTTGGCTCGAGGCCGACCTCGGGCGTCCGGACGAGGCGTCGGCACGCGCGCGTGCGGTGCGGACGGCCTACGAGGAGACGGGCGCCGACGCGGAGACGGCCGAGGCCCGGCGGGCGGAGGCGGAACGCCTGCTGGAACTGCTGGCCACCCGGCAGGACGGGTGACGGTCGCCGCCGGGCGCCCGCCTCCTCGGGGAGGGGCGCCCGGCGGCGCTGCGGATCACTCCACGCCGATCAGCAGCAGCGGCCCCTGACGGCCGCCCCGGTACACCACCGTGTCCACCGCCAGGTACGACTCGCGCACCCGCGCCTCCAAGTGCTCCGCGACGGCTTCCGGGGCCTCGTCGGCGAGGACCAGGGTGACCATCTCGCCGCCCGCCGCGAGCATGCGGGTGAGGACCGTCTCGGCCGTCGCCGTGACCTCGGAGCCGATGACCGCGACATCGCCGTCGATCAGGCCGAGGACGTCCCCGGCCTGGCAGATGCCGGCCATCGTCCAGGACCGCTCCGCCGCCACGGTCACCTCGGCGTACCGGGTCGCCCCGGCCGCCGACGTCATCGCCACGACGTCCTCGTCGAAGCGCCGCTCCGGCTCGTGCACGGCCAGCGCCGCGATGCCCTGCACCGCGGACCGGGTCGGGATCAGCGCCACGCGGACGCCCTCGGTGCGGACCTGCTCGGCCGCGGCGGCCGCGGTGTGGCGCAGGTCGGCGTCGTTGGGCAGCAGCACCACCTCGTGCGCGTGCGCCCGCCGTACCGCCTCCACCAGCTCCCCGCTCGCCGGGGGCTCCCCCGGGCGGGCGAGCACGGTGGTCGCCCCGGCCTCCTGGTAGAGCCCGGCCAGGCCCTCGCCCGGCACCACGGCCACCACCGCCCGCTGCACCCGCTCGCGCGGCGGTCGCCCGGCGCCCGCGGTGTGCGCGTCATCGGCGCCGAAGTGGGTGATCCGGATCCGGTGCGGCCGCCCGGCCTCGATGCCCGCCTCCACGGCGGCGCCCGCGTCGTCGGCGTGCACATGGACGTTCCACAGCCCGTCCCCGCCGACCACGACGAGCGAGTCCCCGAGCGCGTCGAGCCGCTCCCGCAGCCGCGCCACGGCCGCGTCGTCGGCCTCCAGGAGGTAGATCACCTCGTACGCGGGCCCGCCCCCGTCGGCGGAGCAGTCCCCGGACCCCGGGCGGGGCACGGCGGTCCTGGGGTCCGGCACGCGCGCGTGGCCGCCGAAAGCGGCGGCCGACGCCTCCACGGCCACCCGGGGCGCCTCGCCGGTCAGCGTCTCCACCAGGGCCGCGAGCACCGCCACCAGCCCCCGGCCGCCCGCGTCGACGACTCCGGCGCGCTCCAGGACCGCCAGCTGCCCGGGTGTCGCCGCCAGGGCCGCCCGCGCTCCCTCGTACGCCGCCCGTGCCACGCTGCCGCAGTCGCCCTCGGCGCCGGTGACCGCGTCCGCGGCGGCCGAGGCGACGCTCAGCACGGTGCCCTCCACGGGGTGCGCGACGGCCTGGCGCGCGGAGTCGGCGGCCTGCCTCAGGGCGAGCCGCAGCCCCTGCGCGTCGGCGTCGGCCGTCTCGCCGTCGGCGGCGAGTACCTGCGCCATGCCGCGCAGCAACTGCGCCAGGATCGTCCCGGAGTTGCCGCGGGCCCCGATGAGCGCGCCGTGCGCCATGGCCCGTACGGCGTCGGCGAGCGCCGGCCGCCCCGCACCGCCGGCGGCGCCCGTCTCGTAGCCGGCGAAGACCGCCTCGACGGCCGCCGCGGCCGACTCCACGGTCAGATACAGGTTCGTGCCGGTGTCGCCGTCGGCCACGGGATAGACGTTGATCGCGTCGATCTCCTCGCGCACCCGCCCCAGCGCCTGAAGGGCGAGAGAGCACCAGGTGCGCACCGCGAGAGCATCCAAGGGCTGCGGCACCTGCGCCACCTGCGCCTCCTTCAGCTGCTGGACGTGGGAGGCAGCGTAGACCCACAAGGGGTCCGGGCCGGAAGAGGGCCGGGGGCCGCCGGCGGTCGGGCCGCCCGCGGGGCCGCGAGGAGGTGCGGCGGGACCGTGGTAGTTTCGTTCTACGGGCGCAGCCGATGTATGCTGCTCCGGTTGCCCGATCCAGATCGGGTGTTTTCCCTGGCAGCGCCACTCAGATCTTGCGATCTCGATCCCGGCATGCCGGGACCATAACCGTAAGTGCATCTGAAGTCTTTGGAGTGACCCGTGGCTGCCAACTGCGACGTCTGTGGCAAGGGGCCGGGCTTCGGCAACAACATCTCGCACTCGCACCGCCGTACGTCCCGTCGCTGGAACCCGAACATCCAGCGTGTGCGTACCGTGGTGGGCGGGACGCCGAAGCGCGTGAACGCTTGCACCTCGTGCATCAAGGCCGGCAAGGTCTCGCGCTGACGTCCAGTTAAGCGCGCGGCCACCGCTGGTTCGCTGCACTGAGCCGGTCCACCTCGGTGGGCCGGCTTCTTGCTGTGCCCGCGCGGGCGTGGCCTGCCAGAATCCGCCGCATGCGCTTCGGCATCCTCGGCCCCCTCGACGTCCGCACCGAGGACGGGACCCCGCTCGACGCCGGCGGCCCCCGCCCCCGGGCGCTTCTCACCCTGCTCCTCCTCGACGCCGGGCGGACGGTGCCCCACGAGCGCCTCACCGACGGCCTGTACGGCGACGAGCCGCCCGTGGGAGCCGCCAACGCCCTCCAGTCGCAGATCTCCCGACTGCGCAGGCGGCTGGGCCCGCACGCGGAGATCGAGGCGGCCCCCACCGGCTACCGCCTCGCCGTCTCTCCCGACACGGTCGACGCGCACCGTTTCGAACGGCTCGTCCGCGAAGGCTCCACGGCCCTCGCCGGCGGGGACCACCGCGCGGCGGCCGCCGTGCTGCGGGAGGCGCTCGCCCTGTGGCGCGGCCCCGCGCTCGCCGACCTCCCCGGCGCACCGGCCGAGCGCACCCGGCTCGAGGAGCTGCGGCTGGGCGCCCTGCAGGAGCGCGCCGAGGCGGACCTCGCCATCGGAGCCGGCTCCGACCTCGTACCCGAACTGCGCGCACTGCTCGCCGCACACCCACTGAGCGAACGTCTGTACGAGTTACTGATGCGGGCCCTGCACGCGGCCGGGCGGCCGGCCGAGGCGCTCACGGTCTACGAGCAGGCGCGCCGCACGCTCGCCGACGAACTCGGCGCCGACCCCTCGCCCGGCCTGTCCGCCCTCCACCAGGAGCTGCTGCGCGGTACGGGTCCCTCCCGGGCCGCGCGCGTGCCGACCCAGCTGACCGGCTTCGTCGGCCGCGCCCCGGAACTGGCCCGCATCCACGATCTCCTCACCGCGCCCGGCACCCGCCTGGTCACGCTGACCGGCCCGGGCGGTGCCGGCAAGACACGGCTGGCCACGGAGGCGGTCCGCAGGCGCCCCGACGTCCACTTCGTCGAGCTGGCCCCGCTCACCGACGGCTCCGCCGTCCCGTACGCCGTCCTCACCGCGCTCGGTGTGCGCGACGGCTTCCGCGGGCCGGCCGTGGACGCCATGGAACGGCTGCTGGCCGCCCTGGAGGACCGTGAGTTGCTGCTGGTGCTCGACAACTGCGAGCACCTCGTCGAGGACGCCGCACACCTCGCCGCGCTCGTCCTCGCCGCCTGCCCCGGCGTGCGCGTCCTGGCGACCGGGCGCGAGGCGCTGGGCATCACCGGCGAGGTGCTGTGCCCGGTGCCGCCGCTGCCGCCGGAGCACGCCGAGCGGCTGTTCCTGGACCGGGCCCGGGCGGTGCGGCCCGGTTTCGAGGGGCACGCGCGCGTGGCGGACGTCTGTGCCGCGCTCGACGGGCTGCCGCTGGCCATCGAGCTGGCCGCGGCCCGGCTGCGCACCCTGACCCCGGACGAGCTGGCCGACCGCCTGGACGACCGGTTCCGGCTGCTGTCCCGGGGCGACCGCACCAAGGCGCCCCGGCACCGGACCCTGCGCGCGGTCGTGGAGTGGAGCTGGGACCTGCTGGACGACGAGGAGCGCGAGCTGGCCCGGCGGCTGTCCGTGTTCTGCGGTGGCGCGACCCTGGAGGCGGTGGAGGCGGTGTGCGACGTGCCGTTTCCGGAGGACCTCATGGCGTCGCTCGCCGAGAAGTCGTTCCTGGAGGTGGCCGAGGGGCGCTACCGGATGCTGGAGACCATCCGCGCGTTCACCGCCGAGCATCTCGACCGGGCGGGAGAGCGGGAGCGGCTCAGGGACGCGCACGCCGCGTACTACCTGCGGCTGGCCGAGCAGGCGGAGCCGTACCTCCGCAGCGGGGAACAGCTGCCCTGGCTGGCCCTGCTCACCGCCGAGCACGGCAACCTGGAGGCGGCGCTGCGCCACCTCGTGTCCACCGCTCCCGGGGACGCCCTGCGCCTGATGGCCGACCTGTCCTGGTTCCGCCGGCTGCGCGGGCCGCACGGCGAGCAGGTCCCCGTCGCCCGGGCACTGCTGGCGGCCGTCGGTGACGAACCACCCGGGCAACTGGCCGAGGAGTACGCCCTGTGCGTGATGAACACGATCACCGGACGCGGCGACGACCCGGCCGAACCCGAGCGCATCGCGCGGGTCTCCACGGTCATGCGCACTCTCGACGAACCGCTGCGGCGGCCGTCCACGATGGTCCTGTGGGCGCTGGCCGGGGGCCCGCTGCTGTCCGCCGACACGGAAGTCCGGGCCGTCCAGGTCGGTGACGACCCCTGGGCCGCGCGGTGCTGGACCTCGGCCTCGCCTACCAGGCGCTGTTCTCGGGTGGTGCCGCCGCCTCGGAGGCCGCCTTCACCCGCGCCCTGACCGGTTTCCGTGCGACCGGCGACCGAGGGGCATGGCCAACTGCCTCGATCCGCTGGGAACCTTCGCCGACTGGCGCGGCGAGTACGAGCGGGCCCTGGAGCTGCTCGACGAGGGCCTGGCGCACGCCCGGGAGCTTCAGGCCCCGGAGGAGACCGCGGACCTGCTGCGTTCCCGGGCGACCGTGCTGCTGCACGGCGGCGACTTCGAGGAGGCGGCCGCCCACTTCGAGCGGTCGGCCGCCCTCGCGCACTCCGCCGGCGCCCCCGACAAGGTGGCCGGCGCCCGGCGCGGCCTGGGTGACCTGGCCCGGAGGTCCGGTGACACGGCGCACGCGCGCGTGCGGTACGAGAGGGCCCTGGAGGCTTGCGCGGCCAGCTGGTTCAGTGCCGGTGAAACCGTCCGCATCCTCATCGGGCTCGGCCGCACGGCCGCCGCCGAGGGACATCCGGAGCAGGCCCGCGCCTGGCTGGCGCAGGCCGCCGATCTCGCCGCCGAGCAGCCGGGTGTGCTCGAACTCGCGGAGACCGCCGAGGCGTTGGCGTCGATCGCGGAGTCGCCCGAACGTGCGGCCGTCCTCCTCGGTGCGGCCACGGCCCTGCGGGGCGCCCCGCTGCTGGGCGACCCCGAGGTCGTGGGCATCCACCGGGGCACCCGGGCGAAGCTGTCCCCCGAGGCGTACGAGAAGGCCTTCGACGAGGGCCGGCGTCTGCGGTCAGCGGCGGTCAGGGAACGGTAGGGGCACGGTCAGCGGCCCCGGCGACGCTCCTTGCCATGACGAACACACACCGCCTCGGCCACCTGAACGTCCTCGTCTCCGGCGCCAGCGTCGCCGGACCCACGATCGCGCTGAACCTCGCCCGGTACGGCGCCCGCGTCACTGTCGTCGAGAAGGCGCCCGCCCTGCGCGACGGCGGCTTCGCGGTCGACTTCCGCGGCCACGTGCACCGCAGGGTGCTGACCGCGATGGGCATCTGGGACGACATCCACGCCCACCAGACCCACATGGGCCGGCAGACGGTCGTCGGCCCCGACGGCAGCCCGCGCGTCGATCTGCCGTCCGAGATGATGAGCGGCGACGTGGAGATCTTCCGCGGCGACCTCGCCCGGATCATGTACGAACGCACCAAGGACCGTGTGGAGTACGTGTTCGGCGACTCCATCGCCACGCTCACCGACACCACCGACGGCATCGACGTCACCTTCGAGCGCGGCGCGCCCCGCCGTTTCGACCTCGTCGTCGCCGCCGACGGCCTGCACTCGCACACCCGTCGCCTCGTCTTCGGCGACGAGTCCCGCTACCTGCGCTTCTTCGACCACTACGTGGCCGGCTTCGACATCCCCAATCACCTGGGCCTGGACCGCACCGGCCGCGTGTACAGCGAGCCGGGCCGCGCGGTCGTCATCGGCAACTACGACGGCGACCCGGACCGCGCGGGCGCCCTGCTGGTCTTCCGCTCCGAGCGGCTCACCTACGACCGCCGGGACACCGCCGCGCAGAAGCGGATCCTCACCGAGCGGTTCGCGGGCATGGGCTGGGAGGCCCCGGCGGTGCTCAAGGCCCTCGAGGACGCCGACGACCTGTACTTCGACGCGATCGCCCAGATCCATGTGGACCGCCTCACCAAGGGACGCGTGGTGCTGCTCGGGGACGCCGGGTACGGGGCCACGATGGGCGGCATGGGCACGGGCGTGGCGGTCGTCGGCGCGTACGTCCTGGCCGGTGAACTCGCCCTCGCGGGCGGCGACCACCGCAGCGCCCTGGCGGCGTACGAGGCGAGGATCCGGGACTTCGCCAAGGGCTGCCAGAAGACCTCGGGCAACGCGGGCCCGTTCTTCGCCCCGGCCACCGAGCGGCGGATCCGAACCCGGGACCGGATGTACCGGCTGCTCAGCTCCCGGCCTCTGGCGAGCTTCTTCAAACGGCTGACGGAGAAGGCGGCGACGGCCATCGAGCTGCCGGAGTACCCGTTGTGAGACCCCGGCTGCTACTCGATGTCCGAGAAGTGGTCCCAGCCGCCCTTGCTGGTCCACGGCGCCCCGTCGACCGTCACCTGGGGCAGCGCCGACGGGTTGAGGACCTCGCCGATCACCTTCCAGCGGGCCGGCAGCTTCACGTCCGGCGGGAACGTGGCGACGATCGCGTGGTCCTCGCCGCCGGTGAGCACCCACTGCAGGGGGTCCACGCCCACGGCCTGCCCGATGTCGTTCATCTGGGAGGGGATGTCGATGGCGCCGGAGCGGATGTCGATCCGCACCTTGCTCGCCTCCGCGATGTGCCCGAGGTCGGCGATGAGCCCGTCGCTGACGTCGCACATCGCGGTGGCGCCGAGCCCTGCGGCGGCCGGACCCGCGTGGTACGGCGGCTCGGGGCGCCGGTGCGCCTCCACGAACGCGCGCGGCGAGCGGAAGCCGCGGGAGAGCACCGCGTAACCGGCGGCGGACCAGCCGAGCCAGCCGGTGACGGCGACCACGTCGCCGGGCTGGGCGCCGGCCCGGGTGACCGGCTCCTGGTTGCGCAGGTCGCCGAGCGCCGTGATCGAGATCATGATGGTGTCGCCGCGTACGACGTCGCCGCCGACCACCGCCGCGCCCGCGACCTGACACTCGTCGCGCAGGCCGTCCATCAGCTCGGTGGGCCAGGTGGCAGGCAGTTCGGCCGGGACGACCAGACCGAGCAGCAGCGCGGTCGGCACGGCGCCCATGGCGGCGATGTCCGCGAGGTTCTGCGCGGCCGCCTTGCGGCCGACGTCGTACGCCGTCGACCAGTCGCGGCGGAAGTGCCGGCCCTCCAGGAGGATGTCGGTGCTCGCCACCACCCTGCGGTCGGGCGCGGCGACCACCGCGGCGTCGTCGCCGGGGCCGACCCGGACCGCCGGGGTGGTGGTGAGCCGGGAGGTGAGCTCCCTGATGAGCCCGAACTCGCCCAGCTCGCCCACGGTGCCCTTCATCGTCGTACGTCCCCTTCTCTTGCCTTCCGCGCCCGGTCGCGAGCCCTCATCGTCCTCGGTACGGTCGTCTCGACCGTCACCTTGTGTCGCCGTTGTTGCCCGGCGCTCACGCCACAGCCCCCGCGGGTCTCCCCTCGGCGAGCGGCGACGCGGTACCGTGGCGTCCCTTCTCTCCACATGATCCTCGTGGCCGCCCTGGAGGTTCCGTGGTACAGGCGTACATCCTGATCCAGACGGAGGTCGGCAAGGCGTCGACCGTCGCCGAGACGATCAGCAAGATCCCTGGGGTGATCCAGGCCGAGGACGTGACGGGTCCGTACGACGTCATCGTGCGCGCCCAGGCCGACACCGTCGACGAACTCGGCCGCATGGTGGTCGCGAAGGTCCAGCAAGTGGACGGCATCACCCGCACCCTGACCTGCCCGGTGGTGCACCTGTAGCCCCCGTCTACGCTTGCCCGGTGAACATCCTGCGTCACCGGCTGCTCGGTCTGCCCGCCCTCGCCCTGCTGATCGCCGCCGTGGGCTGCACCTCGAGCGACGCGCAGCCCTCGGCCGCGGTTCCCAGCCCGGACGCGAAGGTCGCGAAGCTGTGCCGGAACCTGGACAAGGTGCTGCCGCGGAAGGTGGGCGGCCAGGGCCGGAACGACCCCGAGCCCCGGTCCGCGCTGACGGCGGGCTGGGGAAGCCCGGCGATCATACTGCGCTGCGGGGTGGAGCGGCCCGCGGAGATGTCGGACCCGGACGCCGACGGCGTGGAGGTCAACGGGGTGGGCTGGCTGCTGCAGAAGGAGAACGACGCGTCGTTCCGGTTCACGACGACACTGCGGCAGGCGTATGTCGAGGTGACCATTCCCAAGGCGCGGACGGCTGGAGGCGCGGGGCCGCTCGTCGATGTGGCCCCTGCCATCAAGGAGGCGATCCCCGAGGGGATCGCCTCCTGACAGCGGATGTGACACAGGCTCCGAGCCGTACGGTCCTCAGCGCAGCCCGGTCGCGCGGTTCAGCGCCGCCTGGATCAGGCGGTCGACCAGTTCGCCGTAGGAGATCCCGCTCGCCTGCCACATCTGCGGGTACATCGAGATGGGTGTGAACCCGGGCATCGTGTTGATCTCGTTGATCACGAACTCGCCCTCCTCCGTCAGGAAGAAGTCCGCGCGGACCAGCCCTTCGCAGGACGCGGCCTCGAACGCCGCCACCGCGAGCCGCTGCACCTCGGTGGTCTGCTCGTCGGTCAGCGGGGCGGGCACGACGCCGGGCGTGGAGTCGATGTACTTCGCCTCGAAGTCGTAGTAGGCGTGCGTGTCCGGCGGCGGGATCTCGGCCGGCACGGATGCGCGCGGGCCGTCCTCGAACTCCAGGACGCCGCACTCGATCTCGCGGCCCCGCACCGCCGCCTCGACGAGGATCTTCGGGTCGTGGCGCTGGGCCTCGGCGATCGCCTCGTCGAGGCCGGAGAGGTCCTCGACCTTGGTGATGCCGATCGACGAACCCGCCCGTGCGGGCTTCACGAACAGCGGCCGGCCGTGCTCGCCGGCGAAGTCGACGATCTTCTTGCGGGCGGCGGACTCGTCGCGCTGCCACTCACGCGGCCGGATCACCACGTACGGGCCGACCTTGAGCCCGAACGAGGCGAACACCCGCTTCATGTACTCCTTGTCCTGGCCGACGGCCGAGGCGAGCACGCCGGAACCCACGTACGGGACGCCGGACAGCTCCAGGAGACCCTGGAGGGTGCCGTCCTCGCCGTAGGGGCCGTGCAGCACGGGGAAGACCACGTCGACCTCGCCCAGCGCCTTGGGCACCGAACCGGGCTCGCTGTAGACGACTTCGCGGTTCGCCGGGTCGACGGGCAGGACGACGCCGCCCTCCTGGGACTCCGCGAGGTCCTCCACGCTGGGCGTGCGGCGTTCGGTGATCGCCATGCGCTCCGGCGCATCGGCCGTGAGCGCCCAACGGCCGTCCTGAGTGATGCCGATCGGCAGGACGTCGTACTTCGTCCGGTCGATGGCGCGCAGCACCGCCCCGGCGGTGACCACGGAGATCCCGTGTTCGGAGCTGCGGCCGCCGAAGACGACGGCGACACGCGGCTTGCGGGGCGGCTGCCCAGGGCTCTGGGGGAGGTTCTCGGTGCTCATATCGCGATGAGAGTACCCGTAGGTAGTGCCCTGGGTCAGCGTGCGCCCCGCAGGCGAACGATCAAAAACGGGGCGGGATCGCTCAGCGTCGTTCGGGCTTCGCGCTGCGCGACATCAGTTCCTTCAGGGCGACCACCGGGGGCTTGCCCTCGTGGACGATGCCGACGACCGTCTCCGTGATCGGCATGTCGACACCGTGCCGGCGGGCCAGATCCAGCACGGACTCACAGGACTTGACCCCCTCGGCGGTCTGCCGGGTGACCGCGATGGTCTCCTCCAGCGTCATGCCCTTGCCGAGGTTGGTGCCGAAGGTGTGGTTGCGCGACAGCGGCGAGGAGCAGGTCGCGACCAGGTCGCCCAGCCCGGCCAGTCCCGAGAACGTCAGCGGGTCGGCGCCCATGGCGAGCCCGAGCCGGGTCGTCTCCGCGAGCCCGCGGGTGATGAGCGAGCCCTTGGCGTTGTCACCGAGGCCCATGCCGTCCGCGATGCCGACCGCCAGGCCGATGACGTTCTTGACCGCGCCGCCGAGTTCACAGCCGACGACGTCCGTGTTGGTGTACGGGCGGAAGTACGGCGTGTGGCACACGGTCTGCAGCCGCTGTGCGACGGCCTCGTCGGTGCAGGCCACCACGGCGGCGGCGGGCATGCGCGCGGCGATCTCACGGGCCAGGTTGGGCCCGGTGACGACGGCGACGCGTTCCGGGACGACCTTGGCGACGTCCTCGATGACCTCGCTCATCCGCATGGCGGAGCCGAGTTCGACGCCCTTCATCAGGGAGACGAGGATCGTCTGGGGCGCGAGCAGCGGCGCCCACTCGGCGAGGTTCCCGCGCAGGGTCTGGGAGGGGATCGCGAGTATCGCGAAGTCGGCGTCGCGCGCGGCTTCGGCGGGGTCCGTGGTGGCGCGGAGGTTTCCGGGGAGTTCCACGCCCGGCAGGTAGTCCGGGTTCGTACGGGTGGAGTTGACCGCCTCGACGAGTTCGGCGCGGCGCGCCCAGAGGGTGACCTCGCACCCGGCGTCGGCGAGCACCATGCCGAACGCCGTCCCCCACGATCCCGTTCCGAACACGGCCGCCTTGACCGGCTTGCTCACTGGCCCTGCCCCTCCTTCTCCCGTGCCGTCTGCTGTGCGGCGGACCGGCGGCGCTGCTCGATGCGCACCTCGCGCGGATCGTACGGCTTCTCGGGCGCCTTCTCGCCGCGGATCTCCTCCAGCTGGCGAGTGATGGCGGCCATGATGACCTCCGTCGCCTCCTTCAGGAGGTCGGGGGACATCTCCTTGCCGTAGAAGCGCGTGAGGTCCACGGGCGGGCCGACGAGCACGTGGTGCGTCTTGCGCGGAAAGAGGTCGGGCTTCTTGGCGTAGGGCGGCAGCAGCTCGTTGGCACCCCACTGGGCGACGGGGATGACCGGGCACCTGGTCTGCAGGGCGACGCGGGCGGCGCCGGTCTTGCCGGTCATGGGCCAGCCGTTCGGGTCGCGGGTGAGGGTGCCCTCGGGGTAGAAGGCGACGCACTCGCCGCGTTCCACGGCGTCGATGGCGGCCCGGAAGGCGCTGAGCGCGTCCGTGGACTCCCGGTAGACGGGGATCTGGCCGGTGCCGCGCATCGCGGCGCCGACGAATCCCTTCTTGAAAAGGCCGCTCTTCGCGAGGAATCGGGGAACGCGCCCGGTGTTGTACTGAAAGTGGGCGTAGGCGAAGGGGTCCACATGGGAATTGTGGTTCACCACGGTGATAAATCCACCCTCGGCCGGAATGTTCTCCATTCCGCGCCAGTCCCGCTTGAGCAGAACCACCAGCGGCGGTTTGCAGAGGACCGCTGCGAAGCGGTACCAGAAGCCGATTCTGCGGCGGGGCACGCGGACACCTTCCTCTAGGGACCCGGCACGAGGGGCCTGGCGTTTGGCTGTGGGCCGCACAAGTGTCGCCCCAGGCCGCCCGTCTGTCGAGAACACCGTACGCTCGCCTGTCTCCGCCGACCGCGCTGCATGCGGCTTCGCACATGTTCTTCATGGGGGCGAGTGACAATGGGCGCGACCAGGACAGGGACGGAGCGCTCGTGCAGTGGACTGTGGTCGTACCCCTGAAAGCCTTGGCGCGGGCCAAGAGCAGACTCTCGGACGCCGCCGCGGACGCGGTGCGTCCGGGGCTGGCGCTCGCCTTCGCGCAGGACACGGTGGCCGCGGCGCTGGCGTGTGCCGCGGTGCGTGATGTGGCGGTCGTCACGGACGACCCGGTGGCCGGGCGCGAGCTGGCGGCCCTGGGCGCCCGGATCGTCCCGGACGAGCCGGCGGGCGGGCTGAACGCCGCGCTCGCGCACGGGGCGGCCGCCGTACGGGCGCTGCGCCCGCGCGGTGCGGTGGCGGCGCTCAACGCGGATCTTCCGGCGCTGCGGCCCGTGGAATTGGCCCGGGTCCTCGACGCGGCCGCGGAATTCCCGCGCGCTTTTCTGCCGGACGCCGCCGGAATCGGTACGACCCTGCTGGCCGCGACACCCGGCGGTGAATTGCGGCCGTCCTTCGGCCCTGATTCCCGGGCACGTCATCGCGCCTCAGGAGCGGTGGAACTCCACCTCGACGAGGTGCCTTCGGTACGCCAGGACGTGGACACGGGCGACGACCTGCGCGCGGCCCTGTCCCTGGGCGTGGGCCCGCACACCACGGCGGCTACGGCCCGGCTGCTGATTCCCGGGCAGCCGGGGGGCTGACGAACGCCTCCGGCGAGTGCGCGGTACGGCGGGCCCGGGACCGGGCGCGGCCGTCGGACAGCGGCCGCTCGGTACGCGCGGCCGACGCTCGTTCGACGCACCGACGCGGATGGGGAGCCGGAGCGACGCCCCCTCCTCGGGCGGTGCCGTCTGCCGGCAGTGCGCTCGGGCCGCCGCCACGCGGCTCCGGGGCGCCGTGGCGCCACTTCGACGGCGTCCCGGCTCCGTCGGCGCACAGTCCCGCCTCCGGGCCCCTGCCGCCGGGCCGGCCGCCCACTGGCGCCGATAGGCTGCGGTCATGCAGGCGACCGCGTACACCTACGACCCCGACAGCCGCACCGGGCAGGTGCTGCTCGACGACGGCACCCCCGTCCCCTTCGACGCGGCGGCGTTCGACGCGGGCGGGCTGCGCCTGCTGCGGCCGGGGCAGCGGGTGCGGGTCGAGATCGAGGGCGAGGGCGAGGACCGGCGGATCACGCTGGTGACCCTGCACACCTTCTGAACACACCGCGGGCCGGGCTCCTGATGGGAGCCCGGCCCGGCGCGTGAGTGCCCGTGCGCCCCGGTTACCTGCGGGCGGTGGCCTTCTTGGCGGTGGTCTTCCGTGCCGTCGACTTCTTGGCCGGAGCCTTCTTGGCCGGGGCCTTCTTCGCCGCCTTCTTCGTGGTGGTCTTCTTGGCCGTGGTCTTCTTGGCGGCCGCCGTGGTCTTGGCGGGCGCCTTTTTCGCCGCGGTCTTCTTGGCCGCCGCCGTGGTCTTCTTGGCGGGCGCCTTCTTCGCCGCGGCCTTCTTCGCGGCCGGCGCCGCCTTCTTGGCGGCGGCCTTCTTGCCGGCAGCCTTGGCGATGGTGGGCGGCGGGCCGGACAGGCTGCCCTTGGGCGCCTTCTTGACGGCGACCTCACCACCGCGCGGGAGCTTCTTCGTGCCGCTCACCAGGTCCTTGAAGCCCTGGCCCGCGCGGAAGCGCGGCACGGAGGTCTTCCTGACCCGAACCCTCTCGCCGGTCTGGGGGTTGCGGGCGTAACGGGCCGGACGCTCGACCTTCTCGAACGAACCGAAGCCGGTGACCGAGACCCGCTCGCCCGCGACGACAGCGCGGACGATGGCGTCCAGGACATGATCGACAGCATCGGCGGCCTGCTGGCGGCCACCCAACCTGTCGGCAATCGCTTCTACGAGCTGCGCCTTGTTCACGTCTTCCCCTTCGGAGACATCGCCGGAACGAAAGTGTTCAAGCTTTTTCGCACGTTAGGCAGATATATACCGCAAATCAAACACGAAACGGGCTTATCACCCTTGTGCCGCAACAGACTCGGCCGCTTCAGACTTCCTCTTCGGGGATGCGCTCCTCGTCCAGGTCGCCCATGAACCGCTCCAGACGCCGGGCCGCTTCGGCGGGATCATGCTTGGCCGCGGCCGTGATGACCAGCAGCTTCCGGGTCAGCGCCATCCGTACGCCCTCCGGGACTTGCAGTGTGCGCACCCTTGCGTGCGCTTTCTTGAGTTGGCCCGCGACCGCCGTATAGAGCTGGAGTTGGCCGTCGTTGTCCATGCACAGATTGTGCCATCTGGGGCGAGTTGTCGCCCCCGCTGGGGGCAACTGCCGCGCCCCGGAGGCTCTCCGGGCGCCTCGGCGCGTCGCGGTCTCACGATGCGGGTACCCAGGCAATGACCTCTGTAACTGCGGTAGTTGATGACCCTCGCGGCGACCAGCGGCCCCTCCCCGGGGCAGATACGGCTGTACCCCCAACCGTCCACGATTGGGGGTACAGAGCGATACTGCGATGGCCGAAACCAGCTCTTGCGCGAGAGCCGGGTGTCAGACCCGTGTCAGACCTGGAGCGTCCGCGGCTTGTAGGAGGGGCGGCGCGCCTCGTACGCGGCGATGTCGGCCTCGTTCTGCAGCGTGATGGAGATGTCGTCGAGGCCGTTCAGCAGCCGCCAGCGGGAGTTCTCGTCCAGCTCGAAGGCGGCGGTGATGCCCTCGGCGCGAACCTCACGAGCCTCAAGGTCCACAGTGACCTCAGCAGTGGGGTCCTTCTCCGTGAGCTCCCAGAGCGCGTCCACGATCTTCTGCTCGAGGACGACCGTGAGCAGCCCGTTCTTGAGCGAGTTGCCGCGGAAGATGTCGGCGAAGCGGGAGGAGATGACCGCCTTGAAGCCGTAGTTCTGCAGCGCCCAGACGGCGTGCTCACGGGAGGAGCCGGTGCCGAAGTCGGGGCCGGCGACCAGCACCGTGGCGCCCTGCCGCTCGGGGCGGTTGAGCACGAACTCCGGGTCCTTGCGCCAGGCCTCGAACAGCCCGTCCTCGAACCCGTCGCGCGTGACCTTCTTGAGCCAGTGGGCGGGGATGATCTGGTCGGTGTCGACGTTGCTGCGCCGCAGCGGGACGGCCCGGCCGGTGTGCGTGGTGAATGCTTCCATGACTCTCAGACTCCAGCGGGCGTACGAGTGTCGGCGTCGGACAGGTCGGCGGGGGACGCCAGGTGACCGAGGACGGCCGTGGCGGCGGCGACCTGCGGCGAGACCAGGTGCGTCCGGCCGCCCTTGCCCTGCCGGCCCTCGAAGTTGCGGTTGGAGGTGGACGCGGAGCGCTCGCCCGGGGCCAGCTGGTCGGGGTTCATGCCGAGGCACATCGAGCAGCCCGCGTGCCGCCATTCGGCGCCGGCCTCCTTGAAGACCACGTCCAGGCCCTCGGAGACGGCCTGCAGACCCACGCGCGCGGAGCCCGGCACGACGAGCATCCGTACGCCGTCGGCGACTTTGCGGCTCCGGAGGATCGCGGCGGCGGCGCGCAGGTCCTCGATACGGCCGTTGGTGCAGGAGCCTACGAAGACGGTGTCCACCTTGATGGAGCGCAGCGGCTGTCCGGCGTCCAACCCCATGTACTCCAGCGCCTTTTCGGCGGCCAGGCGCTCCGAAGCGTCCTCGTACGAAGCCGGGTCGGGGACGGACGCCGAAAGCGGCGCACCCTGGCCCGGGTTGGTGCCCCAGGTGACGAACGGCGAGAGCGCGGAGGCGTCGATGTGGACCTCGGCGTCGAATTCGGCGTCGTCGTCGGTCCGCAGCGTCTTCCAGTACTCGACGGCGGCGTCCCAGTCGGCGCCCTCGGGGGCGTGCGGGCGGCCCTTGAGGTACGCGAAGGTGGTCTCGTCCGGGGCGATCATGCCCGCGCGGGCGCCGGCCTCGATCGACATGTTGCAGATGGTCATCCGGGCTTCCATCGAGAGCTTCTCGATGGCCGAGCCGCGGTACTCCAGGATGTAGCCCTGGCCGCCGCCGGTGCCGATCTTGGCGATGATCGCCAGGATCAGGTCCTTGGCGGTGACGCCCTCGGGCAGCTCGCCGTCGACCGTGATCGCCATGGTCTTGGGTCGGGCCAGCGGCAGCGTCTGGGTGGCCAGCACGTGCTCGACCTGCGAGGTGCCGATGCCGAAGGCCAGCGCGCCGAAGGCGCCGTGCGTGGAGGTGTGCGAGTCGCCGCAGACGACCGTCGTGCCGGGCTGGGTCAGGCCCAGCTGCGGGCCCACGACGTGCACGACGCCCTGCTCGACGTCGCCCAGCGGGTGCAGGCGGACGCCGAACTCCGCGCAGTTCTTGCGCAGCGTCTCCAGCTGGGCGCGGGAGACGGGGTCCGCGATGGGCTTGTCGATGTCGAGGGTCGGGGTGTTGTGGTCCTCGGTCGCGATGGTGAGGTCGAGCCTGCGCACCTGGCGGCCGCTCTTGCGCAGCCCGTCGAAGGCCTGCGGGCTGGTCACCTCGTGCAGCAGGTGCAGATCGATGTAGAGGAGGTCGGGCTCGCCCTCGGCGCGCCGGACGACATGGTCGTCCCAGACCTTCTCCGCGAGTGTCCTACCCATCGCTTTCCCTCCGGTCGGCAGAGAGTGCACCGACCCAACTAGAGATCTTGGGGTGGCGGCGCCCGTACCCCTGGTTTCCGGGCGTGTGCCGCCGGGCCCGATGGTCCGCGGGCCGCCGTGACATCAAGGGTGGCGCGTTCCCCGAAAAATTGAACTTGCGTTTCACAGAGTGAGACGTGAGTATCGTTGCATGGACAACAGTAGCGGCGTCGGCGTTCTGGACAAGGCGGCCCTCGTCCTGAGCGCTCTGGAGTCCGGTCCGGCCACCCTCGCGGGCCTGGTCGGCGCCACCGGACTGGCACGACCCACGGCGCACCGCCTCGCCGTGGCGCTTGAGCACCACCGTATGGTGGCGCGTGACATGCAGGGCCGTTTCATTCTCGGCCCCAGGCTGGCCGAGCTGGCCGCGGCGGCGGGCGAGGACCGTCTGCTGGCGACGGCGGGCCCGGTGCTGACCCACCTCCGCGATGTCACGGGCGAGAGCGCGCAGCTCTACCGGCGCCAGGGTGACATGCGCATCTGTGTGGCCGCGGCGGAACGCCTGTCCGGCCTCAGGGACACGGTCCCGGTGGGCTCGACACTCACCATGAAGGCGGGCTCCTCGGCACAGATCCTGCTGGCCTGGGAGGAGCCCGAGCGGCTGCACCGCGGACTGCAGGGCGCCCGCTTCACGGCGACGGCCCTGTCGGGCGTGCGGCGCCGCGGCTGGGCCCAGTCCATCGGCGAGCGCGAGCCGGGCGTGGCGTCCGTCTCGGCGCCCGTACGCGGCCCCTCGAACCGCGTCGTGGCCGCGGTGTCCGTCTCCGGCCCCATCGAGCGCCTGACCCGCCACCCGGGCCGTATGCACGCCCAGGCGGTCATCGACGCCGCCGCCCGGCTCTCCGAGGCGCTGCGCCGCTCGGGCTGATCCGGGAGAAGTCAGCGAGGGGCCGGCCTCAACGCCGCGGCAGGCCCCTCCCGCTCCCCCTTCGACGCGCGGACGACGCCCTCAGGAGATGCGCAGCCGGTCGGCGGCCCGGTCGCCCCGGCGGCCGGCCGGCACCACACCCGTGGCCTTGCCCAGGCCGAACTCGGGCATGTTCATGTAGATCGACTCATGGGACCCGGCCGGCACGACGTACGTCTCGTGCCAGAAGCCGACCTTTCCCTTCCCCTCGCGCAGCCGCCGGTTGAAGGCGGCTCGGGCCGGCCGGCGGTTCTTGTCCGGGGCGGCGGCGTAGGCGAGGAGCTTCTCCTTCGACTCCCAGTACTGGACCAGGTACACCTCGCGCACCCCGCCCAACAGGGACTTGTAGCCGAGCAGTCCGCGGTCCTTGTCCCGCGCGAGCTCCGCGAGCATCGGCCCCACGCCCTTGGCCACCGGCCACCAACTGCGCACCGCCGCAAAGCTGTTGGCGCGCCTCCCGATATGGGGGACGACCACCCCCTCCTCGCTCGCAGTGGTCGTGCGCCCTTCGATCGGCTTTCCACTCATGATCTCCCCCGCTCGATCTCATCCAGCCACTGACGCAATTGGATAGCGCTACTATCCACCCTTGCGAGTGGCACTGCCCAAGGCGGGACGCAAGGGGACTTGGAGCCCTACGGGCGGGCGATGGAGCGGATCGCGGTCACCGACCTGGACCCGGTGGAGCGCTACGAGACGCCGGACGAACAGGTGGAGGCCGCCGTGGCACTGACCGTGCTGCACGAACCGGTGCTGCTGAGTCTGCGCCGACTGGCGGAGGCGGAGGAGTCACGCCGCCCGCTCAGCGGGAAGTGACCGACGCGAAAGGGGCCCTCCCGAGGGAGGGCCCCTTTCGACTGCGTACCCCCGACCGGATTCGAACCGGCGCTACCGCCTTGAGAGGGCGGCGTGCTAGGCCGCTACACAACGGGGGCGTGGATCATGCGTTTCCGCAGATCAGCTGGTCTACCTGGACTCGAACCAAGACTAACTGAACCAGAATCAGTCGTGCTGCCAATTACACCATAGACCAAAGGTGGCTTAGACCTTTCAGTACCCCCGACCGGATTCGAACCGGCGCTACCGCCTTGAGAGGGCGGCGTGCTAGGCCGCTACACAACGGGGGCCCATGTGATCCTGGAAGGATCCGTACCCCCGACCGGATTCGAACCGGCGCTACCGCCTTGAGAGGGCGGCGTGCTAGGCCGCTACACAACGGGGGCTTGCGGATGAGATCCGCAGGTGCAGATGAGCTCTGCGAGCTGGCCTACCTGGACTCGAACCAAGACTAACTGAACCAGAATCAGTCGTGCTGCCAATTACACCATAGGCCACTGGAACGCAAGCCCCTGAGGGGATCTTGTTCTAGTTCTGCGCTGCTGGGTTCCGGCCTTTCGGCCCGCTCCCCGCGGCGCAGGAAGAACATTACCTGAAGGTGGACGGCGCTCCAAAACGGGTATCGGCGCGGAGGATCGCGGGGAGTTCGGCGAGGGACGAGATCCGGTGGGGGGCCTCGGTGGCGTCTCCGCTGATGAGCGCGGTGTCACGGCAGATCCAGACCGACAGCAGACCCGCCTCGGCGGCGCCCCGCCCGTCGATCTCCGGATGGTCGCCGACGTACGCCACCTGGTGGGGGGCGAGCCCCAGGGCCTCGCAGGCGGCGCGGAAGGCCCGGGCGTCCGGCTTGGATACGCCCAGCTCGGCGGCGCACAGCACGGCCTCGAAGCGGTCGCGGACGCCGAGGGTGCGGAGCTTGTGCTCCTGGACGTGGACGCTGGAGTTGGACAGCACGGCGTGTCGGTGGCTGGCGGCGAGGGCGTCGAGGACGGGCAGGACGTCCGGGAAGAGCGCCCAGGCGGCCTCGTA
The DNA here is from genome assembly GCF_040682835.1 of Streptomyces sp. NPDC051104. NCBI lineage: Bacteria > Bacillati > Actinomycetota > Actinomycetes > Kitasatosporales > Streptomycetaceae > Streptomyces > Streptomyces sp. NPDC051104. The sequence continues at coordinate 86,782 of NZ_JBFBBS010000004.1, read as the reverse complement.
GAGCTCCCGGTACCGCCGGAACCAGGCGTCGGCCTCGTCGTCGGTCAGGCCCTTCCCCAGAAAGACCCGCACCCGGTCGCGCCGCTGCCCCTCGAAGGAGACCTCCCCCGCCGCGTACCGCGCCCACTGGAGGTCGGTGATCTCGCGCCACCGCGCGAGTGCCGTCTCCACGGCCCCGAAGCCGTCGAGCAGCCCCTCGGCCGCCAGATGGGCACGCATTCCGGCACGGTCGGCGGTGGTGTAGTCGAAGAGGGTGTCGTCGACGTCCCACACGACAGCTCTGATGGCCATGACAGCGACGGTACCGCCACAGCGGTCGGGGATCCGGGGCTACGGCGAGGGGGCGGCACCCGGTCCGGGTGCCGCCCCCTCGCGTTCCTACGACCGTCAGGCCGCCAGTCGCGCCAGCGCCGCGTCGATGCGCGCGATCGTCTTCTCCTTGCCCAGGACCTGCAGGGACTCGAAGAGGGGCAGGCCGACCGTGCGGCCGGTGACGGCCACGCGGACCGGGGCCTGGGCCTTGCCGAGCTTGAGGCCGTGCTCCTCGCCGGCCGCCAGCACGGCGTCCTTCAGCGACTCCGGGCTGCTCCAGTCGGCCTGGAAGAGCTTGGCGCGGGCCGTGGTCAGCAGGGCGTCGGAGCCCTCCTTCATCGCCTTCGTCCAGCTCGCCTCGTCGAACACCGGCTCCGGGAGGAACAAGAAGTCGACGTTGTCGGTGATCTCGGACAGGACCTTGACGCGGGTCTGCGCGTGCGGGGCGATCGCCTGCCACTTCGCCTCGTCGAAGTCCTCGGGCGCCCACGGGGCGAACGGGGCCTTCAGCCACGGCCGACAGCGCTCGGTGAAGTCCTTCACGTCGAGCAGCCGGATGTGGTCGGCGTTGATCGACTCGGCCTTCTTCAGGTCGAAGCGGGCCGGGTTGGGGTTCACGTTCGCGATGTCGAAGGCGGCGACCATCTCGTCGATCGAGAAGATGTCGCGGTCGGGTGCGAGCGACCAGCCCAGCAGCGAGAGGTAGTTGAGCAGGCCCTCGGGCAGGAAGCCCCGCTCACGGTAGAGGTTCAGCGACGACTGCGGGTCGCGCTTCGACAGCTTCTTGTTGCCCTCGCCCATCACGTACGGCAGATGGCCGAACTCGGGCACGGCCTTGGCGATGCCGAGCTCGATCAGCGCCTTGTACAGGGCGATCTGCCGCGGCGTGGAGGAGAGCAGGTCCTCGCCGCGCAGGACGTGGGTGATCTCCATCAGGGCGTCGTCGACCGGGTTGACGAGCGTGTAGAGGGGGGCGCCGTTGGCGCGGACGATGCCGTAGTCCGGCACGTTCTCCGGCGTGAAGGTCAGCTCGCCGCGGACCAGGTCGGTGAAGGTGATCGGCTCGTCGGGCATGCGGAAGCGGACGATGGGCGTGCGGCCCTCGGCCTCGTACGCCGCCACCTGCTCGGCGGTCAGGTCGCGGCAGTGCCCGTCGTACCCGGACGGCTTCCCGGCGGCGCGGGCGGCCTCACGGCGGGCGTCCAGCTCCTCCGTGGTGCAGTAGCAGTGGTAGGCGTACCCGCCGTCCAGCAGCTTCTTCGCGACGTCCTTGTAGATGTCCATCCGCTGGGACTGGCGGTACGGCGGGTGGGGGCCGCCGACCTGGGGGCCCTCGTCCCAGTCGAAGCCCAGCCAGCGCAGCGAGTCCAGGAGCTGGACGTACGACTCCTCGGAGTCGCGGGCCGCGTCCGTGTCCTCGATGCGGAAGACGAACGTGCCGCCGGTGTGGCGGGCGTACGCCCAGTTGAACAGGGCGGTGCGGACCAGGCCCACGTGGGGGTTGCCGGTCGGGGACGGACAGAAACGTACGCGGACGGAGCCGTTAGCCACGCTTGATCACCTTGTTGGTGAGAGTGCCGATGCCTTCGATGGTGACGGCGACCTCGTCGCCGACGTTGAGGGGGCCGACCCCCGCGGGGGTGCCCGTGAGGATCACGTCGCCGGGGAGCAGCGTCATGGCCTCGGAGATGTTGACGATCAGGTCCTCGATCGAGTGGATCATCTCGCTCGTACGGCCGAGCTGGCGCTGTTCGCCGTTGACCGTGAGCTGGATGGTGAGGTCGCTCGGGTCGACGTCGGTCTCCACCCAGGGGCCGAGCGGGCAGGAGGTGTCGAAGCCCTTGGCGCGGGCCCACTGCTTCTCGCGGCGCTGGACGTCGCGCGCGGTGACGTCGTTGGCGCAGGTGTAGCCGAGGATCACGTCCTTGACGCGCTCGCGCGGGACCTCCCGGCACATGCGGCCGATCACCACGGCCAGCTCGGCCTCGTGGTGCAGTTCCTGGGAGAAGGAGGGGTAGGCGATCTCGTCGCCGGGGCCGATCACCGAGGTGGACGGCTTGAAGAAGGCGAACGGGGCCTCGGGGACCTCGTTGCCCAGCTCGCGCGCGTGCTCCGCGTAGTTGCGGCCGAAGGCGACGACCTTGTTGGGGAGCACCGGCGGCAGCAGCCTGACCTTGCTCAGCGGGACCTTGGTGCCGGAGAGCTCGAAGTCCGCGAACGGGATGCCCTTGATGATGTCGAGGACGAGCTCGTCCGGCTTGTCACCCTCGACCGCGCCGAAGGCGACGTTCCCGTCGATGGAGAATCTGGCGATGCGCACGGGATCCTTGCGCCCCTTAACTGAGCTGGCTGGAGTCTGACGCTCCAGGCTAACGCGGCAGGGGGCGCGCACCTCGCGCTTTATGGGCACCACGGGTCCGATACGGGATCGGCGGGACGCCTCCGGCGTACGGGTCGGTGGACGCCGACAGGCCGTACGGGTCGGCGGGACGCCACCAGCCCGACGCGTGGCCGACGGGACGCCATCGGACCCGTCCGGATCGGCGGCCACCGCCGAACCCGGGCGTCTTCGGCGGGCACCGCCGGACCCCTGCGTGATCGACGGCACGCGTCGGGAGACGATCAGCCGCCTGCCAGTGGTGAGCGGCCGCACACCGGGCGCCCTGGATCCGGCACGGCATACGCGGGGCGCCCCACGATCCCCTCGCCCCGTTGAGCGTGCGGCGCCCGCCGCGCGTACTACTGCGCGACGGTGGCCTGGACCGGGACCTCCATGAGGACGGTGCGCTTGGGATTGGCGGTCTGGGTGGGAAGGTCGACGGAGTGTTCCGGGGTCGCCGGCGCCTGCAGCTCCTCGGCGTCGGTGAGGTGCACCAGCGTCGTCCGCCGCGGGTTCGCTATGGTGCGGAACATCATCGTGGTCTTCACTGTTGTCGTTGACCTCGTCGTTGCGGGCGCCGGGCGGGCCTCAAGGGCCGTCGCCGGGGCGCGGGTTGTCGGATTCGCCATCCCTGTAAAGCGTCAGGCTAAACATCCAATTCCCACGCAAAGCCCTGAATAGGGTCTGATCACCGTGTGAGTTTGCTCACTGATCGACAGACAAAAGGGGCAATCGACATCACCAACCTGCGTCAGCGAAACGGACATTGTTCCACTGAAGCCCGCATTCCGCTCCTGATCATGGCGACTGGGACACCGGGCAAGCGTCAACACCTCGTCCGCATGCGCCCGTTATGTGCGGGATCACTTTCTACGTCCGGTGACGCTCCCCTCACAGGGTGTCACGGTAGTCACACGGTCGCCCGTTGGCCTTGTTGGAGATCCGGCACTGTGCTGGAATTCCACGGACCGCCGCGGGATCGCACCGGCGCACAGGGGGCGCAACGCAGCGCCGAAGAGCGGCGGGAAGGGGGAGCCAGCGCCGGTCACTCACGACCACCCGGGGAGCGCATTCAGGGCGCCCCCCACAACGCCGACACCGTCCCGCCGCTCGCGCGGAGGGGCGCCTGGTCCAGAGGTTGCGACGCTAGTGCAGGGACGTTTCAAGAGGGATGGCAGCGCTTCGGCGGAGCCGGAGCCGCGCGGCGGGACCGACCGCGGTTCCTCGCCCCAGCGCGCCCAGAACCCGGGACCGGCACCGGCCGCCGGCGGCCCCGAGCGGCCCGGGCGCGCCGGCGCGCCCACGCTCGGCACATCGCCCACGCCGCCCCCCGCGCCCGCGGCACCCAAGGGCAGCGCTCCCCCGGTCGACGCCGGTTCACGCATGGCGCTGCGCAACTGGCGCATCTCCACGCGCCTGGTGTCGCTGCTGGCGCTCCCCGTGGTCGCGGCGACCTCGCTCGGTGCCCTGCGCATCAGCGACAACGTGGACCAGATCCAGCAGCTCGACAACATGAAGCTGCTGACGGACATGACCCGGCAGGCGACGCAGCTCGCGGAGGCGCTCCAGGACGAGCGTGACCAGTCCGCCGGTCCGCTCGCCCACAGCGGGACCGCGAGCGACTACACGGTCAAGGGCGTCCGCGACAAGACCAACCGCGCCCGCTCCGCCTTCCTGGAGGGCACCCAGGAGATCGGCGACGCCTCCGGCAGCGGCCAGCTCTCGGGTGTGCGCGACAGCATCGTCGGCATCGCGAGCGAGCTGAACAACCTCAGCGCGATACGCGCGAACGCCTACAAGGACCCGCAGAACTCCACGCAGACGGTCGAGGCCTACCACCGTCTGATCACCGGGCTGCTCAGCCTGTCCCAGGACATGGCGCAGGCCACCAGCAACCCGGAGATGATCCAGCGCACCCGCGCCCTGTCGGCCTTCTCCGCCGCCAAGGAGTACGCGTCGGTGCAGCGCGCGGTGATCGCGGCGGCCCTGCCCGCGAGCAACACCACGTTCGGCCATCTCTCCGAGAACGACCGCCAGTACGCTCTCTCGGCCCTGGAGAGCCAGGACTCCGAGCTGGACAGCTTCCGCAGCATCTACGGCGACGGCGCCGAGGACCTGACGAAGCCCATCGACCAGGGCAGCCCGACGATCGAGGCCGCCGACCAGTACGCCGGCCGCGTGCTGAAGAGCTCCACCGGCCTGCAGTCGCAGGACAAGCGCTCGTACAAGGACTGGATCGACGACGACTCGACCAAGATCCAGCAGATGAAGAGCATCGAGGGCACGCTCCTGGAGCAGATGGAGCAGAAGGCCCGCGAGCTGAAGAACGTCTCGCAGCGCGAGGCGATCATCTCCGGTGCGCTGATCCTCCTCGTCCTCGGTGTCTCCCTCGTCGGCGCCTTCGTCGTGGCCCGCTCCATGATCCGCTCGCTGCGCCGGCTGCAGGAGACCGCGACCAAGGTCGCCCAGGAACGCCTGCCCGAGCTGGTCAAGCAGCTGTCCGAGTCCGACCCGCAGGACGTCGACACGTCCGTGCAGTCGGTCGGTGTGCACTCCCGGGACGAGATCGGCCAGGTGGCCGCGGCCTTCGACGACGTGCACCGCGAGGCGGTCCGCCTCGCCGCCGAGCAGGCCCTGCTGCGGGGCAACGTCAACGCGATGTTCACCAACCTCTCGCGCCGCTCCCAGGGTCTGATCCAGCGCCAGCTGTCGCTGATCTCCGAACTCGAGTCCCGCGAGGCCGACCCGGACCAGCTGTCCTCGCTGTTCAAGCTCGACCACCTCGCGACGCGCATGCGCCGTAACGGTGAGAACCTCCTCGTTCTCGCCGGTGAGGAGCCGGGCCGCCGCTGGACCCGCCCGGTCCCGCTGGTCGACGTGCTCCGCGCCGCCGCGTCCGAGGTGGAGCAGTACGAGCGCATCGAGCTGGCCGCCGTGCCGACGACCGAGGTCGCCGGCCGGGTCGTCAACGACCTCGTGCACCTGCTCGCCGAGCTCCTCGAGAACGCCACCTCGTTCTCCTCGCCGCAGACCAAGGTCAAGGTCACCGGTCACGCGCTGCCCGACGGCCGGGTCCTGATCGAGATCCACGACACCGGTATTGGTCTGTCGCCCGAGGACCTCGCGGCGATCAACGAGCGGCTCGCCTCGCCGCCCACCGTCGACGTGTCGGTGTCCCGCCGCATGGGTCTGTTCGTGGTCGGCCGTCTGTCGCAGCGCCACGGCATCCGCATCCAGCTGCGCCCGTCCGACTCCGGTGGTACGACCGCGCTGGTCATGCTCCCGGTCGACGTCGCCCAGGGCGGCAAGAAGCCCGCCCCGGGCAAGCCGGGCCAGGGCGCCCCGCACAGCGGTGGCCCGGCCGCCGCGCAGGCCGCCGCCGGCGCGGCCGCGGCCCGTCGCCAGGCGCAGCAGGGCAACCGGTCCGCCGGTGGCCCCGGACTCGACGCCGCCCCGGAGCGTGGACAGGTGGGGGCCGGTCAGGGCCCGCGCGCCGCGCTGCCCGGCGCCTTCCCCGGCGCCTTCCCCGGCGGACCGCAGGCCCCCGCCTCCCCGCAGGGCCGTCCGGCCCCGGCGGGCGCGGGCACCGGAGCCTTCGGGCAGAGCGGCCCGCAGGGACTGCAGGCGGCCCCGCCCTTCCAGGAGCCCGGTTCCCGGCAGGGCGGCTTCGGTGACGGCGGCCCGGGTCTGCGCCCGGCCGGATTCGGCGACAGCGCCCCCGTACCGCCTCAGCAGCAGCAGTCGCAGCGGCCCAAGGAGCGCGGTGGCCGTCGCCGTCCGCAGCTGCCCGGGCGTGGCGGTCCGCGGCCGGAGCTGCCCGGTGCCGGCGCGCAGCAGCGCACGCCGAGCTGGAGCGACGAGGACGCGCAGCCGCCGGTGCCGCGCGCCTCGCTGGACGCCCCGCGCGGCCACGAGGAGCCGGACCCGCTGACCTCGACCTCGCCCATGCCGCGGATCGACGACCGTCAGGGCCCCGGTTCGACGGCGGAGATCCCGCGCGTCGACGACCGCCAGCAGTTCCCGCGGATCGACGACCGTCAGGGTCCCGGTTCCACCTCCGAGTTCCCCCGGCCGGACTTCAACGCCCCGCGCCCCGCCGCCAATGCCGCGGACAACGGGCAGTTCGTCCGCTCCGACGTCTTCGGCGCCCCGGGCGCGGGCGGCCCCACGGGCCACTACCCGGCGGCCGGACAGGGCCAGGAGACGGGCCACTTCCCGGCGCCCGGCCGCGCCCAGGGCCCGGCTCCGACGGGCCAGTTCGCCCCGCAGGGCTACGACGGCTCCGGCACGGGCCAGTTCGCGGCCCCGGGCTTCGGCAACCGCCAGGACCCGTCGTCGACCGGGCAGTTCGAGCGTCCGCAGGCGGGCGGTGACGCCTACGGCGCGCACCGGCCGCCGACCCCGCAGCAGCCTCAGCGTCGCCAGGAGCCCGAGGCCCTGCCGCCGGCGGCGGGCCCCGGCGACGGGCGTACGCCGCTGTACGACACGCTCGAGACCAACTGGTTCCGCGAGCGGCAGCAGGGCGGCGCCTCCACGCCGCCGCAGGCCGCCCCCCAGGCCCAGCCCTCCCCGGGTCCGCAGCGTTCGGCCGGTTCGGCCTGGCGGACCTCCCCGAACGACGAGCTCGTCCGCCAGGCCGAGCGCGTGCGGCAGCCCGCCTCCGGCGGGGTCACCACCTCCGGTCTGCCGCGCCGGGTCCCGCGCGCGAACCTCGTGCCGGGCACGGCCCAGCAGCAACAGCACCACAGCGGTCCGCAGGTCTCGCGCGCCCCCGACGACGTGCGCGGTCGGCTGACCAATCTCCGACGGGGCATCGCCCAGGGTCGCCAGGCCGGTACCGGCCAGACCGGCAGCTTCCCCAGCCCCACTCACCAGCAGGAGCGTTAGTTGAGCCCGATGAGCCAGGCGGCACAGAACCTCAACTGGTTGATCACCAACTTCGTGGACAACACCCCCGGGGTGTCCCACACCGTCGTCGTGTCCGCCGACGGTCTCCTGCTGGCGCTGTCCGAGGGCTTCCCGCGTGACCGCGCCGACCAGCTCGCGGCCGTGGCCTCCGGGCTCACGTCGCTGACGGCAGGAGCCTCCCGGATCTTCGAGGGCGGCACCGTGGCACAGACCGTCGTCGAGATGGAACGCGGCTTCTTGTTCCTGATGTCCATCTCGGACGGCTCGTCCCTCGCCGTGCTCGCCCACCCGGAGTGCGACATCGGCCTGGTCGGCTACGAGATGGCGCTCCTGGTCGACCGCGCGGGCGCGGTACTCACCCCCGACCTGCGCGCCGAGCTCCAGGGCAGTCTGCTCCACTGACCGGCCCCGGTACCACCCACCTCACGCAATCACCGTCAGGCCGCCACAGTCCCCCCACCGGCCCCGTCAGACGGCTAGCCCGACCGACTTGCTGTCCCGCCCGGAGGATTCATGACCCCGCCCACCGCCTCTCACGATCCGTACGCCGAGCCGTACGGGGACGAGGGCGACCAGCCGCTGGTCCGTCCGTACGCGATGACGGGCGGCCGGACCCGGCCGCGCTATCAGCTCGCGATCGAGGCGCTGATCAGCACCACGGCCGACCCGGCCCAGCTGATGGGACTGCTGCCGGAGCACCAGCGGATCTGCCACCTGTGCCGCGAGGTGAAGTCGGTGGCCGAGGTGTCGGCGCTGCTGGCCATGCCGCTCGGTGTGGCCCGGATTCTCGTCGCGGACCTCGCCGAGGCCGGACTCGTCGCGATCCACCAGCCGGGTGGCGACGAGAGCAACGGCGGCGCGCCGGACGTGACACTGCTCGAAAGGGTGCTCAGTGGACTTCGCAAGCTCTGACGGAGGGCGGGCGACCACCTCCGCGAAGATCGTGGTGGCGGGCGGCTTCGGCGTGGGCAAGACCACGTTCGTCGGCGCCGTCTCGGAGATCAACCCGCTGCGCACGGAAGCCGTCATGACGTCTGCTTCGGCGGGCATCGACGACCTCACCCACACCGGGGACAAGACCACCACCACGGTGGCGATGGACTTCGGCCGTATCACCCTCGACCAGGACCTGATCCTCTACCTCTTCGGCACTCCGGGCCAGGACCGCTTCTGGTTCATGTGGGACGACCTGGTCCGCGGCGCGATCGGCGCGGTGGTGCTCGTCGACACCCGGCGCCTGGCCGACTGCTTCCCCGCCGTCGACTACTTCGAGAACAGCGGCCTGCCCTTCGTGATCGCACTCAACGGCTTCGACGGGCACCAGCCGTACACGCCCGAAGAAGTGCGGGAAGCGCTGCAGATCGGCCCGGACGCCCCGATCATCACGACCGACGCCCGGCACCGTGCGGACGCGAAGAGTGCGCTGATCACGCTGGTGGAACACGCGCTCATGGCCCGTCTGCGGTAGATCAAGTCGGCGGCACCATACGCCAGTTGTCGTAGATCACCGAGCGTCGGCTGTGGCGTTTGACACGGTCGGCCCCGGTGTTCATAACGTTTCGACAGAGAAATTCGGTGGTACCGACACACCGCGCGGTCGGTCGGTACCGCTGTGCTCACAAGAGCCCCGCCTTTTGGCGGGGCTCGCTCTTTATGACCGTTTTATCTAGGGCATCCGGCCTCCGGAATCCTCGATTCCAAGTGTTTGGAATCGAGGATGCTGACGTGCTGGAATGCCTGAACTGCCCATTGGTCAAAGACGTACATGTCTCAGACAGGGCTCTGGAGACACCGCGGCACGACGCAGGTGCCGTCGCCGAGAGGTTGTTGGTCGAGTGAGGCGAAGCAAGAACGGTCCCGAGCCGTCGGCACGGGGCAACTTCACCCCGCCGCCGCGCGGAGCGGCACCCGCACAAGTGCCCGGCCCGGAGCCGACGGCTCTCCCGCCCAGCGGCAGCCGCTTGTCCCCGCGCAACTGGCGCGTGCCGACCAGGCTGAACGCGATCCTGCTCATACCCGTGCTGGTCGGCCTGGTGATGGGCGGCTTCCAGGTGAAGAGCTCGATCGACACCTGGCGGCAGGCGCGGGACGCGGAGAACACGGCCCGTCTCGTCCAGGCGTCCCTGACCTACGCCAACGCGCTCATCACCGAGCGCGACGTCAGCACCACACCCCTCCTCCAGGGCAAGGGCCAGAACGACTCGACGGTCGTCCAGGCACGCGGTGCCACCGACCAGGCCGCCAAGGTCTTCGACCAGGCAGCCCAGAACATGCCCCACAAGTCGGGCCTGGAGCGCCGCCTCTCCATCTTCCGCGAGGCCGAGACCAAGCTGCCGGCGCTGCGCCAGGGCGCCTACACCTCCGCCCTGAGCGGGGTGCAGACCGAAGAGGGCTACGTCCAGGTCCAGCACCCGCTGATGGAGTTCGCCAACGAGCTCGGTCTGGGCACCGGCAACATCACCAGCTACGGCCGGACCGTCTACGCCATCTCGCTGACAAAGGCCGCTCTGTCCCTGGAGCGCTCGATCGGTATGCACATGCTGATCAAGCCCGGCACCTCGGACACCAGCCTCGCCAAGCAGCGCGTCGCCCTGTCCTCGTACGCCTACCTCGAGGGCATCGCCGTCGAGGAGTACATCGGCGGCGGTACCCAGGCGGACGCCGACAAGCTCACGGTCCTCCAGAAGAAGATCCAGTCCGACGGCGCGGCGATGGCCCAGCAGGCCAGGGCCAAGGACCCGAGCTACGTACCCCCGCCGTCCGACCCGACCAAGATGGTCTCGGCCCTGGCCTCACTGCCGTCCACAGACACCACCGCCCGCGCCGCGCTCGCCCAGCAGGGGATCACGCCGCAGAACTGGTGGGCGGTCACCACCCTCAAGTTCGACGCGTACCGCCAGATCGAGTCGGACATGGCCGACAAGGCCGTGGCGGACGCCTCGGCCATCGCCGACAACGCCAAGCAGTCCGCGTTCGTCACCGGCGCCATCGTCGTCGTCGCCCTGCTCGCCGCGTTCATCATCGCCGGCCTCATGGCCCGCCAGATGAGCCGCTCGATGCGCCAGCTGCGCAACGCGGCCTTCGGGGTCGCCGAGCAGCGCCTGCCGATGCTGGTCGACCAGCTCTCGCGCACCGACCCCGGCCGTGTCGACACCCGGGTCGCGCCCATCCCGATCTCCTCCACGGACGAGATCGGCGAGGTCGCCCGCGCCTTCGACCAGGTCCACCGCGAGGCCGTCCGGCTCGCCGCCGAGCAGGCCCTGCTGCGGGGCAACATCAACGCGATCTTCACCAACCTCTCGCGCCGCAACCAGTCGCTGATCGAGGGCCAGCTGACCCTGATCACCGAGCTGGAGAACAACGAGGCCGAGCCGGACCAGCTGGAGAACCTGTTCAAGCTGGACCATCTCGCGACCCGTATGCGCCGCAACGGCGAGAACCTCCTCGTCCTCGCCGGCGAGGAGCCCGGCCGCCGCTGGGACCAGCCCGTCCCGCTGATCGACGTGCTGCGCGCCGCCTCCTCCGAGGTGGAGCAGTACGAGCGCATCGAGCTGTCCGGCGTCCCGGAGGCCGAGATCCACGGCCGCGCCGTGACCGACCTCGTGCACCTGCTCGCGGAGCTGCTGGAGAACGCCACGACGTTCTCCTCGCCGCAGACCAAGGTCCGCGTGACCGCGACCCGTCTCCCCGACGGCCGCATCATGGTCGAGATCCACGACAAGGGCATCGGCCTGACCGCCGAGGACTTCGCGGACATCAACCACAAGCTGGCCAACCCGCCGACCGTGGACGCCGCGATCTCGCAGCGCATGGGCCTGTTCGTGGTCGGCCGGCTGTCCGACCGGCACGGCATCCGGGTCCAGCTGCGCCCCTCGGGCGAACAGGCCGGCACCACCTCGCTGGTCATGCTGCCCGACGCCATCACCCACGGCGGTGGCGGCGAACAGCCGCTGGACCGCGACGAGTTCACCGTCTCCCAGATCATCCCGCAGCAGGCCTTCCAGGGTGAGAGCTTCGACGGGCAGCCGCTGCGGACGGCGGCGGAGCTGGGCTTCGACGACAGCCGCTACACCGAGGTCCCGAACGACGTACGGGAGTTGGACCCCGTCGGCCGCTCGCTGATGCGCGAGGAGCGCCGTGCGGCCCTGGAGGCTCAGGTCCAGGGCACGAACCGGCAGCAGGAGCCGCAGGAGAGCGATCGGACCGCTCCCCCGTACCAGGACGGCTTCGAGACGCAGCAGCCCGCGTACGGCGACGGACAGCACGCGTACGGCGACGGGCAGTCCCCGTACGACAACGGGCAGCACGCGTACGAGGAGCAGCGGGCCGCGTACGACCAGCCGACGGCGTACGCGGATCCCCAGCAGACTTCGTACCAGGATCCGTACTTCTCCCAGAACGGCGGCCTGCCGCAGAACGACGGCTTCCCGTCCGGTGGCGGCTACCCTGAGCCCGCGTATGCGGAGCAGGTACCGGAGGGCCGTACGGCGGACCGGTCCGCCCCGACGGAGACGTTCTCCGCCTTCGAGGAGTCGCCGTACCAGGACAACTGGCCCCAGCGGGACGACTTCCAGAACGGCTACCGCTCCGAGTACGCTCCCGAACCGGAATCCGCGCAGGCCGGTGACGTAAGTGAGCGGGACCGCGTAGGCTCCGACCGTCCGGGACCGGCCCCCTCCGCCGGCCACGAGCTGACCGATGCCGGACTGCCCCGCCGCGGCTCCACCGCGAACGGCACCGCCGGTCGGCCCCAGCCCGTGACCCAGGATCCGCCGGCGGCTCCGGAGACGGGCGGCGACTGGCGCTCCGCGAACGACGAGCGGTGGCAGCAGGCAGCGCAGCTCCGGAAACCCAAGGCGGGCGGGGTCACCGCTTCCGGTCTGCCTCGACGGGTGCCCAAGGCGAACCTGATCGAGGGCGCCGCGGAGGCGACCCCGCAGGGAGGCCCCCAGGTCTCCCGTGCCCCCGAGGACGTCAGGGGCAGGCTGAGCAACCTGCGCCGAGGCGTCCAGCGGGGACGCCGAGCAGGCAGTGAAACGAACGGCCAGGGCTTCGGTCCTGACAGCACCTACAACCAGGAGCGTTAGTGTGAGCCCGATGAGCCAGGCGGCACAGAACCTGAACTGGTTGATCACCAACTTCGTGGACAACACCCCCGGGGTGTCCCACACGGTGGTGGTCTCCGCCGACGGACTCCTTCTGGCGATGTCCGAAGGCTTTCCGCGCGATCGCGCCGACCAGTTGGCGGCCGTCGCCTCCGGTCTGACCTCGCTGACCGCGGGCGCCTCCCGCATCTTCGAGGGCGGCAGCGTGAACCAGACGGTTGTGGAGATGGAGCGGGGATTCCTCTTCATCATGTCCATTTCCGACGGTTCGTCGCTCGCGGTTCTCGCACACCCGGACGCGGACATCGGCCTCATTGGTTATGAGATGGCGCTTCTGGTCGATCGTGCCGGTACGGTCCTGACTCCGGACCTTCGTGCGGAGCTCCAGGGCAGCCTTCTCAACTAGAAGACGGACGGTGCGTTTGAGCGTCCCGGGGCCGTAAGGTTTCGGGACGCGGCTTCCACAGGTTTGGGTGCCCGGCGCAGTCGGAGGAGGAGAGAACGTGGCAACACCCCCAGGCGGTTCGCCTACCGGCAACTGGTCCTACGGCCCCGGTCAGGGCCCGGGCCAGGGTGACCAGAACCGGTACGACTTCCCCTCCGCGCCGGGCCAGTGGCGGCAGCCGTACGCGCCGCAGGGCCCCCAGGGTCCGTCGCCGTACGACCAGCCGCCTGCACCGCGTATCCAGCCCGTGCAGCCGCAGCGCCGCTCCCCCGAGCCGGCGCCCGCCGGGTCCTCGAACAACCCTCTGGTGCGTCCGTACGCCATGACGGGTGGCCGCACCAGGCCGCGCTACCAGCTCGCCATCGAGGCGCTGGTGCACACCACCGCGCAACCGCACCAGATGCAGGGCCAGTTGCCCGAGCATCAGCGCATCTGCAACCTGTGCCGGGAAATCAAGTCGGTGGCCGAGATCTCGGCCCTCCTCACGATCCCTCTCGGCGTGGCCAGGATCCTCGTCGCCGACTTGGCGGAGGCGGGCCTGGTCGCCATCCATCAGCCCGGCGGCGACGAGAACGCCGGCGGCCAGCCAGACGTGACACTGCTCGAAAGGGTGCTCAGTGGACTTCGCAAGCTCTAGCGGCGGTCCTTCCCGCTCCACCACCTCCGCGAAGATCGTGGTGGCGGGCGGCTTCGGCGTGGGCAAGACCACGTTCGTCGGCGCCGTCTCGGAGATCAACCCGCTGCGCACGGAAGCCGTCATGACGTCTGCTTCGGCGGGCATCGACGACCTCACCCACACCGGGGACAAGACCACCACCACGGTGGCGATGGACTTCGGCCGTATCACCCTCGACCAGGACCTGATCCTCTACCTCTTCGGCACTCCGGGCCAGGACCGCTTCTGGTTCATGTGGGACGACCTGGTCCGCGGCGCGATCGGCGCGGTGGTGCTCGTCGACACCCGGCGCCTGGCCGACTGCTTCCCCGCCGTCGACTACTTCGAGAACAGCGGCCTGCCCTTCGTGATCGCACTCAACGGCTTCGACGGCCAGCAGCCGTACTCGCCGGACGAGGTCCGGGAGGCCCTCCAGATCGGTCCGGACACGCCGATCATCACGACGGACGCGAGACATCGGGCTGACGCCAAGTCCGCCCTGATCACCCTGGTGGAGCACGCGCTGATGGCTCGCCTTCGCTAGGCGGAGGTTGCGGCTACCGGGCTGCGCCCCATATGCCGCACGCCGCCTGCGGGCCGTATGTGGCTGGTCGCGCAGTTCCCCGCGCCCCTATGGGGCGCCCCCCTTTGGGCCCCTCCTCAGGAAGGGCCCAAAATCTTTTTCCTCCGCGACGTCGAGACGCTTCGCGGCGATGTCCGGCGGTGCCGAACCGGCCGGGACCCCCTGTGCCTGCCCAGCAAGAAGGGCCCCTCCATGGCGGAAGGGCCCTTCAGGGACGGCTCAAGCGGCGCAGCCTACGCGTGCCAGCTGTGCGGGGCGCGGAAGCCCGGCTCGCGCTCGAGGCGGCGCCAGCCTGCCTTGGCGCGGCCCCGGTGGGACGCGGTCGTGGCAGGGGTCTGGGCCGCGGCGCGGGCCAGGAGGACGGCCGTGATGGCGGCCACTTCCTCGGGCTCGGCATGGCCCTTCTCGACGCGGATGTCAGGGTTGCTCATGGCTGTCAGTCTCCGTGAGAGAGGGGTCCGCGGGGTTGCCGCGGTGGGTCCGCCCGGTTACTGCGGGGGGTTGCCGTGCTTGCGGGACGGCAGGTCGGCGTGCTTCGCGTGCAGCATCGCCAGGGACCTGATCAGGACCTCGCGGGTCTCGGCCGGGTCGATGACGTCGTCCACCAGGCCCCGCTCGGCCGCGTAGTACGGGTGCATCAGCTCGGACTTGTACTCCTTGACCATCCGCGCCCGCACGGCCTCGGGGTCCCCCGCCTCGGCGATCTGGCGACGGAAGATGACGTTGGCCGCGCCCTCCGCGCCCATCACGGCGATCTCGTTGGTCGGCCAGGCATAGGTGAGGTCCGCCCCGATGGACTGGCTGTCCATCACGATGTACGCACCTCCGTACGCCTTGCGCAGGATCAGCGAGATCCGCGGCACGGTCGCGTTGCAGTACGCGTACAGCAGCTTCGCCCCGTGCCGGATGATGCCGCCGTGCTCCTGGTCGACGCCCGGAAGGAACCCGGGAACGTCCAGGAACGTCACCAACGGGATGTTAAAAGCGTCACACATCTGTACAAAGCGCGCAGCTTTTTCACTGGCCTCGATGTCGAGCACACCGGCGAGCGTCTGCGGCTGGTTGGCGATGATGCCGACCACCTGGCCGTCCAGCCGGCCCAGCGCGCAGATGATGTTCCGCGCCCAGCGCTCGTGGACCTCGAGGTACTCGCCGTCGTCGACGATCTCCTCGATCACCTTGGCCATGTCGTACGGACGGTTGCCGTCCGCCGGCACCAGGTCGAGCAGGACCTCCGAGCGGCGGTCGACGGGGTCGGCGCACTCCACCCGCGGCGGGTTCTCCCGGTTGTTCTGCGGGAGCAGGGAGAGGAGGTAGCGCACCTCGGCGATGCAGGTCTCCTCGTCGTCGTACGCGAAGTGGCAGACACCGCTGGTCTCGGCGTGGACGTCCGCGCCGCCCAGACCGTTCTGCGTGATCTCCTCGCCGGTCACCGCCTTGACCACGTCCGGGCCGGTGATGAACATCTGCGAGGTCTCACGGACCATGAACACGAAGTCCGTCAAGGCGGGGCTGTAGGCCGCGCCGCCCGCGCACGGGCCGAGCATCACCGAGATCTGCGGGATGACACCGGAGGCCTTGGTGTTGCGCTGGAAGATGCCGCCGTAGCCGGCGAGCGCGCTCACGCCCTCCTGGATACGGGCGCCCGCACCGTCGTTGAGGGAGACCAGCGGCGCTCCCGCCGCGATGGCCATGTCCATGATCTTGTGGATCTTGGTGGCGTGGGCCTCGCCCAGCGCGCCGCCGAAGATGCGGAAGTCGTGGGCGTAGACGAAGACCGTGCGGCCCTCCACCGTGCCCCAGCCGGTGATCACACCGTCGGTGTACGGCTTCTTCGACTCCAGGCCGAACCCGGTCGCCCGGTGCCGGCGCAGCTGCTCGACCTCCTGGAAGGAGCCGGGGTCCAGAAGCAGTTCGATGCGCTCCCGGGCGGTCAGCTTGCCCTTGGCGTGCTGCGCCTCGGTCGCCTTCTCGCTCGGGCCCGCGAGCGCCTGCTTGCGGATCTCGTGCAGTTCGGCGACCCGCCCGCGCGCGTCCGCGGGCTCGCTCCCGGAATCCACAGCCTCGTCCAAAACGGTCATGTAGCGACCTTACGAAGTCCACCAAGGAAAGCTCGCCGTCGACTCCGTACAGTCTCAGGCCCGTTTTCCTGGTAACCCTGAACAGAACACAGCCCGGATGCAGCCGTTCTGACTGCTCAGAGGGGATCGGCGTTGTCGGGCTCCCACAAAGCGGGAGACGCAGAGTGATCACACCTTGGTGGGCGGCACATGCCATCGCCCGAGTGACAAGGGGAACCTCGAACGGCCGCAGCGGCCTGCCCACGATACCGGTCGATCCGAAGCCCACGTGCCGCCGCGCCTCCGTGAGCGACACACACTCGATGATGTTGAAACTCGAACGGAATAGGTCTAACGTCTCTCCCGTTGAGCTCGTTGAAGATTAAACAGCTTCGAGCCGCGGCCTCCCTCCGGGACCGCGATCCGTCCCCCAAAGGAGCACGTCATGAGCATCTTCAGCCGCAAGAGCAGCACCGAGACCGCACCGGCCGCCGGAGTGAACCCCGACCTCGCCGCCCTGACCGGCGAGTACACGCTGGACCCGGCGCACAGCACCATCGGGTTCGTGGCCCGGCACGCGATGGTCACCAACGTCAAGGGCAGCTTCAAGGACTTCTCCGGCACCCTGCACCTGGACGGCTCGGACCCGTCGAAGTCCACGGCTTCCATCGACGTGAAGATGGACAGCATCGAGACCGGCTCCGCGGACCGCGACAACCACCTCAAGAGCTCCGACTTCTTCAGGATCGACGAGCACCCGACGATGACGTTCCGCTCCACCCGCGCGGAGGCGCTCGGCGGCGACGAGTACCGGATCACCGGCGACCTCACGATCCTCGGCACGACCAAGCCGATCACCATCGAGCTGGAGTTCAACGGCGCGGCCAAGGACCCGTTCGGCAACGAGCGCGTCGGCTTCGAGGGCAAGGCGGAGATCCTGCGCTCCGAGTGGGGCCTGACCTGGAACGCGGCCCTCGAGACGGGCGGTGTGCTGGTCTCCGACAAGATCAAGCTGGTCTTCGACATCTCGGCGATCAAGCAGGCGTAACCTCGCCGGAGCCACCGCGAGCGCCCGCCCTCCCGGATCAGGAGGGCGGGCGCTCGCGTCTTCCCCTGGCCTCTGCTCGCGCTCCGGGCCGGTCCCCTCTGGTGCCGTCGCCGGCGGTCGCGGGAATGGGCAGGCGGTCAGAACCCCCCGCTGAAGTCCCCGCCGCCTCCGCCGAAGTCCCCTCCCCCGCCGTCGCCGAAGCCGCCGCCGAAGTCCCCGGGGTCGAAGTCGGCGCCCGAGACGTCGCCGCCCTCGTACCCGCCGAAGTCGCCGTAGCCGGTGCCGTAGTCGGCGGCGTACGAGGGGGTGGCCATCATGCTGCCGAGCAGCGTGCCGACGAGCAGGCCCGGCAGGAGGCCGCCGCCGAAGTAGCCGCCCGCCCAGGGTCCGTAGGCGGGGCCGGCGTCCCAGTACGGACGGCGGCCGTACTCCGTGTCCACCTCGCGGATCATGGGGTCGCGGCCGTCGGCCAGACGAGCCCGGTCGGCCGCGCAGACCGGGACCTCGCGCGGGGCGCCGCCCGGAGGCGTCCAGGTCGCGTCGGCGACGGACGGGCCGTGGCGCGGGTCGAAGAAGCAGGGCGCCCGGCGCTCGGGCAGCGGCCGGCCCTCGCGGCGGGCCGCGAGCGTCGCCAGCGCGAACCGGCCGTCCTCCAAGGCCTGGGTCACGGCCTTCACGTCCTCCGGGCGCCGCGCCGCCGCCATGGCCGACTTCGCCTCCTCGTACGCGTCCAGGGCGCGTGCGTAGTCCGCGCGCATCGCGTCGTCGGCGCCCGGCTCCCCCAGCCGGAAGTCGAGGCGGTCGAGTTCCTCGCCGAAGGCGGTGATGTCCTCGTCCACCACGACGCGCAGCTTCTCCAGCGCGGCCTCCTGCTCCTCCTCGCGCCGGCGCCGGCCGCGCCGTACGAGCATGTAGGCGCCGGTGCCGCCGAGCACCAGGACCACGGCGAGCGTGATCAGCGCGGTGGACGACACCCCGTGGTTGCTGCGGGAGGTACCCCAGGTCGAGGGGGCGTGTCCGCCGACGTTGGCGAGGGCACGGTCGGTGAAGTCGTTCAGCTGGGCCTTGGCGGTCTCGCCCTGGACGCTGGTGACCAGGTTCCGCACGGCGCTGTGCCCGAGGACCGAGGAGTCGGCGCGGGCGTCGAAGCGGTCGCCGAGGCGGACGCCGTACAGGCCGGTGATGCCGGTGGCCGTGCGCAGGTCGGCGAAGAGGTCCCGCGTCGGGTAGTCGGCGGGCAGGACCACGAGGAAGACCGGCTTGCCCGCGTCCTCGATCTTCTTGGCGAGCGCGTCGGCGTCCGCGACGGACAGCTGCCGGGAGGCGGCCGGATCGACGTACACGGGACCGCTGCGGAGCGCCTGTGCGATGGCGGAGACGTCCGTGGCGGCCTGCGCGCGGGGCGCTCCGGTGGACAGCACCGTGAGCACGGCCATGAGCAGGGCGACCAGCGGTACGACCAGTCCTCGACGGAGCACGGCGTTCATACTCCGAACCTACCGGAAGGCGCCCGAACCGGATATCGGTGCGGGTGGGCGGCAACGCACCGCCCACCCGTACCGGGTTTCCGTCAGGCCGCAGCGCGGTAGGCCTGCGTCAGCTCGGCCACGGCTGCCGCGTACCTGCCCGTCAGCAGCAGGTGGTCGGCGTCGGCGAAGGGTTTCGCGATCGCCGCGGTCATCGTCGATCCCGCCTTCTGCTGGACGAGCAGCCGGGCCCTGGTGACGATCTCGCGTCCGGCCCGGTCGGAGCCCGTCCTCTCGGCCGCGGCGGCCGCGAACGCGAGCGCCTTCAGGGTCGCCGTGCCTCCCTCGGGGACCTTGGCCAGCGTGGTGAGCCCCCACCCGTACGGGAACTGCGGGTCGTACGAGGCGTCGCCGACGTTGATCGGCAGCTGGTTCTCCGACCGCGGCCAGGTGACGGGGAGCTGCCCGGTGAAGGGCCGCCTGCCGTAGAGGACGTCCGCCACGCCGTCGCCCTCGGTCCCGGGCAGCCAGGACGCCACGAGCGCGTCGATCTCGCCGAGCCGGTCGCCGATGATCTGCGGGCGCCCGGAGACGATCAGCACCGCGCACTTCATGGCCCCGCACACCTTGTCGACGGCGGCCTGGTCGGCGGCGGAGAGCCGCAGGTCGTGCCCGTTGCCGACGTCACCGACACCCTCGGCGTAGGGGGTCTCGCCGACGACGACCACGCCGACGTCGTAGCCGTTCGTCGGTGCCGAGGCGTCCTTGGAGTAGGTGATGGTCGTGTCCGGCGCGGCCTTCCGCATGCCCTGCAGGATGGTCGTGCCCTGGGTGTGGGTGCCGGAGGCGCCCTGCCAGGTGAGGGTCCAGCCGCCGGTCTGGTTGCCGAGGTCGTCGGCGTTGGAGCCGGCGACGTACACCTTCTGGTTCTTCTTCAGTGGCAGCACACCGTGCGCGTTCTTCAGCAACACCTGGGACTCGGCGGCCGCCTGCCGGGCCACGGCCCGGTGGGCCGCCGAGCCGATCCGCGCGGCACCGGTGGTGTCGGCGTAGGGGTGCTCGAAGAGCCCCAGCCTGAACTTCTGCGTGAGGATGCGGGAGACGGCGTCGTCGATGCGCCGCTCGCTGATGTGCCCGGCCTTCACCTCGTCGACGAGTGTCGTGCGGAAGTCCTTGTACGTGTACGGCACCATCATCATGTCGACGCCCGCGTCGACCGCCGAGCGGACGTGGGCCGCGTAGTCGCCGGGGAGCTGGTCGATGGCGTTCCAGTCGCTGATGACGAAGCCGTCGAAGCCCATTCGGCCCTTGAGCACACCGTTGATCATGTCGCCGCGGGCGTGCATCTTCACGGGGCCCTGGCCGTCGCCGACGACGTCGAGCGAGGAGTACGACGGCATGACCGAGCCGATGCCGCGCCGGACGGCCGTCTCGTACGGCGCCAGGTGGACGGCCTCCAGCTGCTGCCGGGTGACCGTGGTGACGCCCTGGTCGATGGTGTAGGAGCCGGTGGTGGACGAGCCGTAGGCGGTGCCGCCGTCGCCGACGAAGTGCTTGGCGGTGGCGAGCACCTTGTCGTCGCGGCTCAGGTCGCGCCCGTCCGGGCTTCCCTGCAGGCCCTGGATGATCGTCTCCATGGACTGCACGAGCGCCGGGTCCTCGCCGAAGGACTCGTAGGAGCGGCCCCAGCGTTCGTCACGGGTGACGCACAGGCAGGGCGCGAAGTCCCAGGGGACGCCGGTGGCGCGTACCTCGGAGGCGGTCACCGCCCCGGTTTTCTCGGCCAGTTCGGGATCTCTGGTCGCTCCGATGCCGATGTTGTGCGGCATGATCGTGGCGCCGGTGAGGTTGTTGTGGCCGTGCACCGCGTCCACGCCGTAGATCAGCGGGATCTGGAAGCGGGTGGCCTGCGCCTGGAGCTGGAAGCCGTCGATCATCTTCGCCCAGGCCTCGGGGGTGTTGGGCGTGGGGGTGGAGCCGCCGCCCGAGAGGAGTGAGCCGAGGGCATAGGTGGCGATGTCGCCCTGGTCGGTGAGGGCGGCGCGCTCGGCCTGGGTCATCTGGCCGGCCTTCTCCTCCAGGCTCATGCGGGAGAGGAGGTCCGCGACGCGTTTCCCGACGGGCAACTTGGTGTCCAGGTACGGCAGTCCGTGGGCGTCGATGACCACCTGGGGTGTCTCGGCCGGGGCCTTGGCTCCGGTGACCGTCAGCTTGACGGGGATGGTCTCGGCGGGCTCGGCGGACCTGTCCTTCAGGGTGGGGACCTGGATGGTCCGGGAGGCGCCGGAGGCGGTGCCCGCGGGGAAGGTGAGCGTGCCGGAGACCGGGGTGTAGTCCTTGCCGGGCTCGGCGCTGCCGCCGCCGGTCTCGTACCGCACGGTCACGGGCTCGTCGATCGGAGCGGAGCCGGTGGTGGCGACGGTGACCCTGACGGTCGCCGTTCCGCCCTCCTTGACCGGGTGGACCGGGGCGTCGGTGGTGACGGAGGCGCGCAGCGACTGGTCGGCCTTGCCGTACAGCTCTACGTCGTCCATCGCGAAGTGCCCCTTGACGCCGACCGGCAGGGTGACGGCGTACCCCCACATCTGTGTCAGACCGAGGACGTGGTCGATACCGCCGACCGGCTGGTAGTCCGTGCGATAGGTGAAGTCGGTGAAGGGGATCTCGACCTGTTTCCAGCCGGTGAAGTCGTCGGTGAAGGAGGTCGTCCACAGCTCCGACGCCTCGCCGTTCGCGCCGCCGTCCTTGATCTCGAAGGCGATCTTCTTGCCGTTGTCCTGGCCGTCCCACCAGAAGCGGATTCCCTTGTGGGCGGACCAGTCGTGGGCCGGCTGGTCCGCCGCGAAGTCGTGCGTGAAGCCGCCGTAGCCGCTGATGTCGTAGCTGCCGGTGAGGACCTTGGCGCCCTCCGGGGCGTCGGCGCGGTCGGCCAGTTGGAGCGTGGGCGGGTCGTCGCTGTCGCCGCCCCAGGTGAAGATGCCCTCCGCCGGCTGCTGGGCGAAGGGCACCTCACCTTCGAAGCGGTCGACGGGGACAGGTGCGGGGGCGGGATCGTCGGCCGCGCGCGCCGACGCCAGGGGGATCAGGGCGGTGAGCAGGGTGGCGGAGGCGAGCAGGGCGGTTCTTCGCATGGACGGACCTTCCCTCGACTCATCGAGTCGTCATGGTTCACTCATGACTTAGATCACGCCGTGAGTTAACTAGGGCCCCGGACACCCGTCAAGACTTCCACGTCAGAACGGGCGCAGACACAACTCCCTGCCGGATCAGGACCCTTGTCACTTCAAATTCTGAACGCGCACCCCCTTGACGCGTATACGAAGCCGTCATTTACTCACGCCTCGCACGCCCCCATCCCCCACCTCCAGAAGGGCGGCGCTCCATGAACAGACACACGCGCACGGGCCGGCTGCTGCTCGCCGGACTGCTCACCGCGGCCGGGTTCGCGGCGGCCACGCCGGCGCACGCGGCCGGTGAACAGGTCACCGCCTGGCTCACCACGACCGACGACTCGGGCGGGCGCCATGTGGTGCGGGGTCTGCAGCCGCAGACGCCGTTCGCCTTCCAGTCCGGAACCGGTGGCGGCGGTGAGAACATCACCGTCGACGAGAACACGCGCTATCAGACGTTCACCGGCGGCGGGGCGTCCTTCACGGACACCGCGGCCTGGCTGATGAACAGCAGCGGGGCGCTCACGCAGGCGACGCGGGACGCGACGATGCGGAAGCTGTTCTCGCCGACGGACGGGATCGGCCTGTCGTTCCTGCGCAATCCGATGGGCGCCTCCGACCTGGCGCGCTACGGATACACGTACGACGACGTGCCGGCCGGTCAGACCGACCCGTCGCTGGCGAAGTTCTCCATCGCCCACGACCTGGCGGACGTGGTGCCGCTGACGAGGCAGGCGCTCCAGCTGAACCCGCAGCTGACGGTGATGGCCTCCCCGTGGACGGCGCCCGCCTGGATGAAGGACAGCGGGCAGCTCAACGGGGGCTGGCTGAAGGCGGAGAACTACGGGGCGTACGCCTCGTACTTCGTGAAGTACCTCCAGGCCTACCGGGACCAGGGCATCCCCGTCTCGTACGTCACCGCCCAGAACGAGCCGACGTGCTGCTCGGGTTATCCGTCGATGAGCTGGAACGCGTCCGGTCTCGCCTACTTCACGAAGAACGAGCTGCTGCCGAGGCTCCAGTCGGCGGGTCTGACGACGAAGGTGCTGGCGCACGACTGGAACTGGGACACGTACGACTCCTACGCCGCCCAGACGGTGGACGACGCGGCCATCCGCTCGCACCCGAACTTCGGCGGGATCGCCTGGCACGGGTACGGGGGCGACGTGACGAAGCAGACGGCCGTCCACAACCAGTACCCGCAGCTGGACGCGTTCGGCACGGAGCACTCGGGCGGCACCTGGATCGCGAACCAACAGCGCGAGGACATGCTCAACATCGTCGACTACACCCGGAACTGGGCGAAGTCCGTGACGAAGTGGTCGCTGGCCGTCGACCAGAACATGGGGCCGCACAACGGCGGCTGCGGCACCTGCACCGGACTGATCACGGTCCACAACGGGGACGGTGCGAGCGGGACGGTCGACTACACGATCGAGTACTACACGATGGGGCATCTGACGAAGTTCGTACGGCCGGGCGCGCAGCGCATCGCCTCCACCGCGTCGTCGTCCGTGCCGAACGTGGCGTGGCGGAACCCGGACGGTTCGAAGGCACTGATCGCGTACAACGACGCCACGTCGGCGAAGACGGTGACGATCGACTGGGGCGGACAGCACGCGACATACTCGCTGCCGGGGAAGACGTCGGCGACGTTCACGTGGTCGGGTGCGCAGTCGGGCGGCGTCGACCGGTCGGGGGCGTTCGTGGGGCTCGCGGGCAAGTGTCTGGACGTGGCGGGGGCGTCGAACGCCAACGGCACGGCCGTGCAGCTCTACGACTGCAACGGGAGCGCCGCGCAGCAGTGGACGGTGAGGGCCGACGGGTCGATCCAGGCGCTCGGGAAGTGCCTGGACGTGACATCCGGGTCGACGGCTGACGGGGCGAAGGTGCAGTTGTACGACTGCAACGGCACGGGAGCGCAGCAGTGGTCGTACAACTCGTCGACGGGTGACGTGGTGAACATCGCGGCGAACAAGTGCCTCGACGTCACGGACAACTCGTCGGCGAACGGGGCGCGGGCGCAGATCTGGTCGTGCACGGGTGCGGCGAACCAGAAGTGGCGGTTGCAGTAGCCCGGCCGGGGGTTGCTCGCCCCCGCCGCCCCTACCCGTCCCACCTCCAGGGGCTCCAGCAGGGGGACGTAGTCCCCGCCGGGGGGCGGGGGCGGCCCCCGGCGGGGTTGAACGCCCCGCGGGGCTCCGCCCCGCAGCCCGGGCGGGGACTGCGCCCCCTGCACCCCTCGCAGGGCTCCGTCCCTGCACCCAGCCGGAGGCTCCGCCCCAGGCCCCGTCCGGGGCTCCGCCCCCGCACCCCGTGCCGTATGGCCGGCAGCGGGGGCGGCCTGGGGGCGGCAGCCCCCCGGCGCGGGAGCACGGGTGGCTCGGGGGCTACTCCGCCGGCTCCACGCCGGCCCGCAGCAGGCCGTATGTGTACGCGTCCTCCAGGGCCTGCCACGATGCCGCGATCACGTTCTCCGCGACGCCCACCGTGGACCATTCGCCCTTGCCGTCCGACGTGGAGATCAGGACGCGGGTCGTGGACTGGGTGCCGTGCTTGCCCTCCAGGATGCGGACCTTGTAGTCGACCAGCTCCAGGGCGGCCAGCTCCGGGTAGATCTTCTCCAGGGCCACGCGGAGGGCGCGGTCCAGGGCGTTCACCGGGCCGTTGCCCTCCGCCGTCGCCACGATCCGCTCGCTCTTCGCCCACAGCTTCACCGTGGCCTCGTTGGCGTGCGTGCCGTCCGGGCGGTCCTCGACGATCGCCCGCCAGGACTCCGTGCGGAAGTAGCGCAGCGGCTTGCCCGCCACCTCCTCGCGGAGGAGCAGTTCGAAGCTCGCGTCCGCCGCCTCGTACGTGTAGCCCTTGAGTTCCCGCTCCTTGACGCGCTCGACCACCCGGCCCACCAGCTCGCGGTCGCCGCCCAGATCGATGCCCAGTTCCTTGCCCTTGAGCTCCACCGAGGCCCGGCCCGCCATGTCGGAGACCAGCATCCGCATGGTGTTGCCGACCAGTTCCGGGTCGATGTGCTGGTACAGGTCCGGGTCCACCTTGATGGCCGAGGCGTGCAGGCCCGCCTTGTGGGCGAAGGCCGAGACGCCCACGTACGGCTGGTGGGTGGAGGGGGTGAGGTTGACGACCTCCGCGATCGCGTGGCTGATGCGCGTCATCTCGCGCAGACGGCCTTCCGGCAGCACCTTCTTGCCGTACTTCAGCTCCAGGGCCGCCACCACCGGGAACAGGTTGGCGTTGCCCACCCGCTCGCCGTACCCGTTCGCCGTGCACTGCACGTGCGTCGCACCCGCGTCCACCGCCGCGAGGGTGTTCGCAACCGCGCAGCCCGTGTCGTCCTGGGCGTGGATGCCGAGCCGGGCACCCGTGTCCGCCAGCACCGTGGAGACCACCGCGTGGACCTGGGCCGGCAGCATGCCGCCGTTCGTGTCGCAGAGGATGACCACGTCCGCGCCCGCCTCGGCCGCCGTACGCACCACCGACTTGGCGTACGCGGCGTTCGCCCGGTAGCCGTCGAAGAAGTGCTCGCAGTCGACGAAGACCCGCCGGCCCTGCGCCCGCAGGTGGGACACCGTGTCGCGGATCATCTCCAGGTTCTCGTCAAGCGTCGTGCGCAGCGCCAGTTCGACATGGCGGTCGTGGGACTTGGCGACCAGCGTGATCACCGGAGCCCCCGAGTCCAGCAGTGCCTTGACCTGCGGGTCCTCCGCGGCCTTGCCGCCCGCGCGGCGCGTCGCGCCGAAGGCCACCAACTGGGCGTGCCGGAAGTCGATCTCCTGCTGGGCGCGCGCGAAGAACTCGGTGTCCCGCGGGTTCGCGCCGGGCCAGCCGCCCTCGATGAAGCCCACGCCGAAGTCGTCCAGGTGCCGTGCGATGGCCAGCTTGTCCGCGACGGTGAGGTTGATCCCCTCGCGCTGCGCGCCGTCGCGCAGCGTCGTGTCGAAGACGTGGAACGAGTCGTCGAGCTCGCTGGTTGCCGTCTCGGTCATGGTCTCAAGGCTCCTGTTTTGGATCTCGGTCTTACCGGAATGACCGGTTCCACCGTCCCCCCATACTCCCTCGCGCTCCGCCCCCGGCTGAAGGTGGGCCAGGAAACGAAAAAACCCCTCGCGGGTGCGAGAGGTCTGCGCGCGGGTCGAGGACGACGGTGGCCACCCGTACCTGGTCGTACGTGGCGGTCACTGCGGACCGGCGCGCCTGCTGCCAATAATCATGGCGAACGAGAGCACGAGGGCAGTTTGGCACAGTCCGCCCCCGCGCTCACCGCCGTCTCAGGATGCGGTCGTCAAGGAGGAGGACCGCGCGTCCTTCATCCGGGTGAGGTCCAGGTCCCTGGTCTCCCGCATGGTGACGTACACGACCAGGGAGACGGCCGCACAGGCCGCGACGTACCAGAAGAAGCCGGACTCGGCGCCCGCGTCCTTGAACCACAGCGCGACGTATTCCGCCGTTCCGCCGAACAGGGCGTTGGCCACCGCATAGGGAAGCGCCACACCCAGCGCGCGGACGCGCGTCGGGAACAGCTCGGCCTTCACACAGGCGTTGATCGAGGTGTATCCGGTGACCACGACCAGGGCCAGCAGGGCCAGGCCCAGCGCCGGCCAGAAGCTGTCCGCGTGCTTCAGCAACGTCATGATCGGGACCGTCAGCAGCGTCGAGCCGACGGCGAAGGTGATCAGCAGCGGGCGGCGGCCGATCCGGTCGGAGAGCCGGCCGGCGAGCGGCTGGAGGCAGGCGAAGACGATCAGCGCGGTGAAGGAGACCAGGGTCGCGGTCTGTTTGGGCAGGCCCGCCGAGTTCGACAGATACTTCGTCAGATACGTGGTGTAGGTGTAGTACGCGACCGTGCCTCCCATCGTCAGCGCGATCACCAGGAACGCCTCGCGCTTGTGCCGCCACAGCGCGCGCAGCGTGCCGCGCTCCTCGCCTTCCCTCTCGTCGGCCTCGGCCTCGTAGACGTCCGTCTCCAGCATGTTCCGGCGCAGATAGAAGACCACCGCCGCGCCGAGGGCGCCCAGCACGAACGGGATGCGCCAGCCGTAGTCGTGCAGCGCGTCGCCGGACATCGTGCGCTGGAGGACGATCTGCAGGCCTAGGCCGACGATCTGCCCGGCGGTCATCGACACGTACTGGAAGCTGGAGGCGAAGCCGCGCCTGCGCGGGTCGGACGCCTCGGTCAGGTAGGTCGCGCTGGCCGCGTACTCGCCGCCCACCGACAGCCCCTGGAGCAGTCGGGCGACGAGCAGCACCGCTGCGCCGCCGTATCCGGCGACGGCGTACGTCGGCGCGATCGCGATGAGGATCGCGGAGGCGGACATCAGCGTGACCGTGAGGGTCAGCGCGGCCTTGCGGCCCCTGCGGTCACCGACCCGGCCGAGCAGCCAGCCGCCGACCGGGCGCATGAAGAAACCGACCGCGAAGATGCCCGCGGTGTTCATGAGCTGGGCCGTGGGGTCGTCGTCGGGGAAGAACGCCCCCGCGAAGTAGGTGGCGAAGCTGGCGTAGACGAACCAGTCGTACCACTCCACCATGTTGCCGGCCGAGCCGATCCAGATCTTCTTCCAGTGCTCTCGTCCCATGGGCCGTAACGTGCCGGGCGTTCGCGGGTGCGACAAGAGCGCCTCGGGTTTCGTTCATTGCGTGCATGACGCATGCGCGGGCCGGCCGCCTGCTCCCGTGCGGAGAAAGGAGAGCCGCCCCGGAGTGAAGTCCGGGGCGGCCCCTGAAGAGGTGCGGCGGGCGTCAGCCCAGCTTGTGCATCCAGCCGTGCGTGTCCTCGCGCGTGCCCCGCTGGATGTCGAGCAGCGCCTCGCGGAGCTTCAGGGTGACCTCGCCCGGCTCGCCGCCCGACTGCTTCCACTCGGCGGTGGCGCGCTTGACCGTGCCGACCGGGGTGATGACCGCGGCGGTGCCGCAGGCGAAGACCTCGGTGAGGGTGCCGTTCTCGGAGTCGGCCTGCCACTGGTCGATGGAGATGCGACCCTCCTCGGCCTCGTAGCCGAGGTCGCGGGCGACCGTCAGCAGGGAGTCACGGGTGACGCCCTCCAGGATGGAACCGGTCAGCTTCGGAGTGACGATCTTGTTGCCGTACACGAAGTACAGGTTCATGCCGCCGAGCTCCTCGACCCACTTGTGCTCCACGGCGTCGAGGTAGCAGACCTGGTCGCAGCCCTTGGCGGCGGCCTCGGCCTGGGCGAGCAGGGAGGCCGCGTAGTTGCCGCCGGTCTTGGCGTCACCCATGCCGCCGGGGACGGCGCGGACGCGGTCCTCGGACGCCCAGATGGAGACGGGCTTCACACCGCCCGGGAAGTACGCGCCGGCCGGGGAGGCGATGACCAGGAAGAGGTACTCGTTGGCGGGCTTGACGCCCAGGCCGACCTCGGTGGCGATCATGAAGGGGCGCAGGTAGAGGGACTCCTCACCGCCGTGCGCCGGCACCCACGCCTTGTCCTGCTGTACGAGCAGGTCACACGCCTCGATGAAGGTCTCCACCGGCAGCTCGGGCATCGCGAGGCGCTTGGCGGAACGCTGGAAGCGCAGGGCGTTCATCTCCGGGCGGAAGGTGGCGACGGAGCCGTCGGGCCGGCGGTAGGCCTTGAGACCCTCGAAGATCTCCTGCGCGTAGTGCAGGACGTTGGTGGCCGGGTCGAGGGAGATGGGCGCGTAGGGGACGAGCTGACCGTCGTGCCAGCCCCGCCCCTCGGTCCACCTGATCGTCACCATGTGGTCGGTGAAGTGGCGGCCGAACCCGGGGTTGGCCAGGATCGCCTCCCGCTCCGCGTCGGAGAGCGGGTTGGAGGAGGGCTTCAGCTCGATCGTGGGCGTCGTCATGTGTGGTTGTCCTTCACCGGTTGTCGTGACGGGCCGCGCTCACTCCCGCACCGGCAGTGGCCGGTGCTAGGACGTCCGAGCATTCCCTCAATCCGCGGCTCCGCGTTCGATTATGGCAAGCGGGTGGGGGCGGACGAAACGGTGTGAATACGGCCCTAGGGGTAGCACAGGGGTGGGTCGATGGTGACACCCGGCGAGGGCATGGGAAAGCCGCCGGGTGTTGCGACCCGGCGGCCTTGACTCAGGGGGTGTGAGTAGGGCGGCAGGTCAGCCGGCTACTCGTACGGCGAGCGCGTCGCCGATCTCGTCGGTGCTGCGGGCGGGCTTGCCCGCGCGCTCCGCGAGGTCGGCGGAGACGGCCTCCTCGATGCGGGCGGCCTCGGACTCGTAGCCGAGGTGGCGCAGCAGGAGGGCGACCGACAGGACGGTGGCTGAGGGGTCGGCCTTGCCCTGGCCCGCGATGTCGGGCGCCGAGCCGTGCACGGGCTCGAACATCGACGGGAACTCACCGGACGGGTTGATGTTGCCGGAGGCGGCGACCCCGATGCCGCCGGAGATGGCGGCGGCGAGGTCGGTGATGATGTCGCCGAAGAGGTTGTCGGTGACGATCACGTCGAAGCGCTCGGGCTGGGTGACGAGGTAGATCGTCGCCGCGTCGACGTGCATGTACTCGGTGGTGACTTCGGGGAACTCCTCGGCCACCTTGTTGAAGATGTTCGTCCACAGGTGACCCGCGAACGTGAGCACGTTGTTCTTGTGGACCAGGGCCAGCTTCTTGCGCGGGCGCGCCTGGGCGCGGGCGAAGGCGTCCCGTACCACGCGCTCGACGCCGAAGGCGGTGTTCACGGACACCTCGGTGGCGACCTCGTGCGGGGTGCCCTTGCGGATGGTGCCGCCGTTGCCCGTGTACGGGCCCTCGGTGCCCTCGCGGACCACGACGAAGTCGATCTCGGGCTGGCCCGCGAGCGGGGTCGCGACGCCCGGCAGCAGCCTGGAGGGCCGCAGGTTGACGTGGTGGTCGAAGGCGAAGCGGAGCTTGAGCAGGAAGCCGCGCTCCAGCACGCCCGACGGCACCGACGGGTCGCCGATCGCGCCGAGGAGGATCGCGTCGTGCTGCTTGAGCTGCTCGAGGTCGGCGTCGGTGAGGGTCTCGCCGGTGGCGTGGTAGCGCCGGGCGCCGAAGTCGTACTCCTTGGTCTCCAGCTTCACATCCTGCGGAAGGACGGCGGAGAGGACCTTCAGCCCCTGGGTCACGACCTCCTGGCCGATGCCGTCACCGGGAATCACTGCGAGATTGATGCTGCGAGACATGACCGCACCGTACTCCTTGTCCCACGCAATGACACGGGGCGTCCGCGATGCGGACAAGCCCAACATCGAGGTGCGGTGCGGCAGATGGCGCGGGGCGCCCGGCCGCGCCGCACCTCGTGCGGGTGCGGCTCCCGGCTTATGGGTGCAGCATCACGGGTGAGGGTGCGGGCCGTACGGGTGAGGGCCTGGGACGCGGAGGCGCGGCTCAGTGGCCGGTCGCGCCGCCGTTGTCCCTGCGGTCGAGGGCGCGCTGGAGCGCTGCGGCGGCGTTCTTGCGGTCGGACTCGCTCGTACGGGAAACGTGACGGACTCGGCGGCGGGCGGTCGTCTCGGCCATGGGAAATCGACTCCTTCGACATCCGGGAGTGCGGAAAGGGGGTTACGAGACTCCCCCACTGCTTGTGGGAGGTACCCCCAGCCGGGACGGGGAGCGGTGCCGCAGGGGTTGCCTGCACGGGGCCCGGCTCACGACCGCCATTCGCTTGATCGAGCGAGACGTTCGGCTTCTACAAAAGTAAGTGAGGACAGGGCGTCTGTCTCCACAATTACTCGGACTTCCTACTATCTGAGACGGCGCAGTGGGCCATACGGGCGCGACCTTCGAAAACGGTCGTCGACGGTCAGAGGACGTCCCCGTCGCGCCAGTCGAAGACCAGCTTGCGTTTGAAGTCGAGGTCGCCCGCGGCGGCGGGGCGCACATAGGTGCAGTCCTCGTCGTCACGCAGGCGGACGACACCGCGGGGGCCGAGGCCGCAGAGACGGCCGCGCCAGAGCCGCCAGCCGCGGGCGGCGTACAGGTGGGCGCCGTCGTCGCTCGCGGAGAGCGCGCCGAGGTCGTAGGCACGGTCGATGATCCGCTCGACCTCGGCCATGACACGCGCGCCGAGCCCCTGGCGCCGCACGTCGGCGCGGACGCCCACGCCCTCGACGTACCCGACCCGCAGCCAGCGCTTGCGGTACCGGGCGCGCCGCTGGATGACGGACCCGTGTGCGGCGAGCCCCTGCTCGTCGCTGACGAGCACGTGCATCCCGCCGAGCGCGTGCTCCCAGTCGTCATCGTCGTAGTCCCCGTCGAACGCGGCGTCGAGCAGGGCGCGCACGGCCCGGAGCTCGGCGGGGTCGAGGTCGGCGGTATGGGCGGTACGGACTCCGGCTGTCACGTGATCAGTATCACTCGTTCCGTCGCGTTCTCCCCGCCCGACGCTCCCCTGCCGCTCCCCTGCGCGACGCCCTTCACGGCCCGACTCCCGGCGTTCTTCTACGTGACCCTCCACCCTCTATATGACCTGTCAGTCCGATGTATCTGACCGTCACGCGCCTTGACATGGACATATAGCGCCTCCACCACCCTCACAGTCATCGGATGACTGCGACAGGGAGAGGTTCCGCATGACCGCCCGACCACGGCTCCGCACCATCGTCCTGGCCGTCTGCTCCGCACTGCTCGCCACCACCGCGTCAGCCCTTCCGGCACAGGCCGGCGCCCCGCACGGGAGGCGTCCTGGGAGGTGCGCGGCCCTCGCGGCCGAGCGCGGCTGGCCGTACGAAGTCGTGGACGCCGGCTGGTACTTCAAGTCCGATGCCTGGGACGTCATCGACCCGGACTGGCAGACGGACAGCTGGATGCCCGAGCTGGTGCGCTACGCGGCGGCGAAGAGCGTCGGCATCCACGTCTGGTTGCACTACACGCTCCTCACCGACCCCGCCGAGCGCGAGAAGTGGCTCGGCGCTCTGGAGCGCTGGGGCGTGAAGGGGGTGAAGATCGACTTCATGGACTCGGAGTCCCAGGAGCGGATGCGCTGGTACGACGACGTCCTGGAGTCGACGGCCCGCCACCACCTCATGGTGATCTTCCACGGCTCGACGATCCCCAAGGGCATCCACCGCACCTGGCCGCAGGTCATGACGATGGAGGGCGTCGGCGGTGAGGAGAAGCGCAACAACACCGCGGAGCACCTGGCGTCCCTGCCGTTCACGCGGAACGTCATCGGGCCCATGGACTTCACCCCGGGCGCCTTCCACCGCCCGTACCGCCCCAACGTCGGCTCCGACGCGGGCGAGTTGGGGCTGGCGGTCCTGTACGAGTCGGGCGTCCAGAACCTCTCCGGCACCCCGGAGTCGTACGACGCGCGCCCCGAGGCCCGGCGCTTCCTGGAGCAGCTTCCGGCCCGCTGGGAGGAGACCCGGCTGCTGACCGGCGACCCGGGCCGCTCCGCGGTGCTGGCCCGGCGCTCGGCGGACGGCCGCTGGTTCATCGGGGGCACGTTCGCCGGCGCGGCGCAGACGGCCGACGTGCCGATCCGGCTGGGCGCGGGGCCCTGGGTGGTGGAGACCTTGACGGACGGTCCGTCGGGCCCGGTGCGCGAGACGCACACGGTGCGCGGCGGCGACACCCTCGCGGTGCCGGTGGCGGCGGACGGCGGCTTCGCGGCGCTCGCCTGCCGTCCGTACGCGGGCCGTACGACGTGTGAGCGCTGATCCCGGCCGGCCCGGCGCCCTCGTGCGGGAGGCTCCTCGCACGCGGGCGCCGGGCCCGTCCGGGTCACAGCACGTCCGCGACCGCCTGACGGAATCCCTTCGGGTCCTCTGTCCACGGCATGTGCCCGGCACCGGGCAGACCCACGCGCCGCACCATCGGCAGGGCCCGTTCCAGGGAGTCGACCGCCGAACGCGGACGGATGTCCCGGCCGCCGTCGACGATCAGCACGGGCACGTCGAGGGTCCGGCAGGCGGCGTGCAGCTCCGGGGTGCCCCAGGTGCGCTTCCGCTCCTCGTTGAGGGCCCTGTTGCACTCGTCGTTGACGCCGAACCAGGGATCGGCCATGCGCCCGGCGTGCTCCAGAGCCCGCTCGCGGTCCTCGAACTCGATCGACCACTGCAGGACGGCCCGCTCCCGGTCCTCTGCATCGGTGCGCTCGGCACGATCGGTCACTCACGCCAGCGGGCCAGGCGTTCGGGCTCCTCACCGAGTCTGGCGAGGAAGTTCTCGCGGTAGACGGGGTGCCAGGTGTCGTCCGAGTCGATGCCCGTACCGGAGACATAGATCAGCGCGCTCACCCTCTCCGGGTGCGTCAGCGCGTAGCTCAACGCCAGCTGCGCGCCCCAGGAGTGGCCGAGCAGGGCCATGCGGTCGAGACCGAACCGCCGTCGTACGGCGTCGAGATCGGCCACGAAGCGGGCGCTCGTCCAGGGTCCGGCGCACCGCTGCGACCGCCCGCAGCCGCGCTGGTCCCAGCGGACCACCGTGGACCGGTCCCCGAGCAGTTCCGCCACGTCCTCGAACATGTCCCACAGGCCGGGCCCACCGTGGCACAGGACCAGCGGATCGCCCCGGCCCGACCGCGCAGCCCACAGGTGTACGCCGTCGTCGGCGGTCACCGTCCGCGCATCGATCATGTGACCAGTCTGCCCCGCGACATGCCAACGGGCCGGGTCCGCGCAGGAACCCGGCCCGTTCCGGCCGTCGCGGGCGTCAGCCCATGTGCGGGTACGTGTAGTCCGTCGGCGCGACCAGCGTCTCCTTGATCGCGCGGGTCAGGGTCCAGCGCAGCAGGTTCTGCGGGGCGCCCGCCTTGTCGTTGGTGCCGGAGGCGCGGCCGCCGCCGAAGGGCTGCTGACCGACCACGGCGCCGGTCGACTTGTCGTTGATGTAGAAGTTGCCGGCGGCGTAGCGCAGCCTCTCGGCCGTGTACGCCGCCGCCGCGCGGTCGTTCGCGATGACCGAGCCGGTCAGTGCGTAGTCGGAGACCGACTCCATCTGGGTCAGCATCTCGTCGTACTTGTCGTCCTCGTAGACGTGGACCGCGAGGACCGGGCCGAAGTACTCGGTGCGGAACACCTCGTTCTCCGGGTCGGTGCACTCGATGACGGTCGGGCGGACGAAGTAGCCGACGGAGTCGTCGTAGGAGCCGCCCGCGACGATCGTGCAGGCCGGGTCCTCCTTGGCGCGGTCGATCGCGGCCTTGTTCTTCGCGAAGGCGCGCTCGTCGATGACGGCGCCGATGAAGTTCGACAGGTCGGTGACGTCACCCATGCTGATGCCGTCGACCTCGGCCGCGAACTGCTCCTTGAAGCCGTCGTTCCAGATCGACACCGGGATGTACGCGCGGGAGGTGGCGCTGCACTTCTGGCCCTGGTACTCGAAGGCGCCTCGGGTGAGGGCCGTCTTCAGGACCGCGCGATCGGCCGACGGGTGGGCCACGACGAAGTCCTTGCCGCCGGTCTCACCGACCAGACGCGGGTAGGAGCGGTACTTCTCGATGTTGTTGCCGACCGTCTTCCACAGGTACTGGAAGGTCTTGGTGGAACCGGTGAAGTGGATGCCCGCGAGGTCCCGGTGCTCCAGGGCGACCTTGGAGACCTCGATGCCGTCGCCGGTGAGGAGGTTGATGACGCCCTTCGGCAGGCCCGCCTCCTGAAGGAGCTGCATGAGGAGCACGGCGGCGTGGGTCTGGGTCGGGGACGGCTTCCAGACCACGACGTTGCCCATCAGCGCCGGGGCCGTCGGCAGGTTGCCCGCGATCGCGGAGAAGTTGAACGGGGTGATCGCGTAGACGAAGCCCTCCAGCGGGCGGTGGTCGAGCCGGTTCCACACGCCCGGGGAGTTGGCCGGGGGCTGCTCGGCCAGGATCTGGCGGGCGTAGTGCACGTTGAAGCGCCAGAAGTCGACCAGCTCGCACGGGGTGTCGATCTCGGCCTGCTGGGCGGTCTTGGACTGGCCGAGCATGGTGGAGGCGGCCAGCGTCTCGCGCCAGGGACCGGCCAGCAGCTCGGCGGCGCGCAGGATGATCGCGGCGCGGTCGTCGAAGGACATCGCGCGCCAGGCGGGCGCTGCGGCCAGGGCGGCGTCGATGGCGTCCTGCGCGTCCTGCTGCGTGGCGTTGCGGTAGGTGCCGAGCACGGACTTGTGGTTGTGCGGCTGCACGACCTGGAACTCCTCGCCGCCGCCCATGCGCTGGACGCCGCCGATGGTGCAGGGCAGGTCGATCGGGCTCTCGGCCAGCTCCTTCAGCTTGGCCTCCAGGCGGGCACGCTCGGGCGAGCCGGGGGCGTAGCCGTGCACCGGCTCGTTGACGGGGGTGGGGACCTGGGTCACAGCGTCCATGGGTTCCGTAACTCCTTGACGTGAGCGGTGTTGCGAGCGGGGGTGCGGGCTCAGCCCTTGCTGACCATCGAGCGGACGAAGAAGCGCAGGTTCGCCGGCTTCTCGGCCAGACGGCGCATGAAGTAGCCGTACCAGTCCGTGCCGTACGCCGTGTAGACGCGCATGCGGTGGCCCTCGGCGGCCAGGCGCAGGTGCTCCTCGCTGCGGATGCCGTAGAGCATCTGGAACTCGTACTCGTCCATCTTGCGCCCGGCGCGGTGGGCGAGTTCCTGGGCGACGGAGATCAGGCGCGGGTCGTGGGAGCCGATCATCGGGTATCCCTCGCCCTCCATGAGGGTCCTCAGGATGCGGACGTACGCCTTGTCGCTCTCGTGCTTGTTCTGGTACGCGACCGACGCGGGCTCCTTGTACGCCCCCTTCACGATACGCACGCGGCTGCCGCTCGCGGCGAGGCGGCGGGCGTCGGCCTCGGTGCGGAAGAGGTAGGCCTGGATGACGCAGCCCGTCTGCGGGAAGTCCTTCCGCAGCTCCTCGTGGATGGCGAACATCGAGTCGAGGGTGGTGTGGTCCTCCGCGTCCAGCGTGACCGTCGTGCCGATCGCGGCGGCCGCCTCGACGACCGGACGGACGTTCTTGAGGGCCAGCTCGTGGCCGTCCGGAAATGTAGGGGCGGGCCCGGAGGCTCCTCGGTTGAGGGCGGTGGTGGACGACGAGAGGGACTGGCCGAACATCGACAGCTTCACCGACATCTCGGCGCGGGTGCCCAGCTCCAGGGGCTCCAGCCGGTCGATCAGCTCCAGGTAGGCGTCGCGCGCGGCCGCGGCCTGCTCGGGGGTCGTGATGTCCTCGCCGACGACGTCCATCGTCAGCTCAAGCCCCTTGCCGGTGAGGTCCAGGATGATCGGCACGACGTCGTCCACCGTCTCGCCCGGGATGAAGCGGTCGACGACCTGCTTGGTCACCGGGGCCGCCGAGATCAGGCGTCGCATCCGGTCGCTGCGCGACGCGGCGAGAATCACGGGACCCAGCACGGGGCACCTCCACAGAACGGGCAAGGGGCCGCGACCCGACCATTCGGGGACGGCACGGAGAACCACCGTGAAACCTAAGGACCCCTCCGATCGTCGGCCATCGACAGCTGTCACGCATCCGTGCCCTGGATCTCAGACAGATGTATGAGCGGGATGGAAAAATGCGGGAGAATGCCCCTGTGGCGGACGTTTTCAAGGCAGGGCGCGGCGATTACCAGGAGCTCGTCGACGAGATCTCCGCGCTGCTCGGCGCCCCGGCGACCCTGGAGAACCGGGACTTCGAGCTGATCGCCTTCGCCGCGTACGACAGCGAGGGCGACTTCGACGAGGCGTCCCTCGACCCCGTGCGCACCCGCTCGATCCTCACGCGCCGCTCCACGGCGGCGGTGCGGAAGTGGTTCGAGGGCTTCGGCATCGCGCGCGCCACCGGACCGGTGCGGATCCCGCCCACTCCGGAGGCGGGCGTGTACCGGGGAAGGATCTGTCTGCCGGTACGCCATCGGGGTGTCGTCCTCGGCTATGTGTGGCTGCTCGTCGATGAACCCGGCCCGTCCGAGGTGCAGCTGACCGCCGCGATGGAGATCGCGGCGCGGATCGGCGACCTGCTCGCGGAGGAGGCGCAGGCGGGCGCGGAGGTGACGCGTGAGCTGCGCGTGGTGCTGACCGCGGAGCGCGGCTGGCCGCAGGACATGGCGGTGGCCGAGCTGCGGACGGCGCTGGGCGCGCGCGGCGAGGGCCTGCACACGGTGGTCTGTATCGCCCCCTGGCCTTCGGCCGACCCGGACGACGCGCCGTCGGCCCGGACGATCCCGGCGGCGACCGCGCTGTGCACGGTGCCGTGGGAGGGGGGTACCTCCCACGCCCTTGAGGCAGTGGGGGAGACCGGCCAGAGCCTCGCGCTGCTGGTGCGGCTGCGCTCGGCGGACGTGCTGACCCCGGCGCTGACGGCGGCCACCCGGCTGCTGCGGGAAGCGGGGCACCAAGGCGCGGGCTCCGCGGCCGGGGTGGCCGGCGCCCGGGGCTCCGCGGCCGGAGTGGCCGGCGCCCGGCACGGCCTCGCCGAGCTGGGCGCGGCCTGGCAGGAGGCGTCGGCGGCGGCCCGCGCGGCCCTGGCGGAGCCCCGGCTCGGGCCGATCGCCCAGTGGTCGGCCATCGGCCCGTACCGCCTGCTGACGTCGCTGCCGCCGCAGGCGGCCCACGACCCTGCCGTCAGCGCCCTGCTGACCCCCGCCCACCGCGAACTGGCCCGCACCGCCGAGGTGTTCCTGGACTGCGCGGGCCAGGCGGGCCGCACGGCCGCCGAACTGGGCGTCCACCGCCAGACCCTGTACTACCGCCTCTCCCGCGTCGAACAGCTCACGGGCCTGGACCTGGACGACGGCGAGGACCGTCTGCTGCTGCACATGGCGCTGAAGGGGGCGCGACTGTAGGACACGCCCGCTCATTTCTCCCCTCCGGCGCGCGGGATCGGGCCGAAGCTGGTCTGCTGGGGTTGCGGGGGACCAGTCGTACCCGTTTCCGGGGAGAGCCCATGAGTACGTATCGAGTCGCGCAGGTGGCCGCCGCCGGCGGTCCGTTCGAGGTCGTCGAGCGCGAGGTGCCGCAGCCTGGGCCCGGCCATGTGCGGGTGGCCGTGGACGCGTGCGGGATCTGCCACAGCGACGCCTTCTTCGTGAACGCCGGGCTGCCGGGCGTCACGTTCCCGGTGGTGCCTGGGCATGAGATCGCCGGGCGCATCGAGGAGCAGGGCGACGGCGTGCGGGAGCGGGGCTGGCAGGTGGGCGACCGGGTGGCGGTGGGCTGGTTCGGGGGCAGTTGCGGCCACTGCACGCCCTGCCGGCAGGGCGACTTCGTCGTGTGCCAGAACCTGAAGGTGCCCGGCTGGGCGTACGACGGGGGCTTCGCCGAGGCGGTGATCGCGCCGGCCGACGCCCTGGCCCGCATCCCCGACGCGCTGGCGGCGACCGACGCCGGGCCCATGGCCTGCGCGGGGGTGACCACCTTCCACGGGCTGCGGCGCAGCTCCGCCCGGCCGGGGGACCTGGTCGCGGTGCTCGGCATCGGTGGGCTCGGCCACCTCGGGGTGCAGTACGCGGCCGCCATGGGCTTCGAGACGGTGGCGATCGCACGCGGGGGCGAGAAGGCCGAGCTC
This sequence comes from Streptomyces sp. NPDC051104, assembly GCF_040682835.1. Taxonomy (NCBI): domain Bacteria; kingdom Bacillati; phylum Actinomycetota; class Actinomycetes; order Kitasatosporales; family Streptomycetaceae; genus Streptomyces; species Streptomyces sp. NPDC051104. The sequence goes on along the minus strand of NZ_JBFBBS010000004.1, from coordinate 48,209 downwards.
GCCAAGCAACTCGGCGCTCATCACTACGTCGACAGCACGGCGGACACCTCCGTCGCGGACGCGTTGCAGTCCCTCGGCGGCGCCAAGGTCGTCCTGGCCACCGCCGGCAACGCCGAGGCCATCACGGCGACCGTGGACGGGCTGTCGCACCGCGGCGAGCTGGTCGTCATCGGCGCGTCTCCCGATCCCATGGGGATCAGCCCGGTCCAGCTGATCACGGGAGGCAGGGTCGTCCGCGGGCACCCGTCCGGCACCGCGCAGGACGTGCAGGACACCATGGCGTTCAGCGCCCTGCACGGGATCCGCCCGATGGTCGAGACGGTGCCCCTGGACCAGGCGGGCGAGGCGTACCAGAAGATGCTCTCCGGCGCCGCCCGCTTCCGGATGGTGCTGACCACCCGCTGACGGACGCGTCAGCTCTTCGCGGCCCCCGCGATGACGCGGCGCAGTCCCTCGGTGAGCTGGTCGGCGTCGGTCGCGGAGTCGGGGTCGAAGAGGAACTGCACCACCAGCCCCTGGAGCAGGGTCTGGTAGAAGCGGCCCTCTGTGTCGATGGTCTCCTTGTCGAGCTGCTCCTCCGGGACTCCGTTGAACATCGAGATCATCCCCGCGCGCCCCTGCTCCTGAGCCTCGGCCAGCAACCGGCGCACGTCCCCCAGGCGGTCGTCCTGGAAGAGCAGTTCATAGCTGAGCAGCCAGATCGCCCGCGACTCGGGGAGGGTACGCAGGACGTTCGACCACACCTCGCGGAAGCGCTCCAGTGAATCCGGCGGAGTCGCCGTCGTACCGCCCGCCCCCCAGCCGGGCTCGAAGCGGTCCCCCATCTCCTCGACCAGGGAGACATACGCCTGAACCAGCAGCGTGTCCTTCGACCCGTAGTGGTAGCCGATCGACGCCAGGTTCGTCCCCGACTCCCTGACGATGTCGCGCGCCGTCGTGCGCGCGAACCCCTTCTCCAGCAGGCAGCGCTTGGCGCCCTCGAGCAGATCCTCACGGTGTCCCATGCCGCCACCCTACTCCGATCCATACATTCGTCCTAGACGTTCGATTTATACGACCGTACTAGACAACCGTTTAAGACGCCCGTACAGTCCCTGGCATGACGAACCCGACGAGCACGACCCCGGCCGCACCGCCCGCCGGAACCCGCGCCGGCCGCCGTGAATGGACCGCCCTGGGCGTCCTGATGCTTCCGCTGCTGCTGGTCTCGATAGACGTCTCGGTCCTCTACTTCGCGATCCCCGCGATCAGCGCGGACCTGGAGCCGAGCGGCACCCAGCAGCTGTGGACCTTCGACATCTACGCCTTCGTCCTCGCCGGGCTGCTGATGACGATGGGCTCGCTCGGCGACCGGATCGGCCGCCGCAGGCTGCTGCTGCTCGGGGCCGCCGCCTTCGGGGGCGCCTCACTTCTGGCGGCCTACGCCGACAGTGCCGAGACCCTGATCGCGGCCCGCGCCGTGCTCGGCATCGGCGGCGCCACCCTCATGCCGTCGACGATGGCGCTGATCCGCACGATGTTCACCGACCCCGGTCAGCGCGCGAAGGCGATCGGCCTGTGGTCCGGCGTGATGACGGCCGGCATCGCGCTCGGCTCCGTGATGAGCGGCGTCCTCGTCGAGTACTTCTGGTGGGGATCGGTCTTCCTCGTGAACCTGCCCGCGATGGCCCTGCTGCTGGTCCTCGGTCCGTTCCTGCTCCCGGAGTCGAAGAACCCCGAGCCCGGCCGCTTCGACCTGCTCAGCGTGCCGCTGTCGATGGCGGCGGTCCTGCCGGTGATCTACGGCCTCAAGGAGATCCCGGCCGAGGGCTGGCACGCCCAGTACGTGCTGGCGGTGACGGTGGGCCTGCTGTTCGCGGCGCTGTTCGTGTACCGCCAGCGCACCACGGCCTCGCCGATGATCTCCCCCGCCCTGTTCCGCGGCCGGGGCTTCGCGCCCGCCGTGGTCCTCAACCTGATCTCGTCCTTCGGGATGATGGGCTCGGCCTTCTTCACCACACAGTACCTGCAGTCGGTGCTCGGCAAGAGCGCGATGGAGGCGGCGCTGTGGGCGCTGCTCCCCTCCGTGCCGATCGGCATGGCGGCGCCGATCGCCACCCAGCTGGTGCAGAAGGGCGTCAACCGCGCCTACGTCGTCACGGCCGGGTTCACGATCGCCGCGGCCGGCTACGGAATGCTCGTCCTCGCCGGTACCGACTCCCTCTGGCTGGTGCTCGCGGCCTGCGGTGTCCTCGCCTCCGGGATCGTCATCGCCATCTCCCAGATGACGGACCTCGCGATGAGCGCGGCCCCGGTCGAGCGGGCGGGTTCCGCGTCCTCCCTTCTGGAGACCGGCGCGGAGTTCGGCGGCGCGCTGGGGATGGCGGTCCTGGGCTCGATCGGTACGGCGGTCTACCGCCACGAGATCCCGGCCTCGGCCCCGGCCCCGGCCCACGAGACGCTGGGCGGCGCGCTCGCGGTGGCCCACGGGATGCCGGGCCGGGCGGGAGCGGAGCTGCTGGCCGCGGCACGGGAGGCGTTCACCGCCGGGATGCACGGGGCCGCGATCGCCGGGGCGGTGGTCCTGGTGGGGGCGGCGGCACTGGCGGCGACGAGCCTGCGCCGGATCCACGTGCGCGGCACCGAGGAGTGACACGACGGGATGACGAGTCGGGGCCCGGCCACCCTGAGGTGGCCGGGCCCCGACTGTCGTGCGTACCGCCGTCAGACCAGGTTCACCGAGCGGGCGGACGTCGCGCCGATCTCCTCCGCGACCTCCGTCAGCACGTTCTGGGGCACCGTGTCGTCGACCGTGAGGACCGCGAGGGCCTCGCCGCCGGCGATGTCGCGGGCCACCTGCATGCCCGCGATGTTGATGCCGGCCTCGCCGAGGATGCGGCCCACGGTGCCGACCACACCGGGACGGTCGGTGTAGCGGAGCACGATCATGTGGTCGGCGAGCGACAGGTCCACGTCGTAGTCGCCCACCGCCACGATCTTCTGGTGGTGCTTCGGGCCGGCCAGCGTGCCGGACACCGAGACCTCCTCGCCGTCGGCGAGCGTGCCGCGGACGGTGACCACGTTGCGGTGGTCCGTGGCCTCCGAGCTGGTGGTCAGGCGCACCTCGACACCGCGCTCCTGAGCGAACAGCGGGGCGTTCACGTACGACACCGTCTCGTCCACGACGTCCTCGAACACGCCCTTGAGCGCGGACAGTTCGAGCACCTTGACGTCGTGCTGGGTGATCTCGCCGTACACCTCGACGTCGAGCCGGACCGCGACCTCGCCCGCGAGCGCGGTGAAGATGCGGCCGAGCTTCTCGGCGAGCGGCAGACCCGGCTTGACGTCCTCGGCGATGACACCGCCCTGGACGTTCACCGCGTCCGGCACCAGCTCGCCGGCGAGCGCCAGGCGCACCGACTTGGCGACCGCGATGCCCGCCTTCTCCTGCGCCTCGTCGGTGGAGGCGCCGAGGTGCGGGGTGCAGACGACCTGGTCGAGCTCGAACAGCGGCGAGTCCGTGCACGGCTCCTTCGCGTACACGTCGAGGCCGGCACCGGCGACGCGGCCCTCCTTGAGCGCCGAGTACAGCGCCTCCTCGTCGACGATCCCGCCGCGCGCGGCATTGATGACGCGCACGCTCGGCTTGACCTTGTGCAGCGCCTCGGAGCCGATCAGGCCGAGCGTCTCGGGGGTCTTCGGCAGGTGGACGGTGATGAAGTCGGAGACCTCGAGCAGCTCGTCCAGGGACAGCACCTTCACGCCCATCTGCGCGGCCCGGGCAGGCTGGACGTAGGGGTCGTAGGCGACGACCTTCATGCCGAACGCGGACATGCGCTGCGCGACCAGCGCGCCGATGCGGCCGAGGCCGACGACACCGAGGGTCTTCTCGGCGAGCTCGACGCCGGTGTACTTGCTGCGCTTCCACTCGCCGTTCTTCAGCGCCGCGTTGGCCTGCGGGATGTTGCGGGCGGTGGAAATGATCAGACCGCAGGCCAGTTCGGCCGCGGTCACGATGTTCGAGGTGGGGGCGTTGACGACCATCACGCCGGCCTTGGTGGCGGCGGAGACGTCCACGTTGTCCAGGCCGACGCCGGCTCGCGCGACGACCTTCAGCTTCTTCGCGGCGGCGATGGCCTCGGCGTCGACCTTCGTCGCGGAGCGGATCAGGATGGCGTCGACGTCGGCGATCGCGGGCAGCAGCTCCGCCCGATCGGCGCCGTTGCAGTGGCGGATCTCGAAGTCGGGGCCGAGGGCGTCGACGGTCGCGGGCGACAGCTCTTCAGCGATGAGTACGACGGGTTTCGAGCTCACGTGAGTCCTCACATGTCCAATGCGGACGGCCGTCCCGACGGCCGCTGGCGGTGGAGGGGTGCTTGCCGCGTGGAAGACGCACGACGCTGTGGGCCTGACGCGATTGTTGTGCAGCAGTCTAGTGGCGCGGCGAGGGGCGTATTGCGCCTGCGCGGAAGGATCACCCGGACGTGGCTGGCCGGTGTGGACAACAAGAATAATGCGGCGGTGCCCCCGGCAAAGGGCACCGCCGCATCAGAGGTCACGCCTCCTCGTTCACCCACGACATGAGCTTGCGCAGCTCCTTGCCGGTGGTCTCCAGCAGGTGCTCGGAGTCCTGCTTCTTGTACTCGTTGTACTTCTTCAGACCGCCGTGGTACTCGTCCATCCAGTTCTGGGCGAAGGAGCCGTCCTGGATCTCGGCGAGGACCTTCTTCATCTCGGCCTTGGTGGCGTCGGTGATGATGCGCGGGCCGGTGACGTAGTCGCCCCACTCGGCGGTCTCGGAGATCGACCAGCGCATCTTCTCCAGGCCGCCCTCGTACATGAGGTCGACGATCAGCTTCAGCTCGTGCAGGCACTCGAAGTAGGCGATCTCCGGCTGGTAGCCCGCCTCGACCAGGGTCTCGAAGCCTGCCTTCACCAGCGCCGAGGTGCCACCACAGAGGACGGCCTGCTCACCGAACAGGTCGGTCTCGGTCTCCTCGGTGAAGGTCGTCTTGATGACGCCGGCGCGGGTGCCGCCGATGCCCTTCGCGTACGACAGCGCCAGCGCGAACGCGTTGCCCGAGGCGTCCTGCTCGACGGCCACGATGCAGGGAACGCCGCGGCCCTCCTCGTACTGGCGGCGCACCAGGTGGCCCGGGCCCTTCGGGGCGACCATGCAGACGTCCACGCCGGCCGGGGGCTTGATGAAGCCGAAGCGGATGTTGAAGCCGTGGCCGAAGAACAGCGCGTCGCCGTCCTTCAGGTTCGGGGCGATGGACTCCTCGTAGACCTGGGCCTGGATCGGGTCCGGCACCAGGATCATGATCACGTCGGCCTCGGCGGCGGCCTCCGCCGGGGTCACCACGCGCAGGCCCTGCTCCTCGGCCTTCGCCTTGGACTTCGAGCCCTCGTGCAGACCGACACGGACGTCGACACCCGAGTCGCGCAGCGACAGCGCGTGGGCGTGGCCCTGGCTGCCGTAGCCGATGACCGCGACCTTGCGGCCCTGGATGATGGACAGGTCGGCGTCAGCGTCGTAGAACAGCTCGGCCACTTTGGGTTCTCTCCTTGAGTGCAGGTGTTGCGTCCCACCGTATGACGGCGGGCGGAAGGGAAGTTTCGGGGTCTCGGAATACGGGCGGCCGGTTGTCCCCGGCCGCCCGGACACCGTCTTACGCCGACCGGTCGAGGGCCCGCAGGGACCGGTCCGTGATCGAACGGGCGCCGCGGCCGATCGCGATCGTGCCGGACTGAACCAGCTCCTTGATGCCGTACGGCTCCAGCATCTTCAGCATGGCCGACAGCTTGTCGCCGGACCCGGTGGCCTCGATGGTGACGGCCTCCGGGGAGACGTCGACCGTCTTCGCGCGGAACAACTGGACGATCTCGACGATCTGGGAGCGCGTCTCGTTGTCGGCGCGCACCTTCACCAGAACGAGTTCACGCTGCACGGCCTGCGTCGGCTCCAGCTCGACGATCTTCAGCACGTTGACGAGCTTGTTGAGCTGCTTCGTCACCTGCTCCAGGGGCAGGTCCTCGACGTTCACCACGATGGTGATGCGGGAGATGTCGGGGTGCTCGGTGACACCGACCGCGAGCGAGTCGATGTTGAAGCCGCGGCGCGAGAAAAGGGCGGCGATCCGGGCGAGGATGCCGGGGGTGTTCTCGACCAGGACCGAGAGGGTGTGCTTGGACATGGTTCTTGACTCAGCTCTCTCTCAGTCGTCCTCGTTGTCGCCGAAGTCGGGGCGGACGTCCCGGGCGGCCATGATCTCGTCGTTGGAGGTGCCGGCGGCGACCATCGGCCACACCATCGCGTCCTCGTGGACGATGAAGTCGATGACCACGGGGCGGTCGTTGATGGAGTTCGCCTCTTCGATGACCTTGTCCAGGTCGTCCGGGGACTCGCAGCGGATCGCGTAGCAGCCCATGGCCTCCGACAGCTTCACGAAGTCGGGGACGCGGGTTCCCCTGGCCGCCGGGTCGACGTCCTCGGGCCCGGAGTGCAACACCGTGTTGGAGTACCGCTGGTTGTAGAAGAGGGTCTGCCACTGGCGGACCATCCCGAGGGCGCCGTTGTTGATGATGGCGACCTTGATCGGGATGTTGTTCAGGGCGCAGGTGGTCAGTTCCTGGTTGGTCATCTGGAAGCAGCCGTCGCCGTCGATCGCCCAGACCGTACGGTCCGGGACGCCGGCCTTCGCGCCCATCGCGGCCGGGACCGCGTAGCCCATGGTTCCGGCGCCGCCCGAGTTGAGCCAGGTCGCGGGCTTCTCGTACTGGATGAAGTGCGCGGCCCACATCTGGTGCTGGCCGACACCCGCGGCGAAGATCGTGCCCTGCGGCGCGAGCTGCCCGATGCGCTCGATGACCTGCTGCGGGGAGAGCGTGCCGTTCTCGGGCAGGTCGTAGCCGAGCGGGTAGGTCTCGCGCCAGCGGTTCAGGTCGTTCCACCAGGCGGTGTAGTCGCCCTGGTGGCCCTCGCTGTGCTCCTTCTGCACGGCCTGGATCAGGTCGGCGATGACCTCACGGGCGTCCCCGACGATCGGCACGTCGGCGGCGCGGTTCTTGCCGATCTCGGCGGGGTCGATGTCGGCGTGGACGATCTTGGCGTACGGGGCGAAGCTGTCCAGCTTGCCGGTGACGCGGTCGTCGAAGCGGGCGCCGAGGGCGACGATCAGGTCGGCCTTCTGCAGGGCGGTGACGGCGGCCACGGAGCCGTGCATGCCGGGCATGCCCAGGTGCTGCGGGTGGCTGTCGGGGAACGCGCCGAGCGCCATCAGAGTGGTGGTGACGGGCGCCCCGGTGAGCTCGGCGAGGACCTTCAGCTCGGCGGTGGCCTGCGCCTTGAGGACGCCACCGCCGACGTACAGGACGGGCCGCTTGGCGGAGGTGATCAGCTTGGCGGCCTCGCGGATCTGCTTGGCGTGCGGCTTGGTCACCGGGCGGTAGCCGGGCAGGTCCATCACCGGCGGCCAGGAGAAGGTGGTCTGCGCCTGGAGGGCGTCCTTGGCGATGTCGACCAGGACCGGGCCGGGGCGGCCGGTCGAGGCGATGTGGAACGCCTGCGCGATCACCCGCGGGATGTCCTCCGCCTTGGTGACCAGGAAGTTGTGCTTGGTGATCGGCATGGTGATGCCGACGATGTCCGCCTCCTGGAAGGCGTCGGTGCCGATCGCCTTGGAGGCGACCTGGCCGGTGATCGCGACCAGCGGCACCGAGTCCATGTGGGCGTCCGCGATCGGGGTCACCAGGTTGGTGGCTCCCGGTCCCGAGGTCGCCATGCAGACGCCGACCTTGCCGGTGGCCTGGGCGTAGCCGGTGGCCGCGTGGCCGGCGCCCTGCTCGTGCCGCACCAGCACGTGGCGCACCCGCGTGGAGTCCATCATCGGGTCGTACGCCGGAAGGATGGCACCACCCGGAATACCGAATACCGTGTCGGCGCCGACCTCCTCGAGAGAGCGGATGAGGGACTGCGCACCCGTGACGTGCTCGGGCGCGGACTGCTGTCCTCCGGATCGGGGCCGCGGCTGCGGGTGATGGCCCCCGGTGGCCTGCTCGGTCATCGGCATTCTCTTCTCGATGCTGAGGGTTTTGGCGAGGTTTGGGCGTTGTTCGGCTGGTGCCTGTGCAACAAAAAACCCCTCGTGCCGTGAGGCAAGCGAGGGGAGCGCGCCGGGTGTGGTCGCTGGGTGTTCCGGTTCATGTCCGGTGGGTCCCAGCTCAGCCGACGCGCTGTCCAAGTACGAGAATTCGGGTGCGCATGGCACAGACCCTCCCCCCGGCACGGCATCACTGTCAAGTGGGTGGGACGGGAGTCTCATTATGTGAGCGTAGGGCCGTCCCGCCTCCGAAATCCGCAGGCACGCCACTGGTGTACACCCCCGCGGTCCTTCCCGTGAGTCGTTCACCTACGGGGCGCCCCGGTCGGTGTCGAGGCAACGACCGTGCTCAGCCCTTCGGGCCTCCGCGCTCCCCCACCCTCGGCTTCGCTCGAGCGGGGGGACCCCCATGCGTTCTCGACACCGACGCGTTCCTTCGGCTCTCTCACTCCGCCCGCGAAGGCCGGCTCCGCCGGGCCGAGCGGCACCGGGTAGTGGCCGGCAGTGAGCGCCCGGCGCAGCCGGTACTCGTCCAGTGGGCCCGAGAAGGCCATGCCCTGACCGTGCGTGCAGCCCATGGCGCGCAGAGCGACGACCTGCTCGGGCAGGTCCACCCCGTCGGCGACGGAGGTGAGGCCCAGATCGCGGGCGATGCGCAGCAGCCCACCCGTGATCTTGTGCAGCCGCGCGGACTCGACGACCCCCTCGACGAGGTTCCGGTCCAGCTTCAGGACGTCGATGGGGAGCCGGCGCAGCGCCGCGATGGCCGCGTAGCCGCTGCCGAGGCCGTCCAGGGCGATACGGACGCCGATCCGGCGGAGGTTGCCGAGTCTGCGTTCCAGCTCCTCCAGGGTGCGCGGGTCGATGCCGGACAACTCGATCATCAGGGCGCCGGAAGCCAGACCGTGCCGGGTGAGCAGGGCCTCGATGGGGCCGAGCGGCAGGGAGCGGTCGAGCATCCGGCGGGCGCTCACCCGGACGGCGACGGTTACGCCGAGCCCGCCGGCGGCGCGCTCGGCGGCCTGCCGTACGGCCTCCTCGAGAATCCAGCGGCCCAGCTCGGCGGCCTTGTCGCTGTCCTCGGAGACACGCAGGAACTCGTCGGGTGTGAAGAGCACGCCCTGGGAGGACCGCCAGCGCGCCCGGGCGCTGACGGACGCGATCCGGCCGTCCTCGAGCGACACCACGGGTTGGTGCAGCAGGGTGAACTCGCCGTCGTCGAGCGCGGCCCGCAGCCGGGTGGCCAGCTCGGCCTTGCGGACGACGTCCTGCTGCATCTGGGGCTTGTACAGCTCGACGCGACCCTTGCCTGCGGCCTTGGCGCGGTACATGGCGAGGTCGGCGTTGCGCAGGAGCTCACCGGCGCCGAGGCCCGGCTCGGCGAAGGCCACGCCGATGGAGGCGGCCACCCGGACATCGTTGCCGTCGATGTCGTACGGCTGGGAGAGGGTGACCCTGAGCCGGTCGGCGAGCTCGAGGATGTGCCTCTCGCGCGCGGTGCGGTCCCTGGTGCCGTCGCCGACGATGAGGGCCGCGAACTCGTCACCGCCGAGGCGCGCGGCGGTGTCGCCCTGCCGCACCGACTCCTGGAGCCTGCGGGCGGCCTGGACGAGCAGCTCGTCGCCGGCCTGGTGCCCGATGGTGTCGTTGACGGCCTTGAAGCCGTCGAGGTCGATGAACAGGACGGCGGTGCCGCGGTCGGAGGAGCGGCGGCCGGAGAGGGCCTGCTGGACGCGCTTGGTGAACAGGGCTCGGTTGGGCAGGTCGGTGAGCGGGTCGTGCTCGGCGCTGTGCTGCAGCTGGGCCTGCAGGCGCACCCGCTCGGTCACGTCCCGGCTGTTGAAGATCAGGCCGCCCTGGTGGCGGTTGACGGTGGACTCCACGTTGAGCCAGCCACCGTCGCCGGAGCGGAAGCGGCACTCGATGCGGGTGGTCGGTTCCTGGGTGTGGCTGGCGGCCAGGAAGCGCCGCACCTCGTGCACCACGCAGCCCAGGTCCTCGGGGTGGATGAGCGCGGCGAGCTCGGTCCCGACGAGTTCCTCTGCGGGCCGGCCGTAGACGCCGGCGGCGGCCGGGGAGACGTACTGCAGGATGCCGTCGGGCGCGGCGATCATGATGACGTCACTGGAGCCCTGCACCAGGGAGCGGAAGTGGTTCTCCTTCTGCGCCAGTTCCTGGGTGAGGGTGATGTTGTCGAGCAGCATGATGCCCTGGCGCACGACGAGCGCGAGGACGACGGCGCCCGCGGTGATGAGCACGACGCGGTCGACGCTGTGGCCGTTGAGGACGTTGTAGAGGATCCCCAGCGTGCAGACGGCGGCGGCCAGGTAGGGCGTGAGGGCGGCCAGCGATCCGGCGATCGGGCGCGTGGCCCGGTACCGGTCGAGGTCGGCGTCCGGTGGGGGCGAGGCCGGGTACCGGTCGTGGGCCGGACCCTGCGGGAGCCCGGGGGCCGGGTCGAGGTCCCGGTGCCCTTCCTCGTGGCCGGTGGCCCGGGGTTCGCCCTGCCGCTGCTCCGGGACGTGTTCGTGCACCACGCGTGTGTGCTCGTCGTCCGGCGTCCGGCCGGACCGGGCGCCGACCCAGGGGGCGTAGGCGAGGAGCAGCGAGCCGGAGAACCAGCCGGCGTCCAGCAGCTGGCCCGAGTGGTAGCTGCTGTGCAGCAGCGGCGAGGTGAACAGGGCGTCGCACAGCACGGTCAGGGCGAGTGCGCCGATGGCGGTGTTGACCGCGGAGCGGTTCACCGCCGAGCGCCTGAGGTGCAGGGCGACCACCATGCTGATCAGGGCGATGTCCAGCAGCGGGTACGCGAGCGACAGCGCGGTGTGCGCCACGCTCGGTCCGTCGAACTTGGCCGCCTGCGCGAGCGCGAGGCTCCACGACAGCGTCAGCAGCGAGCCGCCGATCAGCCACGCGTCGAGCGCCAGGCATACCCAACCCGCCTTGGTGACGGGCCTTTTGGCGAGCACGAGCAGTCCTACGATCGCGGGTGGAGCGAAGCAGAGGAAGAACAGGTCGGCACAGCTGGGCGAGGGGACGGGGCGGTCGAGGACGACCTCGTACCATCCCCAGACGCCGTTGCCCAGCGCGGCCATGGCGGAGGAGAGCGCGAACAGCAGCCAGGCCGATCGAAAGCGGCTGCGGCGGCTGCGGGCGTACAGCAGGCAGGAGACCGACGCGGTGCCGGCCGCCACGCTCAACCCGAAGTCGCCCATGATCAGCGCGAGGGTCCGGGAGCCCCAGTCGACGGCGGAACCGACGGCGTATCCCGCGCACACCAGGGCCAGGACGAGTTGCGGAGCCGGGTTCTCCCGGCCGCCCGGTTTCGGACGGCGGGCCGGCAGCACTCCCGGGGACCTCACCGGTCCCTCCCGGTCCGTGACGCCGGGTCCCGGTGGGCCCGGCGTGCCGGGTGGGCGTGCCTCTTACGGCCGGCGTCCCCGGGGTGGTGACAGTGGCCGGCGTGATGACGACGGCTGCCGTGAGCGCTGTGACCGCGTCTGCGCGTCGCGGTCCGCCAGGGTCGTCGCCCGCGGCCGCGCCGCGTCGGGTCGTTCGTCCATAGGCCGTGCATCGCCCGTCGCCCCCCTCGTATGTCTGAAAGTTCCGTCCCCGGCGCCGAACGGTGCGCGGCGCAGCCCTGTCGGGGACGATACACCAGTATCGTCACTCAGGGACATAGTCCTTCTACGCTCCGTGACGACCAGGGGTAATGCGGGTACGCACCGCGTTCGGGGGACTGCGGAGCGTACCGGAAGCGGAGGGGTGGTGCACCGGAAGCGGTGCGTGCGCCGGTGGTGCGACCGCCGGCAGGCGCGTGCGCGGGTGGCGGCGATGGCTGGATTCGTGCGCCGCGCCGGCCGTGCGCGGGGCCTGCACCGCCCCGTCGCCCGTGCCTGCCGCGCCCGTTCAGCCGCCGCTCGTCAGGACGACGTTCTCGAGCGGTTCTCCCTGCGCGAAACGGTTCAGCTGAGAACTGAGGAGACGCTTGGCGCGGGGCCAGAACGCCGAGGTGGGGCCGCCGACATGAGGGCTGATGAGCACGCCCGGCGCATGCCACAGGGGGTGTCCTGCGGGCAGCGGTTCGGGGTCGGTGACGTCCAGGGCGGCGGTGATACGGCGGGACTCCAGCTCGGCCAGCAGGGCCTTGGTGTCGACGATCGGGCCGCGCGCCACGTTGACGAGCAGCGCCCCGTCCTTCATCCGGGCCAGGAACTCCGCGTCGACCAGGCCTTTCGTCTCCTCGGTGAGCGGGGTGACCAGGACGACGACATCGGCGTCGGGAAGAAGTTCCGACAATCGGGAGAGAGGATGCACAAGGCCGCGCGCTGTGTTGCGCTCGCGGCGCGCGACGCGCGCCACCCGCGCGACTTCAAAGGGCGCGAGCCGGTCCTCGATGGCGGCACCGATCGCCCCGTAGCCGACGATGAGGACTGACTTGTCGGCGAGCGCGGGATGGAACCCGCTCTGCCAGCGCTCCTCCTGCTGAGCCCGGACAAAGCCGGGGATGCCGCGCAGCGAGGCGAGGATCAGGGCGAGCGCGAGTTCGGCCGTGCTCGCCTCGTGCACTCCGCGCGCGTTGCACAGCCGCACGCCCGGCACGACGGACGACAGGTGGGCGGTGATGTCGTCGACGCCGGCCGTCAGTGTCTGGATGACCTGCAGGTTCCGCATCTGCTCCAGCGGCCGGACCTTGACGTCCTGGCGCTTCATGTACGGCACGGCGTAGAACGCGCAGTCGGCCGGGTCGGCGGGGAAGTCCTGCCCGCCGACCCAGTAGCGGTAGTTCAGGCCCTGGGGGAGGCCCTCTATCTCGTCGGTGCGGAACGGAAGCCAAACGTCGTCGGTCATGGTCAGGAGGCTATGCCAAGGATCCGCTGCCGCATTGGTTAGTTTGGGGTGCCAGCAAAGGAGGACACGGCCAGGTGGAGCGCAGGACGATCGGCGCGGCGACGCTCGAAGTGGGGGCCGTGGGACTCGGGTGCATGCCGATGAGCTGGGGATACTCCACCTCCCGGCAGCGGGGCGACGAGTCGCTGCGGACGGTGCACCGGGCGCTCGACCTGGGGATGACACTGCTGGACACCGCCGACATGTACGGGCCGTTCACCAACGAGCTGCTGGTGGGCCGGGTACTGAAGGAGCGGCGCGCCGAAGCCTTCGTGTCGACCAAGGTGGGGCTGCTGGCGGGCGAGCAGCACATCGTGGCCAACGGCCGCCCCGGGTATGTGAAACGGGCCTGCGACGCGTCGCTGCGCCGTCTGCAGACAAACGTCATCGATCTCTACCAGTTGCACCGCGCGGACCCGGAGGTGCCCGTCGAGGAGACCTGGGGCGCGATGGCGGACCTGGTGCAGGCGGGCAAGGTGCGGGCGCTGGGGCTGTGCGCGGTGGGGGTGCGCGGCGGGCGGCGGACCGGGACGCAGCGGTACGACGGAACGATCCGGCAGCTGGAGCGGGTGCAGCAGGTGTTCCCGGTGAGCGCGGTGGAGGCGGAGCTGTCGGTGTGGTCGCCTCAGGCGCTGGACGCGCTGCTGCCGTGGTGCGCGGCACGCGGCGTGGGCTTTCTGGCGGCCATGCCACTCGGCAACGGCTTTCTGACCGGCACGCTGACCCCGGGCGAGGGTTTCGAACCGGACGACCTGCGCGCCCGGCATCCCCGCTTCACGGCGGAGATGATGGCGGCGAACCAGCCGATCGTGGCGGGCCTGCGCCGGGTGGCGCACCGCCACGGCGACGCCGTCACCCCCGCCCAGGTGGCTCTGTCCTGGGTGCTGTCCCAGGGCCCGCACGTGATCCCGGTCCCGGGCGCCAAACGGCGGCGGTGGGTGACGGAGAACGCGGCGGCCTCCGTGCTGCGGCTGACCACCGAGGACCTGACGGAACTGGCGGGACTGCCCGCGGCACAGGGGTCGTGGGACTGAACGGATCCCGTACCGCGTGGCCGGAACGGGACGGTCGGTGGAGGGAAGGCCGGCGGTGGGAACCCCAGGGGCGTCCGAGGCGTAGGTAAGGGAGGAAGGCCCATGGCGGAGGGGACCTGGATGGTGCGACATCGAGTGGTGACGGCCGTGGTGGCCGCGACCGCGCTGCTGGCGGTCGGCTGCTCCTCCGGTGGCGGAGGCACGCCGGGTGGGGGCGAGAGTTCCTCGGCCGGCTCGGCGGCACCGTCGACCTCCGGGCGGACCGCCGAAGAGACACCGCCGGCCAAGGGGTCGGTGCGGGTGGTGCGCACGGTCGCCGATCACCTCAAGACGCCCTGGGGCCTGGCTCCGCTGCCCGGCGGCGGGCTCCTGGTCTCCTCCCGGGACGACGGGACGATCATCCGGGTCGACGACAGGACCGGCCGGAAAACGCTCCTGGGCACGGTGCCCGGCGTCGCCGCCGACGGCGAGGGCGGTCTGCTGGGCATCGCGCTCTCCCCGGACCACGCCTCGGACCACCTGGTCTACGCCTACCTGACGACCGACTCCGACAACCGCATCGTCCGCATGCTGTACGACCCGCGGAAGCCGGCCGGTGAGCAGCTCGGCGCACCGGACACCGTGTTCAAGGGCATCCCGAAGGGCTTCATCCACAACGGCGGCCGTATCGCGTTCGGCCCCGACGGCATGCTGTACGCGGGCACCGGCGAGTCGGGCGACCGCGGTCTGGCCCAGGACCGGAACTCGCTGGGCGGCAAGATCCTGCGCATGACCCCCGAGGGCGAGCCCGCCCCCGGCAACCCCTTCGGGAACTCGGTGGTCTACTCGTACGGGAACCGCAATGTGCAGGGTCTGGCCTGGGACGGCAAGCAGCGGTTGTACGCCTCCGAGTTCGGCCAGGACACCTGGGACGAGCTCAACGCGATCAAGCCGGGCGGCAACTACGGCTGGCCGGACACCGAGGGCAGCTCGAACGACCCCAAGTACCAGAACCCGATCGCCCAGTGGCACACCGACGTGGCCTCCCCCAGCGGCATCGCCTACGCCGAGGGCTCGATCTGGATGGCGGGTCTGCGCGGGCAGCGGCTGTGGCGCATCCCGCTGAGGGGCACGGAGACCTCGGCGCCCCCGCAGGCCTTCCTCACCGGCACCCACGGCCGTCTGCGCACCGTGGTCGCGGCCGGCGGCGACAAGCTGTGGCTGACGACCAGCAACACGGACGGCCGGGGCAAGCCGTCGCCGTCCGACGACCGGATCCTGGAGCTCGAGGTGTCGTAGCCGGGCGGGCCCGTTCAGTCTTCGTCGGGCCCGGGGTCGGCGGGAGCCGGTTTCGGCAGGCGTATGACCACCGTGCCCGACGCCAGGTCGATCGGGCCACGGCCCGGATCGCCGTCCGTGACGTCCAGCCGGGTCAGTTCCAGGCGCTTCTGCTCATCGTGGGTGTGTTTGCGGCCGGGCGCGAACAGTTCCTCGAACATGCTGAACACGGCGCCTCCCTGGGGCCCGACTCCCGTCAGCGTAAGCCTCAGCCTGCGGCCTGGACAGGGGGCGCCTCCGCCGGGAACAACCGCAACCGGTGCGCCACCGCCGCCGCCTCGCCCCGGCCCGCGACACCCAACTTCGCCAGGATGTTCGACACGTGGACGCTGGCGGTCTTCGGGGAGATGAACAGCTCCTCGGCTATCTGCCGGTTGCTGCGGCCGATCGCGACCAGGCGGAGCACGTCCCGCTCCCGGTTGGTAAGCCCCAGGGACTCGACGGGATCGAGCGCGGCCGGTTCCGGGGCGCGGGTGAGGGTGAGGCGGGCGCGCCGGGCAAGCAGGGCGACCAAGTCGGCGAGCGGCCGGGCACCGAGGTGGTCGGCCACCGCCCCGGCCAGCCGCAGCAGCTCGGCGGCCCGCTCGCGCGCGTCCTCGTCGCCGCCCGGGACCAGCAGGGACTCGGCGAGCCGATGCCGGACTCGGGCCAGGTCGTACGGGCGGTCCAGGGCCTCGAAGGCGGTCACGGCCTCCGCCCAGACGTCCGGGGCGCCACGGCCCTCGGCGCGCAGCAGCTCGGCACGGACCCAGCATGCGTACGCCTGCCACACCGGCACGTTCGCGGCGAGTGTCTTCGCGGTGTCGCGGATCCGTTCCAGCGTCTCGGCGCGGCCCGGCTCGGCGGCGGGCAGCCCGAGCGCGTCGGCCTCGGCGATGGCGGCGGCGAGTAGCAGCGGCCAGCCGTAGCGCTGGGTGCCGGGCGGAAACCCCCTGGTCAGTGCGGTGGCGAAAGCGGCGCGGGCGTCAGCGAGGCGGCCTTCGCCGGCGGCGATCCCGATGGTGACGTGCTCCAGCCTCAGCTCGTGCTGCGGCATGGTGTCGTGCGTGCCCAGGTACGCGCGGGCGGCGGCCAGCTGCCGTCCTGCCTCGGCCAGGTCGCCGCGGGCGAGCGCGAGGTGCGCGTGGATCGTGGCCCGGAAGGCGCGGGGCTTGGCGCTCTGGCCGACCCGCTCGGAGTGGAGCCCGGCCTCGGCGGCCTCGTCCCAGCGGCCCAGCGAGTAGAGGGATTCGCCGAGGTTGCCCCATACCCAGGCCTCGGAGTCCGTCAGCCCCAGCTTCCGGGTGATCTCCAGGCCTTCTCGGAGCACCTCGACAGCCTCCCGGGAACGGCCGATGCCCTCCAGGTGGGACGGCAGGTTCACATGCAGGCGGCCCCTCACATAGGCCTCGCCGAGGGCGGCCGCCTGCTCCTTGACCTCGTAGATCTCCGCGAGCCCGGTGTCGATGTCACCCGCGTCGACCAGGAGGCCGCCCAGGGTGAGACGGGCGTTGAGCTCGATGTCACGGGCGCCCACCATGCGCGCGTACTCCACGGCGCGCTCGGCGGCCGAAAAGGCGTCGGGGCCGGGTTCGTGCAGCATCGACCAGCCGGCGACCATGGCGAGCACCTCGGCGTGCACCTCCGAGGGCGCCAGTCCCCGTACCAGCTCCTGGGCCGTGGCGAGTTCCTTCCATCCGTCGCCGCGGCCCGTGTTCTGCACGAGCCGGGAGCGCTGCACCCAGAACCAGGCGGCGCGGAGGGGGTCTCCCCTGCTCGAACCTTGTTGAGAGCTTGGGGGAGGATCGGGTTCCTCCTCCAGGAGGCGCAGGGCCCGTTTGGTGATCTTCAGGGCGCGTTCCCGCTCCCCGCACAGCCGGCCCGCCACGGCCGCCTCGGCCATCAGGTCGAGGTAGCGCAGGGGTGTGGTCGCCGGGTCGCAGCCGCAGGGAGGGTAGACCTCGGCGTGGTCCACGGGCCGCAGGGCCGCCCGTACGTCGTCGGGGGCGAGGTCCCACAGCTCCATCGCCCGCTCCAGGAGCCGCAATTGTTCGGAGTGGGCGTGCCGGCGGCGGGCCTCCACCGCGGCGTCGAGCACGGCGGGCAGGGCCTTGGCGGCGTCGTGCGCGTGGTACCAGTAGCTGGCCAGGCGGGTGGCGCGCTGGTCGGCGGGGACGAGGGTGGGGTCGGCCTCCAGGGCCTCGGCGTAGCGGCGGTTGAGACGTGAGCGTTCGCCGGGGAGCAGGTCGTCGCTGACGGCCTCGCGGACCAGGGAGTGGCGGAAGCGGTAGCCGTCGCCGTCCGGGGTGGCGAGGAGGATGTTGGCGCCGACGGCGGCACGCAGGGCCTCGATGAGGTCGTCCTCGGCGAGTGAGGCGACGGCCGCGAGGAGGCGGTACTCGACGGTGGAGCCGCCCTCGGCGACGGTCCGGGCGACCCGCTGGGCGGTCTCGGGCAGCGCCTCGACACGGACGAGGAGGAGGTCGCGCAGGGAGTCGGTGAGGCCGGTGCAGCAGCCGTCCTGGGCGGCCACCGCCAGTTCCTCCACGAAGAACGCGTTGCCGTCGGAGCGGGCGAAGATGTCGTCGACCTGGGCGGGGTCGGGGTCGGCGGCGAGGATGCCGGCGATCTGGCGTTCGACCTCGGTGCGGTTGAACCGGCCCAGCTCGATGCGGCGGACGGTGCGCAGGCGGTCGAGTTCGGCGAGGAGGGGGCGCAGCGGGTGGCGGCGGTGGATGTCGTCGGAGCGGTAGGTGGCGACGACGACCAGACGGCCGCTGCGCAGCGTACGCAGGAGGTAGGCGAGCAGGTGGCGGGTGGAGGCGTCCGCCCAGTGCAGGTCCTCCAGGGCGAGGACGACGGTGCGGCGGGCGGCGATCCGCTCGAGCAGGCGGGCGGTGAGCTCGAAGAGGCGGGCCATGCCCTCCTCGTCGTCCCGCGGGCCGCGGCGGGCCTCGCCGAGTTCGGGCAGCAGCCGGGCGAGCTCCTCCTCCTGGCCGGCGGCGGCCTCGGCGAGTTCCTCGGGGAGCTGGCGGCGCAGGGCGCGCAGGGCGGTGGAGAACGGCGCGAAGGGCAGCCCGTCGGCGCCGATCTCGACGCAGCCGCCGAGCGCGACGACGACGTCCCGGCGGGCCGCGGCCGCCGTGAACTCCTCCAGCAGCCGGGTCTTGCCGACGCCCGCCTCGCCCCCGACGAGCAGCGCCTGGGGCTCCCCGGCTGCGGCGCGGGCGAGCGCGTCGTGCAACGCCCCCAACTCCTCGTCGCGGCCGACGAAAACGGGGCTGACGGACCTGGTCTCCACGCCCCCGAGCATGTCACGAGGCACTGACAGGGCGGCACCGATTATCCGCTCGGGTGACGGCGAAGCGGCCGCCCCCGGTGGTTCCGGGACGGCCGCCGCGTCGGATCGGGCGGGGTCGGCGTGCGCCGGGAGCGCGGGGCCCGTGCCGCCGTCCCCCCAAGGCCGCGTGTTCACGCCGCGCGGGTGAACCCGCTCCGGCCCCGGCGGGCACTATGGGACCCGGCCTGGCGGGCCGCGTCGTCGGCGGACTGCCTGCGGCGCTGGGCCGTGCGGGCGAGGCGGTAGTCGTCGGCCTCGCGGATCAGCTCGGCGGAACGGATCTTGTGCAGCTCGTACGCGAACATGTGCGTCCCCCTGGGAAGTTGTGGTGCGGCATCGCTTTCTGCGCTGCCTCAACCTTCGTTTCCGAGGGGCTTCCGTCGCATCGGGAAAGTTCCGCATCTTCCGGCTCGGTAGGGGCCTTAGATGCGAAGAGGGGGTCTTAGGGCCCCGGCGGGAGTGCCGGAGACGCCCCGAGACCCCTCATACCGCGTTCCGCGTTCCTCAACTCAACTGGCGGACGGCAGCCCGAGCAGAATGTCCGTGTACTTCAGCACGGCCAGCAGCAGGCCGATGACACCCAGCGCGACACCGCCCCACGCGACCGACTTGATCCACGTGGCCTGCGGCTTCCCGGGCGCCCCGAACGCAGGCCGGGCCAGCACCACGACGCCCACGATCAGGGCGGCGAGTGCGAACAGGCCGCCCCACAGCGCGGTGGCGTGCCAGGCGTCGCCGTAGACCGCCTTGATCTGCTCGGCGACGCCAGCCTGGGACGAGGTCCGCAGCTGCCCGATGAGCTGCTGGCGCGCTCCGGCCACGGTGCCGAGCCAGCTGCCGCTGAGCGAGACGAAGCCGAGCGCGGCCGCAACCACGGCCCCGGCGCCCTGGCCGATGCCGGAGGGGCCCTGCGGGGCGGCCTTCCCTTCAGCATCCGCTACCTCAGCAGCCTCCGTCGCCTCGGCCTCCCTCGCCTCGGTGGCCTCGGTGGCCTCGGCGGCCTCATCGGTCTTGCTGACCTCCGCCTTCTCCTCGTTGTTCGTCGCCTCGACGCCGCTCGCGGCCTTGGCCTCGTCCACTGTCTTGGTTCCCATGCCTCGCACCGTACGGACGCTGTCTGAGAGGTCTCTTAATGATCGGCTCTTGGCGATCGTCTCTTAGTGATCGCCGCGGTCGTCACGCGCGCGTGCCGCACTCCACTCGGGGGCGAGCACCGACCAGACCTCGATGTCCTGACGCACACCCCGGTGCGGGTACGCCTCGCGGAGCACCCCTTCCCGGGTCATGCCGAGCCGCCGCGCCACGTTGATGCTCGGTTCGTTGGCGGACGACGCGTACCACTCCACACGGTGCATGCCGCGCTCGTCAAACGCCCGGTCGATGAGCACCCGTGCCCCACGGGTGACAAGGCCCAGCCCGGCCGCCGCGGGCTCCAGCCAGCAGCCGACCTCGCAGTTGCCGGCGGCGGCCTCGAAGACGCGGAAGAGCAGTCCGCCGACCAGCTTGCCGTCCAGCCACAGCCCGTGCAGGAAGCCGCTGTCGGCGGCGCGCTTGTCGGCGTACCCCTTGAGGATCTCCCGGGCGGAGTCCACGTCGGTGGCGTTCTCCCCGAACCGGATGTGCTGGGTGATGAACTCCCGCCCGCGGTCGAGGTGCGCGAGGAACTCCTCGGCGTGCCACGGCTCCAGGGGCCGCAGCTCGGCCCCGTCGTCACCCAGGGATATCGCGTACATCCTGGTCCCGCTCCTTCAGCAGTACGTCGACCAGGGCGTCCTCCTCCGGACGCCGCCCAGGGATCGTCGCACGGCACTCGGGCGGTTCGATGCTGATCCGCGGCAGCCGGCGCTCCAGCCAGGCGGGCAGCCACCAGTTGGCGGCGCCGAGGAGGTGCATCAGGGCGGGGACGAGGAGGGTGCGCAGGACGAAGGCGTCCAGGGCGACGGCGGAGGCGAGGGCGATGCCGAACATGGCGATCACGCGGTCGCCGCCGAGCACGAAGGACAGGAAGACGGAGATCATGATGACGGCGGCCGAGTTGATCACTCGGCTGGTCTCGGCGAGGCCGATGCGTACGGCGCGGCGGTTGTCGCCGGTCTCCAGCCACTCCTCGTACATGCGGCTGACCAGGAACACCTGATAGTCCATGGACAGCCCGAAGAGCACCGAGACCATGATCACGGGGAGGAAGGGCTCGATCGGGCCGGCGCTGCCGAGGCCCAGCAGTTCGCTCCCCCAGCCCCACTGGAAGATCGCGACGACCACGCCGAAGGCGGCGGCGACGGCGGCGAGGTTCATCGCGGCTGCCTTCAGCGGGATGCCGAAGGACCGGAAGGCCAGCAGGAGCAGCAGGCAGCCCAGGCCGATCACCACGCTCACGAACAGCGGCAGCTTGCCGACGATCACGCTCGCGAAGTCGTCGTAGCCGGCCGTCACCCCGCCCACGTACAGGTCGAGGGTGGTGCCCTTCTCGGCGCGCGGCAGCACGTCGGAGCGCAGCCGCTTCACCAGGTCGCTGGTCTGCTGGGACTGCGGGGCGGAGTCGGGTACGACGGTGAGGTACGCCGTGGTGCCGCTGCCGTTGTACGTCACCGGCGTCACGGCGGCGACGCCCTTGGTCGCGGCGAGCGTGGAGTCGAGGTTGTCGAGGGCGAGCTCGTCCTCGGCGCCGCCGACCTTGCCGACCAGGGTGAGCGGGCCGTTGACACCGGGGCCGAAGCCCTCGGCGAGGAGGTCGTACGCCTGCCGGGTGGTCGACGACTTCGGGTCGTTGCCCTGGTCGGAGGTGCCCAGGTGGAGGGAGAACGTGGGCAGCGCGAGCAGCGCCATGACGGCCAGGGCGACGGCGCCGAGCTTCTTGGGGTGGCGCTCGACGAACGCGGACCATCGGGCCGAGAGCCCGGTCGGCATCTCGGGTTCTGGCCCGTGCTCGTAGAGCCTGCGCCGCTCCCGCCTGCTCAGGGCGCGCGGGCCGATGAAGGACAGCAGGGCCGGCAGCAGGGTCACGGAGGCCGCGACGGTGAGCAGCACGGTCAGGCAGGCGGCGACCGCGACGCCGTTGAGGAAGCCGAGCCGGAGGATCAGCATGCCGAGCAGCGCGATGCACACGGTGGCGCCCGCGAAGACGACGGCCCGTCCGGTGGTGGCGACGGCGTTCACGGCGGCCTCGGCCACCGGGACCGCGCGCTTGAGGCTGCGGCGGTGCCTGGTCACGATGAACAGCGCGTAGTCGATGCCGACGCCGAGCCCGATCAGCAGGCCGAGCATGGGCGCGAAGTCGGCGACGGTCATCGCGTGCCCGAGCAGGTCGATGCCGAAGTAGGCGGTGCCCACACCGATCAGCGCGGTCGCGATGGGCAGCAGGGAAGCGGCGAGGGAGCCGAAGGCGAGGAAGAGGACCACGGCGGCGACGGCCACGCCGATGGCCTCGGCGAGGTGCCCGCCCTGCGCCTCGGTGAGCGAGACGGCGCTGCCGCCGAGCTCCACCTGGAGCCCGCGGGTCTCGGCGGCCTTGGCGGCGCTGACGACGGCCTGGGCCTCGCCCTTCTTGATGTCCTGGGCCTCGTGGGCGAAGGTGACCGTCGCGTACGCGGTGTGGCCGTCGCGGCTGATCGCGTCGCCGCGGTTGCCCTCGTAGGGGTTGGTGACGGAGGCGACGCCGGGCAGGTCCGCGATGCGGTCCAGGGTGCGGGTCATCGCCTGCTGGACGTCGGTGTCGCGCACGCCGGCGTCGGCGGCGTGCCAGACGACGGTGTCGCTGTCGCCGCTGAGGTGCGGGAAGCCCTTCTGGACCAGCCGGTAGGCGCGGTCGGACTCGGTGCCGGGGGCGCCGTAGTCGTTCGAGTACGCGGAGCCCGTGACGGCTGCCGCGGAGGTGACGCCGGCGAAGGCGATCAGCCACAGCAGGACGGTGACGAGGCGGTGGCGGACACACCAACGTGCGAGGGCTGCCACGGACGTGCTCCCTGGGGTATTTCGTGGATCTTTGCCCGGGGACAGCCGCTAAGAGAACTGAACAGCCCGCAAAGAACACATGAGCGATCCACAACACTTTCGCAGCCGGAAAAGATCGTTTGTCACTTTCGTGGCGTTACTCACGGGAATGGGACCCAAGTCACAGGACAATCCCAGCAACTCTGCCACCACATAAGGTTTTTGTAAGCGAACGAGGGGCAGTACACCAGGTTCGGTGTACTGCCCCTCGGGAGCGTTCCGCGCTGTCTCTCAGCCCTCGCTGACGCCGAGCTTCTGAAGGATCAGCTCCTTGACGCGGGCCGCGTCGGCCTGGCCGCGGGTGGCCTTCATGACGGCGCCGACCAGGGCGCCGGCCGCGGCCACCTTGCCGCCGCGGATCTTGTCCGCGATGGCCGGGTTGCCGGCGATGGCCTCGTCGACGGCGGCGGTCAGGGCACCCTCGTCGGAGACGACCTTCAGACCGCGCTTCTCGACGACCTCGTCCGGGGTGCCCTCGCCCGCGAGGACGCCCTCGATGACCTGGCGGGCCAGCTTGTCGTTCAGGTCACCCGACTCCACCAGCTTGGTCACGCGCGCGACCTGCTCAGGGGTGATCGGCAGTTCGTCCAGGGCCTTGCCCGACTCGTTGGCGTTGCGAGCCAGTTCGCCCATCCACCACTTGCGCGCGGCGGCCGCGTCGGCGCCCGCGTCGATCGTGTCGACGATCAGGTCCAGAGCACCGGCGTTGAGGATCGCCTGCATGTCGGTGGCGGAGACGCCCCACTCCTCGCGCAGCCGGTTGCGGCGCACCAGCGGCAGCTCGGGCAGCGAGGTGCGCAGCTCCTCGACCCACTCGCGCGGGGGCGCGACCGGCACCAGGTCCGGCTCGGGGAAGTACCGGTAGTCCTCGGCCTCCTCCTTGGTCCGGCCCGAGGTCGTCGTGCCGGTGTCCTCGTGGAAGTGGCGGGTCTCCTGGATCACCGTGCCGCCGCTGCCGAGCACGGCGGCGTGGCGCTGGATCTCGTAGCGGCAGGCGCGCTCGACGGAGCGCAGCGAGTTGACGTTCTTGGTCTCGCTGCGAGTGCCGAACTTCTCCGAGCCCTTGGGCATCAGCGAGAGGTTCACATCACAGCGCATCTGGCCCATCTCCATACGGGCCTCGGAGACGCCGAGCGCCCGGATGAGCTCGCGCAGCTCACGGACGTACGCCTTCGCCACCTCGGGCGCGCGCTCGCCGGCGCCGACGATCGGCTTGGTGACGATCTCGATCAGCGGGATGCCGGCGCGGTTGTAGTCCAGCAGCGAGTGCCGGGCGCCGTGGATGCGGCCGGTGGCGCCGCCGACGTGCGTCGACTTGCCGGTGTCCTCCTCCATGTGGGCGCGCTCGATCTCCACGCGGAAGGTGGTGCCGTCCTCCAGCTGCACGTCGAGGTAGCCGTTGAAGGCCATCGGCTCGTCGTACTGGGAGGTCTGGAAGTTCTTCGGCATGTCCGGATAGAAGTAGTTCTTCCGGGCGAAGCGGCACCACTCGGCGATCTCGCAGTTCAGCGCGAGACCGATCCTGATCGCGGACTCCACGCCGGTCGCGTTGACGACCGGGAGGGAGCCGGGCAGGCCGAGACAGGTGGGGCAGGTCTGGCTGTTCGGCTCGGCGCCGAGCGCCGTGGAACAGCCGCAGAACATCTTGGTCCTGGTGCCGAGTTCGACATGGACCTCGAGGCCCATGACGGGGTCGTACGACGCCAGCGCGTCCTCGTACGACACCAGGTCGGTCATGGTGGTCACGGTGAAACTTTCCCTCTCAGCCCAGCAGGACGTCGTCGTCGCCCAGGCGCTTCAGCTCCCGCACGAGCAGGGCGAGGCCGGTGACGATGGCGGCGGCGGACACGGCGGCGTCGATCAGTCGCAGCGTGTCGTGTTCGAGGCGGGCCTTCTTGACCTGCTTCGCGACACTGATCGCGCCGAACGCGGTGGTGGCCATGGACAGGTACGTACCGGACTTGGACTTCTTGAAGCCCTTGGCCTTGGACAGTGCCTTACTCACAGCGACGGAGCCTCCTCGAGAAGCGGGTGCCCCCACTTTTCCACGAAGGCGGCCTCGACGGCGGCGCCGACCTTGTAGAGGCGGTCGTCCTTCATCGCCGGAGCGATGATCTGCAGGCCGACGGGGAGGTTGTCCTCGGGCGCCAGACCGCAGGGCAGCGACATGGCGGCGTTTCCGGCCAGGTTGACCGGGATGGTGCACAGGTCCGCCAGGTACATCGCCATCGGGTCGTCGGCGCGCTCGCCGATCGGGAAGGCGGTGGTCGGGGTCGTGGGCGACACGATCACGTCCACCTTCTCGAACGACTTCTCGAAGTCGCGGGTGATGAGCGTGCGGACCTTCTGGGCGGAGCCGTAGTACGCGTCGTAGTAGCCGCTCGACAGGGCGTAGGTGCCGAGCATGATGCGGCGCTTGACCTCCGGGCCGAAGCCCTCGGCACGGGTCAGCGAGGTGACCTCCTCGGCGGAGTGCGAGCCGTCGTCACCGCTGCGCAGGCCGTAGCGCAGGCCGTCGAAGCGGGCGAGGTTGCTGGAGCACTCGCTCGGGGCGATCAGGTAGTAAGCGGCCAGCGCCAGGTCGAAGGACGGGCAGTCCAGCTCGACGATCTCCGCGCCCAGCTCCTTCAGGAGCGCGACGGACTCGTCGAAGCGCTGCAGGACGCCGGCCTGGTAGCCCTCGCCGCGGAACTGCTTGACGACACCGACGCGCATGCCCTCCACGGAGCCGCCCAGGGCGGCCTCGACGACCGGCGGGACCGGCGCGTCGATGGAGGTGGAGTCCAGCGGGTCGTGGCCCGCGATGACCTCGTGCAGCAGGGCCGCGTCCAGGACCGTGCGGGCACAGGGGCCGCCCTGGTCGAGGGAGCTGGAGAAGGCGACCATGCCGTAGCGGGAGACACCGCCGTAGGTCGGCTTGACGCCGACCGTGCCGGTGACGGCCGCGGGCTGGCGGATGGAGCCGCCGGTGTCGGTGCCGATGGCCAGGGGCGCCTGGAAGGAGGCGAGCGCGGCGCTCGACCCACCGCCGGAACCGCCGGGGATACGGGTGAGGTCCCAGGGGTTGCCGGTCGGCCCGAACGCGCTGTTCTCCGTCGACGACCCCATGGCGAACTCGTCCATGTTGGTCTTGCCGAGGATGACGACGTCCGCTTCCTTCAGCTTCTTGGTGAGGGTGGCGTCGTACGGCGGGATCCAGCCCTCGAGGATCTTGGAGCCGACGGTGGTCGGGATGCCCTCGGTGGTGAAGATGTCCTTCAGCGCGAGGGGCACACCGGCGAGCGGGCCGAGCTTCTCGCCGCGCTCCCGCTTCTCGTCGACGGCACGGGCCTGGGCGAGCGCGCCCTCACGGTCGACGTGCAGGAAGGCGTGCACCTTCTCGTCGACGGCCTCGATCCGGGCGACGTGGGCCTCGGTGACCTCGACGGCGGTCAGCTCGCCGGAGGCGATCTTCGCGGCGGTCTCGGCGGCGGTGAGCCGAATGATGCTGTTCTTGTCCGTCATGGCGGGCTACTCCTCCCCCAGGATCTGCGGCACCTTGAAACGCTGCTGCTCCTGGGCCGGGGCGCCGGACAGCGCCTGCTCGGGGGTGAGCGACGGACGGACCTCGTCCGGGCGCATGACGTTCGCCAGCGGCAGCGGGTGAGAGGTCGGCGGTACGTCTTGGTCGGCGACCTCGCTGACGCGGGCGACCGCGCCGATGATGTCGTCGAGCTGGCCTGCGAAGTGGTCGAGCTCTTCGGGCTTCAGCTCCAGACGCGCCAGCCGGGCGAGGTGGGCGACCTCCTCGCGCGTGATGCCAGGCATGCAGCGATCCTCTGGGGTGAGTGTGTGTGGTTTGGGCCTAGGGCCTGTCGGCACCTTCCCGTCGTCCGCCCGAAGGGCGGGCCGTGCGGCGTCTGGTGCGTGCGATCGCAAGGCGCCGGAGCGTCCTCGTGGCGGAGCCACGTGGACGATTCGGCAACGCGGCGAGCGTGCGTGCCAGACGCCGCACGGCAGGCGGGAATGTGTCGACAGGTCCTAATCCTATGGGGCGGGGGCCGGTCGCCGTGAAACGGTTTGCCGGGCCCGCCCCTCAGCCTCGGCGCCCTTCCCAGGCGTGGCTGCGCAGGAAGTGGTTGTCGTACAGGTCCTGCACCTCCAGCAGGCTCTCCGGGGTGGCCTCGCCGAGGGCGATGCGCTGGAGGTGACGGAAGTACTCGAAGCGCTCGACGCCCGGGGTGATCACGATGAGCAGGTCGGCGTCCGCACCGGGTACGGCGGCGAAGGCGTGCGGCTTGCCGGGCGGGACGACGACGAGGTCGCCGGGTCCGGCGGTGACGATGTCCTCCCCGGAGAGGATGTCCGCGGCGCCGTCGAGCAGGAAGAACATCTCGGCGGAGTTGTCGTGCCAGTGCGGCTTGGCGCCGTCGGCGCCGCCCTTGAGGGTGACGCGCTGGGTGGACAGGGCGCCTCCGGTCGCGCTGCTGTCGGCGAGCAGACGGATGGTGCTGGGCGCGCGACCGACGACTTCGGCCTCGGCCTCGCGAACGATCACGGGCTCTTCGAACTTCGGCACGAACAGCGACATGTGTGACCCCCTGGTGTCGGTATCGGCGTGATCAGACGGCGAAGAGCAGGCCGGCACTGATCAGTACAACGACTGCGGTGGCGAAGTGGATCCCGAAGGCCACGGCCTTCCTGCCGCCGTGGCGCAGGACTATCAGCGTGTCGACGAGTGGGACGAGTGCCACGCAGACCATCAGCCAGGCCTCGGCACGAGCACCGACGAAGGCCAGCAGCGCGAGGCCCACCAGCCCGAAGGCACCGTCCCTGAGGCCCTTGATCGACAGGTAGGCACCGGCTTCGCCACGAGGGTCGGCGGGGACGCCATAGCCGGCCGCGGCGGAGGCGGGCCGGAACCAGAAGCGGTAGCCGAGGAACACGCAGAACAGGTCGAGCAGGACGGCCAGGGTGTACGCGGTGACGGTCATGTCTCTTCTCCCCCATCAAGGTGAGCTAGCGGCGCTAGCGACAAGAGCGACACTAACAGAGCGCCGACAGATTGGCTAGCGCTGCTAGACTTTCGGCATGACGATCCAGACGCGCCGGGAGCGCGAACGAGCGGAACGCGAACGGCTGATCGTGACGGCCGCGCGGGAACTGGCGGAGGCCGAGGGCTGGGACGCCGTCACCACCCGGCGGCTCGCCGCGGAGATCGAGTACAGCCAGCCCGTCCTGTACAGCCACTTCAAGGGCAAGGACGCCATCATGGCGGCGGTCGCGGTGCAGGGCTGCGCGGAGCTGGCGGCCGAGTTGCGGGCGGCGCGTACGGCGGCCGAGGGCACGCGCGGGGCGCTGGCAGCGGTGGGGAAGGCGTACACGGACTTCGCGCGGCGGCGGCCCGCGCTCTACGACGCCATGTTCACCCACACCGTGGACCTGCCGTTCGCAACACCGGAGGCGCCCGCGGCCCTGCAGGAGGCGTTCGGCGAACTGCTCCGGGCCGTGGAACCCGTCGCGCACGAGGGCGACGACCCGGGCCTGCTCGCGGAGACCTACTGGGCCGGGCTGCACGGCCTGGTCACGCTGATGCGCAGCGGACGCCTGCCGGCCGAGGCCCATGAACGCCGGCTCGCCCTGCTGATCGGGCACTTCGCGGCGGGGACGAACTGATCACGACGGCTCTCGGGTCAGCCGAGCCGCCCGGGGTCGTCCGCGGTGGCCGCGGGCAGCGCGGCCCTGGGGCGCTGCCACCCCCGCACTCCTCGGGCCCGCAGCCACGCCGTCGTCTCGTCCGCCGGCATCGCCGCCGCGACCAGCCACCCCTGCACCGCGTCGCAGCCCAGGTCCCGCAGCCGCTCCCACGTCTCGTCGTCCTCGACGCCCTCCGCGACGACGAGCAGGCCCAGCGAATGCGCGAGGTCCACCGTGCAGCGCACGATCTCGGCGTCCTCCGCGTCCACTGCGAGCCGCGCCACGAACGACCGGTCGATCTTCAGCTCGCTCACCGGCAGCCGCCGCAGATGCACGAGCGAGGAGTAGCCCGTACCGAAGTCGTCCAGCGACATCTTCACGCCGTGCCCGGCCAGCCCCGCCAGCGTGTCCGCGGCCCGCTGGGGGTCCTCCAGGAGCACGTGCTCCGTGATCTCCAGCTGGAGCGCCCCGGCCGGGACCCCGTGCCGCGCCAGCCGCGCCGCGACCGACCCGGCGAACCCCGGCGTGTGGACGTCGCGCGGCGAGACGTTCACCGCGACCGGCACCATGAGCCCCTGCGCCCGCCACCGCGCCACCTGCTCGAGCGCCGTCTCCAGCACGTACTCCGTCAGGTGCGGCATCAGCCCGGACGACTCCGCGATCGCGATGAACTCGTCCGGCGGCACCTTTCCGCGCTCGGGATGCACCCACCGCACGAGCGCCTCGAGCCCGGCGACCTGCCCGTCGAAGCGCACCTTCGGCTGGTAGTGCAACTGCACCTCGTGCGCGTCCAGCGCGCGCCGCAGATCACCCAGCAGCCCGAGCCGGTCGGGTGTGTTCGAGTCCCGCTTGGACTCGTACACCTCCACCCCGGTGCGGTCCCGCTTCGCCTGGTACATCGCGACGTCCGCCCGCCGCAGCAGCCCCTCCGCGTCCAGCGCGTGGTCGGGGAAGACGGCGACCCCGGCGCTGGCCTCCAGGACGAGCGTGAGCCCGTCCAGATCGAGCGGCGAGCTGAGCGCGGCGACCAGGTTGCGGGCCGCCCTCGACGCGGACGTCGTGGAGTCCGCGACCGGTAGTAAGACCGCGAACTCGTCGCCCCCGAGCCGCGCGGCCTCGGCGCCGCGCGGCAGCGCCAGCCGCAGCCGCTCGGCTATCTGCAGCAGCAGCCGGTCGCCCGCGAGATGGCCGAGCGTGTCGTTCACGGACCGGAAGCGGTCGAGGTCGATCAGCATCAGGGCGGCCCGTGCCCCGATCCGCTCGGCGTCGTCGAGGGCCGTCCAGGTGCGCTCCAGCAGCCACTGCCGGTTGGGCAGCCCGGTCAGCCCGTCGCGCAGCTGCTCCTCGGCGCGGGCGCGGGCTATCCACAGGGTGGAGTCCAGGGCGATGAGCGGGATGGAGAACAGCGGCAGCAGGACCGGCACCGCGACGGCGACGACGCAGACCAGCGGGGCGATGCCGAGCAGCGCGACGGCGACGAGTCCGTGCCGGACCAGGGCGGTGCGGGCGACGGTGGGCAGGCCGCCGGTGCGTGGCGCGTGCAGGTACCACAGCAGCAGCCGGATCACGGCGAGGTACGCGGTGGCGACGAGGACGACCTGGGGGGCGGCGTAGAGGGTCCAGGTGCGCGGGTCCCAGGGCGTCTCGACGGTCGGGACGCGCCCGAAGGCGGCCAGTACGAGGGCTCCGGCGCCGATGCCCAGGAGGTCGACCGCGCCGTGCAGTATGCCCTGCCGCCAGCGGCCCAGCCGGGCTGCGCCGACCAGGACGACGACGGTGAGGCTGACCATCCCGGCGGGCACCCAGCCGTACAGAAGCAGGACGGCGAGGGTGAGGGCGGCGCCCGAGCCCGTGCCGCCCCACCAGCGGGAGCGGCCGAGCATGACCAGGTGGCCGACGATGATGCCGGTGAGCACGGCCAGGGACCAGCCGACGGCACCGGACGGGAACAGCGCGTGGTGTTCGCCGAACGCGCGGTAGAAGCCGGCGCCGAGGACGAACCCGGCGGCGGCGACGACCACCGCGGGCAGCGCGGGCCACGACATGTGCCGCTCCCCACCCTGACCGGGCAGCCCGGAGGAACTCCCGTCGGCGAGCGCGCCGGTGACGGGCGGCAGGGCCGGCAGCGAGGTCGTGCCCGGGGTGCTCCCCGCCGGGACTTCGGCGACGGGGCCGGGGGGCGCTCCCGGCAGGGCCCGTGGCACGGCACGCGGGCCGTCCGTACCCGCGTGCCCGGACGGCCGCACGATCCGGCGCCCCGCCCGCCAGGCGCCGGACACCCGGCGCAGGCGCAGCCGTGAGTCCGGGGCGGCGCTCTTGGTCGGTTCCATTCCCGTCCCTCTCACAGCCGGTGCCCTCGCCACGCGGCCCGATTGCCCGACGAACCGTCAACGGCACCGCGACTGAAAACCCACCACGCGTCCGGGCACGGCAGGCGCACAGCTCAACAGTAGGCCGCAGAAGGCTTTCACGGGCAGCGGTCGTCGACGGTTGCCCGAATGCGACCGGCCACCCGTATGCATCTGGTATGCGCCGAACGGGTGACCTTCAACCGCTACTCCCCGGTCGGAAGCGCGACTTCCGCGGCTGCTTCCGGCCCTCGTTCCAACAGGACGGCGAAACCGTCCTCATCCAGCACGGGGACCTTCAGCTGCATGGCCTTGTCGTACTTCGATCCAGGATTCTCGCCCACCACAACGAAGGACGTCTTCTTGGAGACAGAACCGGTCACTTTCGCGCCACGGCTCTGCAGCGCCTCCTTGGCGCCGTCCCGTGTGTACTGCCCGAGCGTTCCGGTGACGACCACCGTGAGCCCCTCCAGCGGACGCGGCCCCTCGTCCTCGCCCGAGCCCTCCTCCTCCATACGGACGCCCGCGCCCTTCCACTTGCGGAGGATGTCGCGGTGCCAGTCCTCGGCGAACCACTGCTTGAGGGAGGCGGCGATGATGGGCCCGACCCCGTCGGTGGCCGCCAGCTCCTCTTCGCTCGCCTGGTCGATCCGTTCGATCGACCGGAACTCGCGGGCCAGCGCCTCGGCCGCCACCGGGCCGACGTGACGGATCGACAGGCCGGTGAGGATGCGGGCGAGCGGACGCTCCTTGGCGGCCGCGATGTTCTCCAGCATCGCGAGCGCGTTCTTCTTCGGCTCGCCCTGCTGGTTGGCGAAGACCGTGACGACCTTCTCCTCGCCGGTCTTCGGGTCGCGCTTGGGCAGGCCGCTGTCCTGGTCGAGGACGTACGCCTTGATGGGCAGCAGCTGTTCGACGGTGAGGTCGAACAGGTCGCCCTCGTCCTTCAGCGGCGGCTCGGCCGGCTCCAGCGGCTTGGTGAGGGCGGCGGCGGCCACGTAACCGAAGTGCTCGATGTCCAGCGCCTTGCGCCCCGCGAGGTAGAACAGACGCTCGCGCAACTGCGCGGGACACGTCCGTGCGTTCGGGCAGCGTAGATCGACGTCGCCCTCCTTCATGGGCCGCAGCGGTGTGCCGCACTCGGGGCACTCGGACGGCATCACGAACTCCCGCTCGGTGCCGTCGCGCAGGTCGACGACCGGGCCGAGGATCTCCGGGATGACGTCACCGGCCTTGCGCAGCACCACCGTGTCACCGATGAGCACACCCTTGGCCTTGACCACGTCCTGGTTGTGCAGGGTGGCGAACTCGACCTCCGAGCCGGCCACCGTGACCGGCTCGACCTGGGCGTACGGCGTGACCCGGCCCGTACGGCCCACGCCCACGCGGATGTTGATGAGCTTGGTGTTGACCTCCTCCGGCGCGTACTTGTACGCGATCGCCCAGCGCGGGGCGCGGGAGGTGGAGCCGAGGCGGCCCTGGAGCGGGATCTCGTCGAGCTTGACGACGACTCCGTCGATCTCGTGCTCCACGGAGTGGCGGTTCTCCCCGAAGTAGGCGATGAACTGCCGTACGCCGTCGAGGTCGTCGACCACCTTGTTGTGCCGGGCGGTGGGCAGGCCCCAGGACTTCAGCAGGTCGTACGCCTCGGAGAGGCGGGTGAGGCCGTCCTTGAAGCCCTTCAGGGCGCCGATGCCGTGGACCACCATGTGCAGCGGGCGGGTGGCCGTGATGCGCGGGTCCTTCTGGCGCAGGGAACCGGCCGCCGCGTTGCGCGGGTTGGCGAAGGGCTTGTCGCCGCCCGCCACCAGCCGGGCGTTGAGTTCCTCGAACTTCTCCATCGGGAAGTAGACCTCGCCGCGGATCTCCACGAGGTCGGGGACGTGGTCGCCCTTGAGGCGGTCCGGGATTTCCGTGATCGTACGGACGTTCGGGGTGATGTCCTCGCCGGTGCGGCCGTCGCCGCGGGTCGCCGCCCGCGTGAGGCGGCCGTGCTCATAGGTGAGGTTGACCGCGAGGCCGTCGACCTTCAGCTCGCACAGGAAGTGGTACGCGGAGGAGCCGACCTCCTTGGCAACGCGGTCGGCCCAGGCGGCGAGCTCCTCGTCGTCGAACGCGTTGTCCAGCGAGAGCATGCGTTCGCGGTGCTGGACGGCCGTGAACTCCGTCTCGTACGCCCCCGCGACCTTCTGGGTGGGCGAGTCGGGGGTGCGCAGCTCCGGGTACTGCTCCTCGAGCGCTTCGAGGGAGCGCAGGAGCCGGTCGAACTCCGCGTCGCTGATGACGGGAGCGTCCTTCACGTAGTACCGGAAGCGGTGCTCCTCGATCTGCTCGGCGAGCTGCGCGTGCTGCTCCCGGGCCTCGACGGGCACCGTCGTCTCCGCTTGCTTGTCGCCGGCCACCGTGTTGTCCTCCCGTTACTCTGGGTTGTCCGCGAGGGATCTCGCCGCCCGGACGCAGTGGGCGAGCGCCTTGCGCGCGTAGTCCGGGGAGGCGCCCGCGAGCCCGCACGTCGGCGTGACCGTGACCGCCTCCGCGAGCAGCCCCGGATTCAGCCCCAGCCTGCGCCACAGCGTCCTGACACCCATGACGCTACCGGCAGGGTCTGACAATGGGCCGTCCGTGGACGGCACGACCCCGGCGAACAGCCGTGTACCCCCTTCCACGGCTTCCCCGATCGCCTCGTCGTCACGCTCGGTGAGCAGGGAGAGGTCGAACGAGACCGAGGCGGCGCCCGCACGGCGCAGCAGGGCGAACGGGACGTCCGGGGCGCAGGAGTGGACCACGACCGGGCCGTCCGCGTGCACGCCGATCACATCCCGCAGCGTGGCCTCGACGATCTGCCGGTCCACGGCCCGGTGGGTGCGGTACCCGCTCGCGGTCCTCACCTGGCCGCGCAGGACGGGGGTGAGGGACGGCTCGTCGAGCTGGAGGACGAGCCGGGCACCGGGGACACGGCGCCGCACCTCGTCGAGATGGAGTCTTAGGCCCTCGGCGAGCGAGCCGGCGAGGTCCCGGCAGGCGCCGGGGTCGGACAGTGCCGCCTCGCCGCTCCTCAGCTCCAGTGCGGCGGCGAGCGTCCACGGGCCCACCGCCTGCACCTTGAGCAGCCCCTGGTACTCCTGGGTGAACTCCTCCAGCGCGTCGAGGTCCTCGCCGAGCCAGGACCGGGCCCGCCGGGTGTCCCGCCCCGGCCGGTCCCCCAACCGCCAGCCGCTCGGCTCCACGCGCGCGTACAGGTCGACGAGCATCCCCGCGGTCCGCCCGATCATGTCCGCGCCGGGCCCCCGCGCGGGCAGCTCGGCCAGAAACGGAAAGTCCTCGAAGCTCCCGGTGACGGTCCTGGCCGCCTCCCGGGCGTCCCCACCGGGCATGGACCCTACGCCGGTGGCGGCACCGAACGTGAACTCGCTGTTCTCACTCACCCCGGCAGCGTAGGCCCTCCGGGGCAGACCGGATTCGCGGACCTCCGCCAGAGGGCGCCCGGTGGCAAAGCCCCGCCCGGGGGCTGCGCCCCCAAACCCCCATCGGCCTTCGGCCTCGTCCTCAGTCGCCGGACGGGCTGCACATCGCTACCGCCCCGGTCGCACGGTGAGGTCGTTGACCTCCGCGTCCCTCGGCAGGTCCAGGCACATCAGGACCGTCGTCGCCACCGACTCGGGATCGATCCACCGGGACGGGTCGTACTGCTTGCCCTCCTGCTGGTGGACCTTGGCCTGCATCGGGCTCGCCGTGCGGCCGGGGTAGACCGAGGTGACCCGGACGCCGTTCGCGTGCTCCTCCTCGCGCAGGGAGTCCGCGAGGGCCTTCAGGCCGTGCTTGGAGGCCGCGTACGCCGACCACTCGGCGTGAGCGTTCAGGCCGGCCCCGGAGTTCACGAACACGACGTGGCCGCGTGCGGCGCGCAGCTGCGGCAGGAAGAGGCGGGTCAGCTCGGCGGGCGCGATCAGGTTGACGTTCAGCTGGTGGTGCCAGGACTTCGGAGTCAGCTCGCCCACCCGGCCCAGGTCGACCACGCCCGCGATGTGCAGCAGGGAGTCCACCCGGTCCGGCGGGCTCTGGTGCGAGAGGGCCCAGGACAGCCTGTCGGGCTCCGCGAGGTCGCCGACCAGCGTCCGCGCCCCGGGGTACTCCGCCGCCAGCTCCTTCGCCCGCCCCGCGTCCCGCGCGTGCAGCACGAGGTCGTCCCCGCGCGCGTGCAGACGGCGGACGACGGCCGCGCCGATGCCGGAGCCCGCACCGGTGATCACATGAGTAGCCATGCCCGCCATGCTCGCACCACCGCGTCACTGCATCCCCAGCGACTCCTCCAGGTACGCCAGCGCCCCCACCGGCTCCTCGGCGAAGAACACCAGGTCCGCGAGGGGCCTGGGCAGGAAGCCCTCGTCCTCCATGCGCCGGAACTGCTCCTTCAGGCCGTCGTAGAAGCCCGCGGTGTTCAGCAGGACCACCGGCTTGTCGGTGTGCCCGTGCTTCTTCAGCTCCAGGATCTCGGTCGCCTCGTCCAGTGTCCCCGTGCCACCCACCATGATCACGACCGCGTCGGCCTTCTCGAGGAGCAGCCTCTTGCGTTCGGCGAGGTCCCTGGCGACCACCATCTCGTCGACGCCCGCCCTCGCCCTGTCCGAGAGGAACGCGACGGAGACGCCCACCAGCCGCCCGCCGGCCTCGTGCACCCCGTCCGCGACCACCTTCATCAGCCCGACGTCGGAGCCGCCCCACACCAGGGTGTGCCCGCCCTTGCCGAGCAGTTCGGCGAACTCGCGGGCGGGCCGCGTGTAGGTCTCGGAGAGGTCGGCGGCGGAGAGGAAGACGCAGATGTTCATGCCGACCACCGTACGCGGGAAGAACCGGGTCCCCGCGAGCGCTTTCCCGGTATGGCCGAAGGACACACGATCACCATCGAGCAGGGCGACCGGCACGTGCGCGTGGTGCACGGCGGACAGATCCTGGCGGACAGCGACCGCCCCCTGGTACTGCGCGAGACGGGCTGTCCCGTGCGGTACTACATCCCCGTCGAGGACGTCCGTATGGACCTCCTGACCCCCTCGGACACCCACACGGTCTGCCCCTTCAAGGGGACGGCGTCGTACTGGTCCCTGCCGGACGCGCCGGACCTCGTCTGGGCGTATCCGGACCCCAAGCCGGACGTCGCCCGGATCAAGGACCACCTCTGCTTCTACGAAGTCGAGGTGTCTTGACCGATCGGCGCCGTGGTCTGCGGCAGTCTCACAGTCATGGACAAGCAGACCATCTCGCGCGACGGCACCCCCATCGCCTACGAACGCACCGGTAAGGGCCCGGCGGTCGTCCTCGTGAGCGGCGCGATGTCCACGGGCGCCACGGTGGCGCCCCTGGCCGCGCGTCTCTCGGACCGCTTCAGCGTCATCGTGTACGACCGCCGGGGCCGCGGCGCGAGCGGCGACACCGCGCCGTACGCCGTGGACCGCGAGGTCGAGGACCTGGCGGCGCTCATCGAGGCCGCGGGCGGCGAGGCATCGCTGTACGGCGTCTCGTCGGGCGGCGCGCTCGTGCTGCGGGCAGCTGCGAGCGGGCTGCCGGTCCGTCAGGTCGCCGTGTACGAGGTGCCCTTCGCCGACTACGGGGAGGGCGGCGCCGAGGAGCGCGCGGAGTACACCCGGAATCTGAGCGAGGTGCTCGCGGCCGGGCGGCGCGGGGACGCGGTGGAGCTGTTCCTGAGGCTCACGGGCCTGGCCGAGGCGGTGATCGCGACCGCCCGCCAGTCCCCCATGTGGGCGGACATGGAGGCGATCGCACACACGCTCGCCTATGACGACGCCGTGATGGGCGACGGGCTGGTGCCCCGGGAGCGGCTGGCCTCCGTCACGGTCCCGGTCCTGGCCGTCGCGGGCGACGCGAGCCCTCCGTGGCTGCGCAGGGCGGCCGAGGCGATCGCCCAAGCGGCGCCCCGGGGCACGCACCGCACGCTGGAGGGCCAGACCCACATGGTGGATCCCGAGGTGCTGGCACCGGTGCTGGCGGAGTTCTTCGACCGGTAGCCCCCCGGGGGCCGGTGGCCGCGGGCTA
The DNA here is from genome assembly GCF_040682835.1 of Streptomyces sp. NPDC051104. NCBI lineage: Bacteria > Bacillati > Actinomycetota > Actinomycetes > Kitasatosporales > Streptomycetaceae > Streptomyces > Streptomyces sp. NPDC051104. The sequence goes on along the minus strand of NZ_JBFBBS010000004.1, from coordinate 11,506 downwards.
CGCGACCGCGGTGGTCGCCCGCGTCGTGGACGCGATCGTCGCCGAGCCCACCACGCGCGTGCCGTCGTACAGGACGATGGCCTGGCCGGGGGCCACACCGCGGACCGGCTCGGTGAAGCGGACCCTCAGTTCGCCGTCGACCAGTTCCGCGGTCACCTCGGTCTCGCCGCCGTGGGCGCGGAGCTGGGCCGTGTAGGTGCCGGGGCCGGCCGGGGCCGTTCCGCACCAGCGGGGCTTGACGGCGGTGAGGGCGGAGACGTCCAGGGCGGACGCCGGGCCGACGGTGACCGTGTTCGTCACGGGGGAGATGTCCAGGACGTAGCGCGGCTTGCCGTCCGGGGCCGGGGTGCCGATCCTGAGGCCCTTGCGCTGGCCGATCGTGAAGCCGTACGCGCCGTCGTGCGTGCCCACCCTGGCTCCGGACTCGTCGACGATGTCGCCCTCGGCCTTGCCGAGCCGGCGGGCGAGGAAGCCCTGGGTGTCGCCGTCGGCGATGAAGCAGATGTCGTGCGAGTCGGGCTTCTTGGCGACCGCGAGGCCGCGTCGCTCGGCCTCCGCGCGGATCTCGTCCTTGGTGGTGACCGTGTCGCCGAGCGGGAACAGGGCGTGCGCGAGCTGCTTCTCGTCGAGCACGCCGAGAACGTACGACTGGTCCTTCGCCATGTCGGAGGCGCGGTGCAGCTCGCGGGAGCCGTCGGGCAGCGTCACGATCTTCGCGTAGTGGCCGGTGCAGACCGCGTCGAAGCCCAGCGCCAGCGCCTTGTCGAGCAGTGCCGCGAACTTGATCTTCTCGTTGCAGCGCAGGCACGGGTTCGGGGTGCGTCCGGCCTCGTACTCGGCGACGAAGTCCTCGACCACGTCCTCGCGGAACCTGTCGGCGAGGTCCCAGACGTAGAACGGGATGCCGATGACGTCCGCGGCGCGGCGGGCGTCGCGCGAGTCCTCGATGGTGCAACAGCCGCGCGCGCCCGTGCGGAACGACTGCGGGTTCGCGGACAGCGCGAGGTGGACGCCGGTCACGTCGTGGCCCGCCTCGGCGGCTCGGGCGGCGGCGACGGCGGAGTCGACCCCGCCGGACATGGCGGCGAGGACGCGGAGGGGGCGCTGCGGGGTGTCAGTCATAGCCCTTCAAGGGTACGGGGCCGCGGGAACCGCTGTCGGGGAGTATCCGTTGACGATCACAGCGGGGATCACATGGGGGATCACATGGGGGATCACATGAAGGACAGGGACGGCGACCGGCGTCTCGGGCGGCGCGCGCTGGTCCTCGGCGGTACGGCGGCCGCCGTGGGCACGGCCGTGCTGGCGCGGCAGGAGCTGGCGCATCTGTGGTGGCGGCTGCCCGGCGTCGAGAAGCCGCGGGTGGAGGGCGCGGTCGACTTCCCCGGTGCGCGGTGGCTGGCCGCGTCGCCGGCGAACCTGCGGCGCGCGGACCGGCCGGACGACTACGGCATAGACCGTGTGATCGTCCATGTCACCCAGGGCGGCTACAGCAGCGCGGTGAAGGTGTTCCAGGACCCTGGGCACGGTGCGGCGGCGCACTACATCGTGCGCCGGGACGGCCGGGTCACGCAGATGATCCGCGAGCTGGACGTGGCGTTCCACGCGGGCAACCGGGAGTACAACGAGCGCAGCGTCGGCATCGAGCACGAGGGGTTCGTGATGGGGGCACCTCCCACGCCGTTAAGGCAGTGGGGGAGGGCGTCGTCCTTCACAGACGCGATGTACGCGGCGTCGGCGCGGCTCACGGCCGCGGTCTGCGGCCGGTACGGGATACCCGTCGACCGTGAGCACATCATCGGGCACGCCCAGGTGCCGGGGACGGACCACACGGATCCGGGGCCGCACTGGGACTGGGAGCGGTACATGGGGCTCGTACGGCGGGAGCGGGCGGCGCGGGCCCGGTAGGGCTCGGAGGCCCGGTCAGGTCAGCCCGGCGGAGCGCGCGCGCTCCACCGCGGGGCCGATGGCCTTCGCGACCGCCTCCACGTCGGCCTCCGTGGACGTGTGGCCCAGGGAGAAGCGCAGGGTGCCGCGGGCGAGGTCCGGGTCGGCGCCGGTGGCGAGCAGGACATGGCTCGGCTGGGCCACCCCTGCCGTGCAGGCGGAGCCCGTGGAGCACTCGATGCCCTGGGCGTCCAGCAGCAGGAGCAGGGAGTCGCCCTCGCAGCCGGGGAACGTGAAGTGGGCGTTGGCCGGGAGCCGGTCCACCGGGTCGCCGCCCAGGACCGCGTCCGGGACCGCCTTGCGGACCTCCTCGATCAGGTCGTCGCGCAGGGCCCCGATCTCGCGGGCGAACCACTCGCGCTGCTCGGCGGCGAGCCGTCCGGCGACCGCGAAGGAGGCGATGGCGGGCACGTCCAGGGTGCCGGAGCGCACATGGCGTTCCTGGCCGCCGCCGTGCAGTACCGGGACGGGGCTGTACTGGCGGCCGAGGACCAGCGCGCCGATGCCGTACGGGCCGCCGATCTTGTGCCCGGAGACCGTCATCGCGGCGAGGCCCGAGGCCTCGAAGTCGACGGGGACCTGGCCGAAGGCCTGGACGGCGTCCGCGTGCAGCGGAATGCCGAACTCGCCTGCGGTCTCGGCCAGTTCGCGGACCGGCATGACGGTGCCGATCTCGTTGTTGGCCCACATCACCGTGGCGAGGGCGACATCGTCGGGGTCGCGGGCGATGGCCTCGCGCAGGGCCTCGGGGTGGACGCGGCCGTAGGAGTCGACGGGCAGGTACTCGACGGTGGCGCCCTCGTGTTCGCCGAGCCAGTGGACGGTGTCCAGGACGGCGTGGTGTTCCACGGGGCTGGCGAGGACCCGGGTGCGGGCCGGGTCGGCGGCGCGGCGGGCCCAGAACAGGCCCTTCACGGCGAGGTTGTCGGCCTCGGTGCCGCCGGAGGTGAAGACCACCTCACTCGGGCGGGCGCCGAGGGCTTCTGCGAGGGTTTCGCGGGCCTCTTCGACGGTTCGCCTGGCGCGGCGGCCCGATGCGTGCAGCGAGGAGGCGTTGCCCGTGATGCCGAGGTGCGCGGTCAGGGCCTCTGCCGCCTCGGGGAGCATCGGGGTGGTCGCGGCGTGGTCGAGGTATGCCATGGTGACGCCAATTCTAGGCCCCACCCGTTCGGCAGCCGGTGCGGCCGGGCCTCGGCGCAGCCGCACCCGGCGTCGTGGTGCCGGCGGTCAGAAGCTCCAGGACACCGTGTGGTCCAGCTGCATGAACGTCACCAGGAGCACCAGGTCCACCACACCCAGGCCGAGGCCCAGCAGGGCGCGGCCCCGGCGGGCCGTGCCGCGCCACAGGGCCACCGCGGCCAGGGCGATGGCGATCGGGCCCAGCACGAGGTTCAGGACGAGCAGGCCGAGCAGGCCCAGGATGAAGGACGCGACAGCCATGCCGTTCGCGTCGCGCGCGCCGGTGCGGCCGGCCGGAGCGGCGGTCTCCTTGCCGCGTGCGGCGGTGTCCTTGGTTCGTACGGCGGTGAGTTGCATGACGGTCAGCTCCCAAGAGTCGAAGGACGTACGGCGGTTTTAGTGGGCCGACGTGTGCCGACGGCGCCCGTGCCGCTCGCGGACCGCGAAGACCACGAGCCATACGGCGATGACGGCCGCGGCGACGAGGGTGAAGGAGAGCGGGGCATGGGCCACGGTGCCCAGGACGGTGCCCAGCAGCAGGAGTGCGGCGACGAGGAACAGCATGGGACGAGATCCCCCTCCGGGATGCCTCTCGTGACATTTCGGTGAACGATTGTAGTTACATTTGTTCACTGACTTCCCAGTCTAGCGCGCCCCATGGCTTTCCAATTACAGAGAACAGTTGTTAACTGCATGGCATGAGTCACACCCTCGGCATCCGGCAGGCCCAGAAGCAGAAGACCCGGCAGGCGCTGCTGGACGCGGCGCTCGGTCTGCTGGAGGAGCAGAGCCTGAGCAGCCTGGGTCTGCGCGAGGTCACCCGTGCGGTCGGCGTCGCGCCGACCGCCTTCTACCGGCATTTCCGGTCGACCGCGGATCTCGGCGTGGAGCTGGTCGAGGAGGCCCTCGGCAGCCTCCATTCGATGATCGAGTCGACGGTCTCCGCGACCGGCGACAGCGACGAACGCATCGAGCGCGCCGTCGGCCTGATCGCCCGTCATGTGGACGCGTACCCCGCACACGTACGGTTCATCGCCCGCGAACGGCACGGCGGCGTCCAGCCGGTGCGGGAGGCGATACGCCGGCAACTCGCCCGGTTCGCCGAGGAGGTGAAGGTCGCGCTGGCCGAACACCCTGAGTCCGCAGGGTGGAGCGACGAGGACCTGCTGATGCTCGCCGGTCTGTACGTCGACCAGATGCTGGTGACCGCTTCCCAGTTCCTGGAGGCCATGGAGGGCGCCGCCGAGGACCGGGAGCGGGTGGCCCGGCTCGCCGTCCAGCGGATGCGGCTGATCAGTATCGGCCGCCACCACTGGAAGGAGTGACGGGCGGCAGATCAGCCCTGGGCCTGCTGCCCCTGGCCGCCCGGCTGCCCGCCGGGGCCGCCGCAGCCGCCGCCCTGGCCACCGCCGGGCCCCCGGTCCCAACCGCCGGTGGGCTTGGCGCAGGGCGTCCTGTGGCGCGGCTGTGCGGCGGGCAAAAGGGGCGCCAAGTCACCTTGCCGACCTGCGTGTTCGTCCCGGGGCTCAGTCCCCGCGCCGGTACAGCTCTGTGACGGAAGACGCCGCCCGGGCCAGTTCCTCGCGGGCCTCGGGCGGAGCCAGGATCTCCAACCGGTCGGCGAACACCAGCAGTTGGCGCACCTCGCGGACGAACCCGTACGACAGCCGGGCGGTCACCCAGGGACTCTCCCCGTCGTCCTCCGGCAGGGCGACGAGCGCGGAGGCGGTCAGCCGCTGGAACATGTCCAGGATGTCGCGGCGCACCCGGACCGTCACCTCCAAGCCGCCGGGCCGCTCCTCGACCTGCCTGCGCAGCACCTCCCAGACGTCGGCGAGTTCGACACCGGGGCGCCGCCGCACCGGGTCCGGCAGCAGGGTCGCCGAGCGCACCCGGTCCGCGCGGAACAACCGGGGGGTGCCGCGGCGGTCGGCCACCAGGTACCAGACGCCGGCCTTCGAGACGAGCCCGTACGGGTCCACGGTGTACGTGCGCGGGGTCGTGGCCCCGCTGTGCCGGTAGCGCAGCCTGAGGCGGCGGTCGGCGAACACCGCGTCCTGGAGGGTGTCCAGGTCGACGGCGGACTGCGGGCCGCCCTTCCAGCGCGTGGCGTCGACCAGGATGCGGCGGCTCGTGGCCTCGGCGGCGGGGCGGTGCGGGGCGGGCAGCGCCGCCATCACCTTGCGCAGCGCGGAGCCGAGGGCGGCGTCGAGGCCGAGCGCGGCGTGCGCGCCCTGGGCGGCCAGGATGAACAGGGCGCGGGACTCGTCGGCGGTCAGGCCCGTGACGTCCGTACGGAATCCGGCGAGCAGTTCGATGCCGCCGTGCCGTCCGCGCTCCGCGTACACCGGGACGCCGGAGGCCGAGAGGGCCTCGATGTCGCGGTAGATGGTGCGCACCGACACCTCCAGTCGCTCGGCGAGTTCGTGGGCGGGGACGCGGCCTCGGGTCTGGAGCAGCAGGAGGATCGACAGCAGGCGGTCGGACTTCACGGGCACAGGATCGCGGGCACGGGGACCGGCGCGCAAATGTTGACGGAAACTGTCAGGTTATGGCGTGAGTCTCCGGTCATCCCTCGCGGACCCGAACAGAACGGAGAGGACCGCCATGACCAACGACACCACCCCGACCACCGCTACCGCCACGACCACCGACACCATGACCGACCCCCGCCCCGTGTACGCCCGCGCCGCCGAGCAGGCCGCCGCACTGATCGGGACCGTACGGCCCGGGCAGCTCGCGGGTCCGACGCCGTGCAGGGAGTTCGACGTACGGACGCTGCTGTCGCACATCGTCGGCGGCACCCTGCGGATCGCCCAGGTGGGCGCGGGCGGCGACGGGATGGCCTTGCATCCCTTCGCGGACGGCGTTCCGGACGACGGCTGGGCGGCCGCGTACGACGAGGCCGGCTCCGCGGTGCGGCGGGGCTGGGCGGACGACGGCCGGCTGGACGCGGCTGTGCGCGTGCCGTGGGGAGAGGCGCCGGGGCGCGACGCGCTGTCCGGGTATGTGATGGAGTGCGTGGCCCACACCTGGGATCTCTGGCAGGCCCTGGGGCGGCCCGGTGACCTGGACCCCTAACTGGCGGAGTTCGCGCTCGCGGTGGGCCGCCTCGTCCTGCCGGAGGCGGAACGGGGAGACGACCTGCCGTTCGCGTCGGCGGTTCCGGTCCCCGACGGGGCGGACGCCTATGCGCGCCTGGCTGCGTGGCTGGGCCGTCGGCCGCTGGACGGGTAGGCCGGGGGTGCGGCGGGGTGCGGCGGGATGGGTTCCGCCCCCGCCGCCCTTACCCGTTCCCACCCTCAGGGGCTTCGCCCCTTCGACCCCACCAGGGGCTCCGCCCCGGCACCCCACCGGGGACTCCGCCCCCTGCCCCCTGAACGGGGCTCCGCGCCGGGACCCCGGCGCGGGCCACGTCCCGGTCCGCCTTCCCTGCGGCACGCCGGTCCGGGTGTTCGGGTCAGGGCAGTTTGACGCGAGCCAGTTGGCGGGACTGGGCGACCAGGCGGTCGTTGGCGTCCCAGACCTCCGCGTCCTCCTCCAGGAAGCCACCGGCGAGGTTGCGTGTGGTGATCGAGACGCGCAGGGGGCCGGGAGCCGGGCGGGAGCGTACGTGTACGGTCAGTTCGATCGTCGGTACCCAGCCGGAGATTCCCAGCTCGAAGGCGGTGGGCGGCAGTGCGTCCACCGCGAGCAGCAGGGACAGGGGGTCGGCGTCCCGGCCGTCGGCGAGGCCGAACCACGCCCGCATCTCGCCCTTCCCCGAGGGTGCGCCGAGCGCCCAGCCCAGGGTCGCGGGGTCCAGCTTGAGCATCAACCGGTCGGTGATGGCCGAGCTGCCGGGGACCGGGGCCGGAGCGTCCTGCGGGCCGAAGCACTGGTCAAGGGGCGGCATCGCGGGCGGCCGCGCGCTCGTACGGACGTCGTCGGGGAGGGTGTCCAGGTCGCCGTAGGAGGCGAGGACGCGAATGCGCTCCACCTCATGGCCGTCCTCGTCGTACTGGAAGAGGGACGCCTGACCCGTGGAGAGGGTGCGGCCGGTGCGCACCACATCCGTGCGCACGACGGCCGGGCCCGGCTGGGAGGCCGTCAGGTAGTGCGCCGAGACGGTGAACGGGTCCGGGTGCGGCAGGGCGTCCGCGAGGGCGCGGCCCAGGACGGCCAGCAGATAGCCGCCGTTGACGGCGTTGATGATCGTCCAGCCGGCGGAGAGGTCGATGTCGTAGACGCCGGGTTCCCGTCGGGTGACCGCGGTGTCGCGGTCGAACTCGCTGTCGCCGACCGTGGCCCCCGCGGCCGGTGCGGTAGCTGCTTCTGGCATGCCAGAACCGTACAACAAGAAATTACTAAGCAGTAGCTTTGAAGCGCCGAGTGAGTGACGTCGCTCCGGACCCTCGCGCGAATTTCGGCCATTCTCCGGTGAGATTCTGGCAATTTCTCGGTAAGTGTCCCCACTCGTCCGTGACCGACGGCCCGCTGTCTCCCTCTCAGAAGACGTACAGCCCGTTCCGCCCGTTCACAGGAAGAGCCGCATAGCCGATGAGCCTGACCGGGACGCCGTTCCTCATCACGTCGATCGTCCTCTTGGCGGTCGCCCTCATCCTGCCTCTGTTCCTGTGGTCGCGACTGCGTGGCCCGATGATGCTGCGCCACGCCGTCCGGGTGCTCATGCTCGTGTTCGCCCAGGCGACGGCGGTCACCCTCGTCTTCGTCCTGGTGAACAACGCCAACAGCCTCTACGACAACTGGTCCGACCTGTTCGGAACGGGCGACCACGTGCAGCAGGCCGCCGACCTGGGCAAGGACGGCACCGGCGGTATCCAGGTCAAGGCCCTGCCCAAGGTCAAACAGACGTTCACCCAGGCCGACGGTCCGGGTATGCACGCGGCCGGCGGGGTGGAGGTCACCCAGCTCAAGGGCCGGGTCTCCGGCGTCGACGCCGAGGTCTACGTGTGGCTGCCGCCGCAGTACAGCGACCCCGCCTACAAGGACAAGAAGTTCCCGGTGGTGGAGCTGCTGTCCGGCTACCCGGGCTCGGCCAAGGCATGGTTCGGCTCGCTCAAGGTGCACGAGCAGTTGCTGCCTCTGATGAAGAGCGGGCAGGTGGAGCCGTTCATCCTGGTGGCGCCGCGCACCAACCTCATCGCCAAGGTCGACACCGGCTGCGCGAACGTCCCGGGCGTCGTGAACGCCGACTCCTGGCTCAGCATCGACGTGCCCAAGATGATCACGGACAACTTCCGTGCCCAGCCCGCCCCGGACGGCTGGGCGGCCGCCGGGTACTCCGCGGGGGCGCACTGCGCCGCGAAGCTCGCGGTCGCGCACCCCGACCGCTACCGGGCCGCGATCAGCCTGTCCGGCTACAACGACCCGATCGGCGAGCGCAACTCGCTGGCCGCGCGGAGCGTCGAGTTGCGCCGGCAGAACAACCCGTACTTCATCCTGAAGGGCTACCGCACCCCGCCCCGGATCTCGCTGTACCTCTCGGGCCAGATGGGCGACGGCTACCAGGCGGCCGCCGCGCTGCAGGCGATCGCGAAGCCGCCGACGGCGGTGCGCGCGGTGCTGATCCCGCACAGCGCAGGCGGGCACAGCATGGCCCTGTGGCGGCCGCAGATCCCGACGGTGTTCACCTGGCTGAGCCAGCAGATGACCGGCCAGGCCACGGGGAGTCTCCCTCAGCCACATTGGACCGCCGGTTCCAGGCGCGCGGAGCTCGCCAGTGGTACCTCATCGCCATCAGGCGTAGTACGAAAGCGGTGACGACCGCGAGCCCCGAGGTGAACGGGGTCAGCGCGCCGAAACGTATGCAGAGCGCGACCATGGTGGCCCCGACGATCGCCGGGACCGCGTAGAGGTCGCGGTCCCAGCGCAGCAGCGAGGGCACCTCGTTGGCGAGGACGTCGCGCAGGACACCGCCGCCCACGGCCGTCGCGAGGCCGAGGGCGGCGGACGCGGTCAGGCCGAGTCCGTAGGCGTACGCCTTCGTCGTCCCCGCGACGCAGAACAGCCCGAGTCCGGCCGCGTCGAAGACGTTGACGGCGACCTGGATGCGCTCCACCTGCGGATGGAGGAAGACCACCAGGAGAGCGGCGAACAGCGGGGTCAGGAAGTACCCCAGATCCGTGAACGCGGCCGGCGGCACGGCGCCGATGACCACGTCCCGGAACAGCCCTCCACCCAGCGCGGTGACCTCGGCGAGCACGGCGATGCCGAACACGTCGAAGTTCTTGCGGACGGCCAGCAGGGCGCCGGAGATCGCGAAGACGAAGATGCCGACGACATCCAGCGTGTGCTGGACGGAGGGGCTGAACAATTGCTGGAGCACCCTTATATTCTCACCCATCCAGCAGGGTGCACCTTACAAAGCAAGGCGAACTCCGGGTTGTGCCGAAGTTACAGCGTCGGCTTGCCCGTGGTGAAGATCCATTTCTGGAACAGGTCGTCGAGTCGCTGCCCGGAGATCTTCTCCGCGAGCCGGACGAAGTCGCCGGTGTTCGCGTTGCCGTAGCGGTGGAGCCTGGTCCAGGCGGGCAGCAGCTCGAAGAACGCCGTGTCGCCGATGCGCTCGCGCAGCGCCTGGAGCGTCATCGCGCCGCGCTGGTAGACCGCGGAGGCGAACATGGTGTCGCGCTGCGGGTCGGCCACCTTGATCTGCCAGAACGCGTTGTCGGCGGGGCGCGCGTCGTACGCCGCGACGAAGGAGTCGTGTGCCGAGCGGGTGCCCTTGTGCTCGGCCCACAGCCACTGGGCGTAGGTCGCGAAGCCCTCGTTGAGCCAGATGTCCTTCCAGTGCGCCACCGAGACCGAGTCGCCGAACCACTGATGGGCCAGCTCGTGCACGATCGTCGACTCGTTGCGGACGGCCGAGTACGCGGGCTTCGACTGGACCTCCAGGGAGAAGCCCGCCTCGGGCATGTCGTCGACGATGGCGCCGGTCTCCTCGAAGGGGTACGCGCCGAAGACCTTCGACCAGTAGTCGGTGGCCTCGGCGGTGACGGCGTACACGTCGACGCTGTTGCTGTTCTTCAGGACGGGGTCGATGGCGACGTAGATCGGGATCCCGGACGGTGTCTTCCCGGTCCGCACGTCGAACTTGCCGATGGTCGCCGTCGCCAGGTAGGTGGCCATCGGCTTGGACTCGCGCCAGTGGGTGACGGTCTGGTCCCCCTTGTCGTACGTGGATATGAGCCGTCCGTTGGAGACCGCGGTCAGGCCCTTGGGCGCCTTGATGCGGATGTCGTAGGTGGCCTTGTCGGAGGGGTGGTCGCTGGACGGGAACCAGGTGGAGGCGGCGTTGGGCTCGCAGGCGACGAAGACGCCGTCGGCGGTCTTCATCCAGCCGTACTTGGAGCCGAACACGATGGGGCCGCCGAGGGGCTGCGGGATGCCGCCGTAGGTGACGGCGACCGTGAAGTCGCGGCCCTTGGGCAGAACGCCGCGCGGGGTGATGCGGATCTCGTCGCCCTGGCGCGTGAACCGGGCGGGTCTGCCGTTCACCTCGACCTGCGTGACCTGAAGCTGCTGCAGGTCCAGGTCGAAGGAGGTGAGGCTCTGGGTGGCACGGGCCGTGATCGTCGTACGGCCGTCGAGGCGGCCGGTGTCCGGGGCGTACGCCACGTCGAGGGCGTAGTGGCGGGCGTCGAGGCCGCCGTTGCCGAGCCCGGGGAAGTAGGAGTCGCCGATGCCGTCGGAGCCCGGGGCCGGGGCGGGGGACGCCGCGACGGCGAGGAAGGAGGCCGCCGCGGTGGCCACAACCCCTAATACTCCAGCCGCACTTCTGTATTTCTCCTGGTCAACGGCCTGGCGGTGGGGAGTGTAGCGGGGGTTTGGCATGGGTGGAGCGGTCTTGGGCCGACCGTCCCACCAACGTGTGCCCGCGCCGCATGTAATGACAGCGCGACGAGCATTCCGTTGTCATGATCCACGATGTACCGACGAATGCCTGGGACCTGGAACTCGAAGAACTCTTCCTACAAACCGGAGCCCGCTTCGCACGGGTGGAGGCCCGGCGGCGGATGCGGGACTACGTCCGCGGACTACTCGGCCCAGTCGGACGAAAGAACAGCTGGCAGCTCGCCGAGTACGCCGGCCACGCCACCCCGCACGGTCTGCAGCATCTGCTCTCCCACAGCCGGTGGGACGCCGACGGCCTGCGCGACGACCTGCAGGCGTACGTGGCCGAACAACTCGGCACGCCCGACGGCGTGTTGATCCTCGACGACACCGGCTTCGTGAAGAAGGGCACCACCTCTGCAGGGGTGCAGCGCCAGTACTCGGGCACTGCCGGGACTCGTTTCTGAATAACTGTCAGGGTTGATCTTTCGGATGGTCCTCGTCAGGCAAGCGAACTCGAAGCTGTTCGAGGGTCCGAGCGGGC